>NZ_SGXD01000003.1:0-314062 GCF_004216915.1 Motilibacter rhizosphaerae
GCGGGCGACGAGGACAAAACAAATGGCATCTTCCTCGAATAGCACGCTGTTGAGTTCTCAAGAAACGAGCACACACGCTGCCAGCCCTTCCGGGCGTCTTTCGTGGTTGTTGTCGTTGCGAGATCTACATTAGCAGATCCTTTCGCGACTTTCCGCCTCCGAGACCGGCCGCCGGGGGTGACCCCCTGGTGTCCGTTCCTCTCGCGAGGCACGAGGAGAAAACTTACGCGACTCCCGCAGACCTGTCAACTCGGCCTCCGGCAGCCCCTGCGACCGCTCCCCCGGGCATCCTGCTCCCCGCTGGTGGGCGGGGGCAGCGGCGTCGCGACCGCCTCGCGCGGTCGTGGGGAGCCGGCCCGCGCACGGGCCCGCAGCAGGAGCTGCGGGCGCGGTGCGGACCTGGTCGTCGGTGCAGGGGCGACAGGACTTGAACCTGCAACCTGCGGTTTTGGAGACCGCTGCTCTGCCAGTTGAGCTACGCCCCTCCGGCACGGGTGGACCCGTGCCGCGGCACGCGGGTCCCGCGCGCCGGGGAAGAGCGTACCGCGCCCCTCCCGGTGCTTTCGCACTGCTTTCGCGGCCACGGGGTCTCCTGTCACCATGACGCAGGCACCCGTGACGCCGGCACCCGTGACGCCGACCTCCCCCACCGCGAGCAGCGAGGACTGGGAGCGCATCGTGCGCGAGCAGCAGCAGCGGGTGTACCGCCTCTCCTACCGGCTCACGGGCAACGCCGCCGACGCGGAGGACCTGACGCACGACGTGTTCGTGCGGATCTTCCGCTCCCTCGACTCCTACACCGAGGGCAACTTCGACGGCTGGGTCACCCGCATCACGATGAACCTCTTCCGCGACCGGTGGCGCCGGCGCAAGCGGATCCTCATCGAGGCCGTGGCGGACGACGACCTCGTGGCGCTCGGCACCGCCTCCCCCTCCTCGGAGGACGCGTGGACGGACAGCACCCTCGACGTGGACGTCCGCGCCGCGCTGGCGGCGCTCCCCCCTGCGTACCGCGACGCCGTCGTGCTCTGCGACGTCGACGGCATGGGCTACGAGCAGGCGGCCGAGGTGCTCGGCGTCAAGCTCGGGACCGTCCGCAGCCGGCTCCACCGGGGGCGCGCCCTCCTCCGCGAGTCGCTCGCCCACCGCCAGCCGGTGCGCCCGCGCCAGCGCACCCTGCCGTCGCTCCGCCCGGGGGCGCTCGGCGCCGCCTGACGCGCTCCTCCGGGCGAGCGTCGGTGGGCCCTGCCACGATGCGTGGCATGACCACGCTCGCCGCGCTGGTGGCCGCCAGCAGCGCCGTCGCCGCGACCCGCTCCCGGCGGGAGAAGGGCCGCGTGCTCGAGGCCCTGCTGCGCGAGGTGCTCGCCGGCGGCTCCCCCGAGGACGCGGCCGTCGTGACGGCGTACCTCGCCGGGGACGTGCGGCAGCGGGCGACCGGTGTCGGCTGGTCGTCGCTGCGCGCGCTGCCCGCGCCCGCGGAGCGCAGCAGCCTGGACGTGCTCGACGTGGACGCCGCCGTCGAGGCGCTGAGCACGGAGCGCGGACCGGGGAGCGCCGGTCGGCGGGCCGACCGGCTGGGCTCGCTGCTCTCCGCCGCCACCGCCGAGGAGCAGGACCTGCTGCGCCGGCTCCTCCTGGGCGAGCTGCGCCAGGGCGCGCTGGAGGCGCAGGTGCTCGAGGCGTGGGCGGCAGCCGCAGACGCCCCGCTCGAGGAGGTGCGCCGCGCCGCCATGCTCAGCGGCTCGCTGCCCGCCGTCGCGGCCCTCCTCGTCGCCCGCGGACCCGGCGCCCTCGCGGAGGTGGGACTGGTCCCCGGGCGCGGCGTCCACCCCATGCTCGCGGCGAGCAGCCCGAGCGTCGGCGAGGCCCTGGCCGGCATGGAGCACGGCGCCTCCGTCGAGGAGAAGATCGACGGCATCCGCGTGCAGGTCCACCGCGACGGCGACGAGGTGGTGGTGCTCAGCCGGACCCTCGACGACCTGACGGGCCGGCTCCCCGAGGTCGTCGCGCTCGCCCGCGCCCTGCCCGTGGAGCGCGTCGTCCTCGACGGCGAGGCCGTCGCGCTGCGCGACGACGGCCGCCCGCACGCCTTCCAGGACACGGCGTCGCGCACGGGGACGCGGACGCCCGGCGGCGGCGACCGCGCGCTCACGCCGGTCTTCTTCGACCTGCTGCACCTCGACGGGCGCGACCTGCTGGGCGTCCCGCTCGAGGAGCGCCGCGCCGAGCTCGAGCGCGTGGTCCCGGAGGAGCACCGGGTGCGCGCACTGCGCTGGCTCCCGGGCCAGCCGGTGGACGCAGCGGAGGGGTTCCTCGCGGCGACGCTCGCCAGGGGGCACGAGGGCGTGGTGGTCAAGGACCTGGCCTCGGCGTACTCCGCGGGGAGGCGCGGCAGCGCCTGGGTCAAGGTCAAGCCCGTGCACACCCTCGACCTGCTCGTCCTCGGCGCCGAGTGGGGCTCCGGGCGCCGGCGCGGCTGGCTGTCCAACCTCCACCTCGGCGCGCGCGACCCCGACGGCGGCGCGCCCGTGATGCTCGGCAAGACCTTCAAGGGGCTGACGGACGCGCTGCTCGAGTGGCAGACCGCGGCCCTGCAGGAGCGTGCCGTGGAGCGCCCCGGGTGGGGCGTCGTCGTCCGCCCCGACCTCGTCGTCGAGATCGCCTTCGACGGCGTGCAGCGCTCGCCGCGCTACCCCGGGGGCGTGGCGCTGCGCTTCGCCCGGGTCGTGCGCTACCGCGAGGACAAGCAGGCCGCCGAGGCGGACGACCTCGCCGCCGTCCGGGCGCACCTCCCGGGCTGACGGCGGGCTGCGTCAGCCCCCGGTCGCCGCCCGCAGCACCGCGTCGTTGAAGCCCGGCCACAGCTCCGCCGCCCAGGCCTCGAACGTGCGGTCGGTGAGGCAGACGCAGGCGACGCCCGCCGCGCGGTCCACCCAGACGTACGTGCCGCTCTGCCCGAAGTGGCCGAAGGTCGCCGGCGACTGCGTCGGACCGGTCCAGTGCGGCGCCTTGGTGCCGCGGACCTCGACGCCGAGCCCCCAGTCGTTCGGCTCCTGCTTGCCGAAGCCCGGCACGAGGCCGCGCAGCCCGGGGAACTGCACCGCCGCGAGCTCGGCGGCGGTCGTCGGGTGCAGCAGGGCGGGCCGCAGCAGCTCGGCGGCGAAGGCCGTGAGGTCGCGCACCGTCGAGACCCCGGCCCGCGCCGCCGAGCCGGGCAGGCTGCTGGCCCGCATGGCGAGCGGGCGCAGCACTCCCTCGGCGAGGTAGTCCGCGAAGGGCATCTCGACCGCGCGCTCCACCGCCGCGGCGAGCACCTCGAAGCCGGTGTTGGAGTAGATCCGCCGCACGCCCGGCGCCGCCATCGGGGCCGGGCCCTCGAGCGGGAGCCCGGACGCGTGCGCGAGCAGGTGGCGCACCGTCGAGCCCGCGGGCCCGGCCGGGTCGTCGAGCGCGAGCGCGCCCTCCTCGACCGCGAGCAGCGTCGCGTACGCCGTGAGCGGCTTGGTCACGCTCGCCAGCGCGTACGCCCGCTCGAGGTCGCCCTCGGCGGCGAGGATGCCGTCCGGGCCGACGACGGCGACCGCCACGTGCGGGACGGGCCAGTCGCGGACCTGGGCGAGGACGTCGGGCAGTGCGGGCACGGCCGCACCCTACGGGGGCTCGCTCCCGGTCCGACCAGTGCCGGGGGACCACGGCGAGGATGGCGGCGTGCAGGATGACGGCGGGCCGTCCGTGCGTTGCGGAGGGCGAAGGGGGGCACGCCCCCACCCGCTGAGCACGTGGAGGAACCGTGGCCCTGCCCGTCGACGCCCAGGCCGAGTCCGCCGGCTACGCCCACCCGGAGCGCCTGGTGAGCACCGCGTGGCTCGCCGAGCACCTCGGACAGCCCGGGCTCGTCGTGGTCGAGTCCGACGAGGACGTGCTGCTCTACGACACCGGCCACGTGCCCGGCTCGGTGAAGGTGGACTGGCACACCGAGCTCAACGACCCGGTCACCCGCGACTACGTCGACGGCGAGCGGTTCGCCGCGCTGATGCGGGCGAAGGGGATCTCGCGCGACTCGACCGTCGTGATCTACGGCGACCGCAACAACTGGTGGGCGGCGTACGCGCTGTGGGTGTTCACGCTGTTCGGCCACCCGGACGTGCGGCTGCTCGACGGCGGCCGGGCGAAGTGGGCCGCCGAGGGCCGCGAGCTGACGACAGCGGTGCCGGAGCCGGTCGCTGCGGACTACCCGGTGGTCGAGCGCGACGACAGCCGCGTGCGCGCCTTCAAGGACGACGTGCTGGCGCACCTCGGCTCCCCGCTGATCGACGTCCGCTCCCCCGGCGAGTACACCGGCGAGCTGCTCCACATGCCCGACTACCCGCAGGAGGGCGCGGTGCGCGGCGGCCACGTCCCGGGCGCGCGCAACGTCCCGTGGGCGACGGCGGCCGCCGAGGACGCGACCTTCCGTCCGCTCGAGGAGCTGCGGGCGCTCTACGAGGGCGGGGCGGGGCTCAGCCCCGAGGACGACGTGGTCGTCTACTGCCGCATCGGGGAGCGCTCGTCGCACACGTGGTTCGTGCTGACGCACCTGCTGGGCTACGACCGCGTGCGCAACTACGACGGCTCGTGGACCGAGTGGGGCAACAGCGTCCGCGTCCCCATCGAGACCGGCTCCGGGCAGTGAGCGCGCTGCCCGCGCCGCTCGAGGAGGTCGTCGAGGACTTCGCGGCGGTCGCGCCGCGCGACCGGCTCCAGCTGCTGCTCGAGATGGGCCAGGAGCTGCCGGCGCTGCCCGAGCGCTTCGCCTCGCGGGCCGGCATGGAGCAGGTCCAGGAGTGCCAGTCGCCGCTGTTCCTCGCGGTCGAGGTCGAGCAGGCGGGGCCGGTGCACCTGTGGTTCGACGCTCCCGCCGAGGCACCGACGACCCGCGGCTTCGCCGGCATCCTGCGCACCGGGCTCGAGGGCGCGAGCGCGGAGCAGGTGCTCGCCGTGCCCGACGACTTCTACGTGCGGCTGGGCCTCGCCGAGCTCGTCAGCCCGCTGCGGCTGCGCGGGATGGCCGCGATGCTCGCCCGGGTGAAGGGCCAGGTGCGCGCGGCCAGCTGAGCGGGCTCAGGCCCGCTCGTGCCGGCCGTGGCTGCGGGACCTGCCACCGCGCAGGTCCAGGAGCCCCAGCAGCAGCGAGAGCACGACGAACGCCGTGGCCACGAGCAGGCCCCGCTCCAGCGCTCCGGACCAGTCCTTGCCCTTCGACGAGGCCAGCGCGCTGAAGAAGACCGACCCCACGGCCGCGATGCCGAGCGCGGTGCCGACCCGCTGCCCGGTCTGCAGCACCCCGGACGCGCTGCCGCTGCCCTCGGGCGGCACCTCGGACAGGCTGATCGAGGTGTTCGGCGCGATGACCAGGCCGCTGCCCACACCGGCGACGAGCAGCGGGACCGCGAGGACCCAGCCGACCTCCTTGCCGCTCGCCGAGCCCAGCAGGAGGTCGGTGGCGACGAGGCCGACGACGACGAGGGCGAGCCCGGCGACCACCAGCGGACGGCCGGCCCGGTGCACGAGCTTGCCGCCCACGGCGCTCGCCACGCCCGAGCCGACCGCGAACGGCACCTGCGCGAGACCCGCCTCGAGCGCGCTGTAGCCGCGGCCCTGCTGCAGGAACAGCGTGTAGACGAAGAAGATCCCGGTGAAGCCCGCGAAGTAGACCGAGCCGATCGCGTTGCCCAGCGCGTACGACTTCAGCCGGAAGAGCCCGAGGTCGACCACGGGAGCGCCGCCGCGCCGCGCGTACCTGCGCTCCCAGAGCAGGAACAGCCCGGCGACCAGCAGCCCGGCCGGCACGAGCAGCCACTTCGCGGCGCCCTTCCACTCGCTCTCCTCGACGAGCGGCAGGAGGACGAGGACCACGGAGACGCCGAGCAGGACGACGCCGACGGGGTCGAGCGAGCGGCTCCCCCGCTCCTCCGGGCGACCGGGCAGCAGGCGCCAGGCGAACGGCAGGACGACCAGGCCGATGGGCAGGTTGACGAAGAAGATCCAGCGCCAGCCCTCCGTCGTGCCGAAGGCGCTGATGAGCAGCCCGCCCGCGAGCGGCCCGACCGCGGTGGACAGGCCGATGACCGCGCCGAGCATGCCGAACGCCTGGCCGCGCTCCTTCCCGCGGAACAGCTGCTGGATGACGCCGGCGTTCTGCGGGATCACGAGGCCGGCTGCGGCGCCCTGCAGCAGCCGCGCGCCCGCGAGGGTGCTCGAGGACGGGGCGAGCCCGCAGAGCACCGACGCGAGCGTGAACCCCGCGACGCCGATGATGAAGACCAGCCGACGGCCGTACGAGTCGCCCAGCCGTCCGGCCGGGACCAGCAGCAGGCCGAACGCCACCGCGTAGCCCGAGAGCACCCACTGCAGGTCGCTCGCGCTGGCCGACAGGCCCTTCTGGATGCTCGGCAGGGCGACGTTGACGATGCTGACGTCGAGCAGCGTCATGAACGCCGCGACGAGGCAGACCGCGAGCGCCCGCCAGCGGCGCGGGTCGCCGGCCTGCTCGCCGCCCCCCTGCTCAGCCGGGCGGGGCTCCTCGGAGCCGGAGCGTGGGGCGGTCTCGGTCGCGGTCACGACGGCAGGTGTGCCCCGCGGAGCCCCGCTTTGCACCAGTCACGGCGCGATCGGGCTCTGTGGCACCCGCCACTCGAGGCGGGCGTCGCGCTGCTCGCGCACCCGGGCGTACGCGGGGGCGCGGAAGCGCGACATCGCGCCGTCGGCCGTCAGGCCGGGAGGCGCGTGCCGAACCGCGTCGTACGCGTCAGCGGGGTCCTCGTCGGCGGCGAGCAGGGCGCCGAGGCGCAGCACGGCGTACGGCTCGAACGGTCCGCGCCCGAGCGCGGCGGCGAGCACGAAGCTCGTGGGTGTCTGGTCCTCGGCCACCGCCGCCAGCGTCACCCGGCCCTGCGGGCTGCCGTAGCTCGCCAGCGAGGAGTACGCGCCGGCGGTGTCGCGGCGCGGGGCCAGCAGGTGCCGGCTGAGCGCACCGAGCCCGGCCGTGGCCAGGAGCAGGTCGACCGGTCCGCCCGCGCCGGGCACGCGGACCGCGAGACCGAGCACGTCGGGCACCGGTCCCGGCAGCCCGACCGAGCGCGAGAGCCGGACCACCGCGGGCGCGCTGCCGGTCGCGTCGAGCCACGCCACGCCCCAGGGCTGCGCGAGCGGCAGCCGGTCGAGGACGGCGACGTACGTGTCCCCGGAGGGGTGCATGGGACGCCCGCCGCGCAGGACGGACACCCTGGCGAGGGCGCTCCCGACGGCGGACCCGAGCTGCGTCAGGGCCATGGCGGGGACCTACCCCGCGACGGCCCCCGCACCCGCGGGCTCGGGGAGGGCCGGCTGCGGGTCGCGCAGCTCGTCGACGCGGACGAGCACGACACCGGCGAGCAGGACGGCGCCGCCGACCAGCTGGACGGGGGCGGGCAGCTGGCCGAGCAGCAGCCAGGCGAAGGCCACGGCGAAGAGCACTTCGCTGAGCCCGATGAAGGACGCGAGGCGCGGGCCGAGCAGCCGCGCCCCGGCGATGCCCGTCGCGTAGGCCAGCGCGGCGGCGACCACGGCCAGCCCGAGCACGGGGACGAGAGGCGGGACCGCGTGCGACAGCAGCTCGACCGAGCGGGTGGACGCGTGCAGCCGGGGGTGCCCGGTCGCCCCCGCCGCCAGCAGGACCAGCGCGCCGACGCCCAGGCCGCCCCACGCGAGGACCACCGGCGGCAGGTCCTCGGGCTGCTCGGCGGAGCGGACGAAGTAGACCGCCAGTCCGACCGCGGCTCCCAGTCCCCACAGGACGCCGACCGGGTCGAGCCGCACTCCCCCGCCGAGGTCGAGCACGAGGGCGAGCCCGACCAGCGCCAGCGCGGCGCCGGCACCGGTGAGCCGCCGCGGGCGCTGCCCGTGGCGCAGCCACATCCAGCCGACGACGAGCAGGATCCCGAGGTACTCGAGGAGCAGCGCCACCCCGACGCCCAGCCGGGGCACGGCGCCGAAGTAGCACAGCTGCGCCGCCGCGACGGCGAGCACGCCGTAGCCGACGACGGCCCCGGCCGAGCGGCGCAGCCCGGCGACGCCGCTGCGCAACTCGCGCAGCGCGAAGGGCGTGAGCACGACGAAGGCGACGAGCAGCCGAGCGCTGACCGCGGCCGCCGGTGTCCAGCCCGCGTCGAGCAGCGAGGTCGCGAAGGAGCCCGAGCTGCCGAAGCTCGCGCCCGAGAGCAGCGCCAGCCACAGGCCGGTGCCACGGGAGCTCGAGCCGGGCATGAGATCCTCCGACGGCGGGGTTGCCGAGAGCGTCACGACCGTGGCGGGCCGACGCCCGTGACGCGCCGCCACCGTAGGTCTGCCGCGAGTAAGGAGTCAAGGTGGTTTTCGCCCATGACACCGAGATGGCGCTGGCCTCGGCGGCGGAGCTCGTCAACACCGCGCACAGCGAGCCCGACGGCCTCGCGGACCTCGCCGACCTGGAGCGCTACGTCACGTCCTGGGGCTTCACCGGCGACCGCACCCACGACGAGGACGAGCTGAGCGCCGTCCGCGAGCTGCGCCCCCGCCTCGAGCGGCTGTGGGACGCCCCCGAGGACGAGGCGGTCGAGCTCGTCAACGCCCTGCTCGCCGAGGCGCGCGCCCTGCCGCAGCTCGTCCGGCACGACGGCTGGGACTACCACCTGCACGCGACCTCGCCGCACGCCCCGCTCGCCGACCGCATGGCCGTCGAGGCCGCGATGGCGTTCGTCGACGTGATCCGCATGGGCGAGATGCCGCGGCTGCGCCGGTGCGCCGCCGCGGACTGCGACGACGTGCTCGTCGACCTGTCGAAGAACCGCTCGCGCCGCTTCTGCGACGTGACGTGCTCGAACCGGACGAACGTGGCGGCCTACCGCGCGAGGCGCGCCGCTCGGTAGGGCGCGAGGCGCGCCGCTCGGCAGGGCGCGAGGGCTAGGCCGGGGCGAGCCAGCGGTAGCCGCGCAGGGCGAGGTCCGGCAGGGAGCCGAGGGGCCACGCGGCGGGCTCCGCGGTGGCGGAGAGCACGAGGAGCGCCGCGGCGACGAGGGCCAGCAGCCCCGTCGCGGCCCGGCTGGCCCTGCTCGGGCCACCGGCGAGCAGCACGCGGGCGGCTCCACGGCGTACGCCGGTGCAGCCCGGTCCCCAGCACAGCAGCGCCGCGCCCACGGCAGCAGCAGCGGCGGCGGCGCCGGCCCGGTGCAGGTCCGCCCCGCCGGGCGGCAGGAGCGCGTGCGCCGCGAGGGCGGTGCCCGCCGCGCCGAGCAGGCCGAGCGGCAGCGTGACCGCGGTGGCGGCCAGCGCGCGCAGCAGGTGCCAGGGCGCGAGGGCGCCCGCCACCCAGGGGTCGGAGCGTCCGGGACCGCGGCGCGCGGCCCGGGACCGGCGCGCTCGCGAGGCGAGGTCGACGGCGCGGGCGCCGGCCGCCCCGGCGACGACGAGGGCGCCGCCCACGACGGGCGCACGGGCGCAGACGGCGGCGAGCACGACGACGAGCGCGGCGAGCAGCACCGGCGCGGAGGGCGGGCGCGGCGGCAGGGGCGGAGGGGCGTACGGCGCGACGGGCTCGCGCGGCACGGTCCCGTGCACCACGACCGGGACTCCCGGCGGCACCACGAGCGCGGGCCGGGGCTCGGGCGCGCGCGGCGCCGCCGGCCGCACGACCGCCAGGGTCGTCGCCGCTCCCCCGCCGAGCGCTGCCACCTCCTGCGCGCTCGGGCGCGCCGCGGGCTCCGGGTCGAGCGCGGCCACGACCAGCGCCAGCAGCTCGTCGGGCACCCCGTCGAGGTCCGGCTCGCCCTCGAGGACGCGCGCCAGGACGACCTCGAAGGCGCCGCTGCCGAACGGCGGCCGACCGGTGGCCGCGAACGCGACGGTGGCGCCCCACCCGTACACGTCGGCGGCGGGGGTGACGCCGGACCCGCGGACGGTCTCGGGCGGCAGGTAGCCCGGCGTCCCGAGGAAGAGGCCGGTCGCGGTCAGCCGGGTGGTGTCGAGCACGTGGGCGAGCCCGAAGTCGACGAGCACCGGCTGGCCCTCGGCGAGCAGCACGTTGCCGGGCTTGACGTCGCGGTGCACCACGCCGGCCGCGTGGAGCGAGACGAGGGCGGCGCCGAGCCCCGCGGCCAGCGCGTGCAGCTCGTCGCCGCGGACGGCGCCGTGCCGCTCCACGCGCTCGGGCAGCGGGCGCCCCTGGACGTAGCGCATGACGACGTACGGCGTGGTGGCCTCGAGGTCGGCGTCGACCACGCTGGCGACGTGCTCGCCCCCGACCCGGCGCAGCGCCGCGACCTCGCGGGCGAGGCGTTCGCGGCCGGAGTCGTCGAGCACGTGGGGGCGCAGGACCTTGACCGCGACGGCGCGGCCCTCGGGGTCGAGCGCGAGGTGGACGACGCCCATGCCGCCCTCGCCGATGCGTGCCAGCAGCTGGTACGGACCCAGCCGGGCGCCCGCGTCGAGCACGTCCACGGGCGCACGCTACCTGTCGGGGGCGGGGATCTCGGGGAGGTCGCACGGCGTGCGGGAGGTCGTCGGTGCGGGGGGTCGACACCGCACGGGCGGGAGAGGCGCGCCTTTGCGCCTGCCCCGGAGAAGATGGAACCCTGGCGCGGCGCCCGGGGGCAAGCGCCGCAGGTCTCGAAGCCGTAACGATCCGGACATCCCGCCGCCGCACGAGCACGACCAGGAGGACCCGTGGGGCGCGAGCCGCGCAGCCGCCGTCGCCCCGCCCCCTCGCGCCGCGGTGCACCCGAGGTCCTGCCCGGGCAGCACGAGGTGACCGGCCAGACCGCGGAGCTCCTGCGCGACCTCGACGTCGACGAGGGGTGGGTGCTGCTGCTCGACGGCGTGCCCTCGTCCTACGTCGACCTCGCCGACCCGACGCACCTCGGCTTCGAGTACATGGCGTGGATCGCGGGAGTCCTGGACTCGCTCGCGCCCGCCGGCGACCCCCTCGACACCGTCCACGTCGGTGGGGGTGCAGGCTCGCTCGCCCGCTACCTCGCGGCCACGCGACCGCGCTCGACGCAGGTCGTGCTCGAGCTCGACCCGCGCATCGTCGAGCTCGCCCGCGACGTCCTCGGGCTGCGCCAGGGCCCGCGGCTGCGGGTGCGCGCACGGGACGGGCGCGCCGGGCTCGCGAAGGAGCCGCCGGGCAGCGCCGACGTCGTCATCCGCGACGCCTTCGACGGCCTCCAGGTGCCGTCCCACCTGCTGACGACGGGGTTCCTCGCCGAGGTGCGGCGGGTGCTGCGCCCGGGCGGGACCTACGTCGCCAACCTCAGCGGCCGGCCCGGCCTCGCGGACGCGCGGCGCGAGGCCGCGACGGCGCTCGCGTCCTTCGCGCACGTCGCCCTGCAGAGCGAGCCGGCGGTCTTCCGGGGCCGGCGCAACGGCAACGTCGTGCTCGTCGCCTCCGACGCACCGCTGCCGGTCGACGCTCTGCTGCGCCGGGCGTCGGGTGGGGCCGCGCCGGCGCGGGTGCTCGTGGAGGAGCGGCTGGCCGAGCTGGTGGGGCGCGCGCTGCCGCTGGAGGACCCGCCGGACGAGTCAGTCCCGCTCGACGACGAGCCCGGGGTGCCGGGGGTCGTCGACCCGGGCGACGAGGTCGGCTGAGCGGGACGGGTCCGTCTCCGCCGCGTACCGCTCGTACGCCGGCAGCACCCACCGCTCGTCCTCCGGGAGGCGGCGGAGCAGCGCCGCGGGCGAGAGGTGCAGGTGCACGGTGAGGTCGAAGGCGAGCCACCGGCCAAGCAGCAGCTCCCCGGCGACGAGCACGACCTGGCCGGGTGCGGCAGCGACGTACGCCGCGCGGGTCGCCCGGTCGCGCACCGGGTCCCAGAGGCTCGGGAGGAACCGGCCCGTACCCCCGGGCTCGAGGGGGTCGAGGACCTCGCGGTCGAGCGCGCGCACGTCGAGCCGGTCCTCGAGGTACGCGTCGGGGTCCGTCCGGCCGTGCTCGAAGCGCAGCGAGGCCGGCCGCAGGAAGCCGGCGGCGTCGAGCGCGGTCGCCGGTCGCCCCTGCGCGACGAGCTCGTCGGCGACCGCGCGGGCCAGGTCCAGCGGCCGGGCCGGGGGCGCCCCGTCGACCGCGACGCGCAGGGGCCGGTCCGCACGCGCCGCGAGGCAGCGCTCCACGACCGCGTCGCGGAGGCCCTCGGGGGTGGCCGGTCGCACGCGCACGACCGGCGAGGCTACGCCAGCGGCTCGGCCCCCCGGCCCGGCTCCCGCGAGCGCGGGGCGGTGGTCGCGTGGTCGCGGCTGTCGGCGCCGAAGCGCGCAGCCAGCACGGCGAGCAGGAGCAGGGCGGCGAGGACGACGAGAGCACCCACGGGAACCTCCAGGACGGGAGCGGACCTCCAGAATGGACGGACCGCTCGCGCTGATCGAGGGCCATTGACGGACCTTTGGCCCGCGTTGCCCGAGGCCCGTACGCTGCGGGCATGACGTCCGAGCCCCTCACGCCCGACACCGTCCTCAGCCAGGAGCGCGAGCTCGTGCTCCCGTCGCTGTCGAACGACGACGCCGTGGACCTCGGGCTCGAGCTGCTGCGGCTCGCCCGGGAGCGCGCACTGCCGGTCCTCATCGAGGTGCGCCGCGGGCCGCAGGTGCTCTTCCGCGCAGCGCTGCCCGGCGTCGTGCCGGACAACGACGTCTGGGTCGCCGGCAAGACCCGGGTGGTGGAGCGCTACGGCCACGCGACCCTCTACCACCGCCTCGTCGAGGAGGAGTCCGGCGTCTCCTTCACCGAGCGCAACGGACTCGACTTCGCCGACTACCGCGCGCACGGCGGCGGGTTCCCGCTCGCCGTCGCCGGCACCGGGGTCGTGGGCGTCGCCGTCGTCAGCGGCCTGCCGCAGCGCGAGGACCACGCCCTGGTCGTCGAGGCCCTGCGCGCGCACCTCGCCTCCCGCGGGTGAGCGCGACCCTCGTCGCGAGCGGGCTCGCGGCCGCCTTCGGGGACCGCTCGCTCTTCGCCGACCTCGACCTCACCGTCGCGCCGGGTGACGTCGTCGGGCTCGTCGGCGCCAACGGCGCGGGGAAGTCGACGCTGCTGCGCGTCCTCGCCGGGCTGCAGGCTCCCGAGTCCGGCTCGGTCGCCCTCGCCCCCACCTCCGCCGTCGTGGGCCACCTCCCGCAGGAGCACGAGCGGCGCTCGGGCGAGAGCGTGCTCGACCACCTCGCGCGACGGACGGGCGTCGCCGCCGCCGACGCCGCGCTGACGGCCGCGACGGAGGCGCTCTCCGCGGGCGCTGCCGGCGCCGACGAGGCGTACGCGACGGCGCTGGAGCGCTGGCTCGCCCTCGGGGCGGCCGACCTCGAGGACCGCGCGCCCGCCGTCGCTGCCGACCTCGGGCTGGACGTCGACCTCGCGATGCCGATGACGGCGCTGTCGGGCGGGCAGGCGGCCCGCGCGGGGCTCGCGGCCCTGCTGCTGAGCCGCTACGACGTGTTCCTCCTCGACGAGCCCACCAACGACCTCGACCTCGACGGCCTCGCGCGGCTCGAGGGCTTCGTGCTCGGGCAGCGCGCCGGCGTGGTCGTCGTGAGCCACGACCGCGAGTTCCTCGCCCGCACCGTGGACCGGGTCATCGAGATCGACGCCGCGCAGCACCGGGTGGCGGTCTACGGCGGCGGCTACGACGCGTACCTCGAGGAGCGGGCGCGGGCGCGCCGGCACGCCCGTGAGGCGTACGAGGACTACGCCGAGACCCGCTCCGACCTGGAGGCGCGGGCGCGCACCCAGCGCGCCTGGATGGAGAAGGGCGTGAAGAACGCCCGGCGCAAGGCGACCGACAACGACAAGATCGGCCGGAAGTTCCGCAGCGAGGCGAGCGAGAAGCAGGCAGCGAAGGCCCGGCAGACCGACCGCGCGATCGAGCGGCTCGAGGTGGTCGAGGAGCCCCGCAAGGAGTGGGAGCTGCGCATGTCGATCGCCGCCGCACCCCGGTCGGGGACCCTGGTGGGCGAGCTGCGCGAGGCCGTCGTCCGGCGCGGCGGGTTCGTGCTCGGACCGGTCACCCTGCAGGTCGAGTGGGGCGAGCGCGTCGCGGTGACGGGGCCCAACGGCGCCGGGAAGACCACGCTGCTCGGCCTGCTGCTCGGCGAGCTGCCGCCGGACTCGGGGACGGCGCGGGTCGGCTCGGGGGTCCAGGTCGGGAAGGTCGACCAGGCGCGCGCGCTGTTCACCGGGGAGCGCCCGCTGCTCGACGTGCTCGGGCGCGAGGTGCCCGAGTGGCCCGAGGCCGAGGTGCGCACGCTGCTGGCGAAGTTCGGGCTGCGCGGCGACATCGTGCTGCGCGCCTGCTCCACGCTGTCCCCCGGTGAGCGGACCCGCGCCGGGCTCGCCCTGCTGCAGGCGCGGGGGGTCAACCTGCTCGTGCTGGACGAGCCGACGAACCACCTCGACCTCCCGGCGATCGAGCAGCTCGAGCAGGCCCTGGCGGACTACGCCGGGACGCTGCTGCTGGTCACCCACGACCGGCGCATGCTCGCCGCCGTGGAGACGACCCGCCGGCTCGAGGTGCTCGACGGGCAGGTGCGGGAGGCCGGGGCGGGCACTGTCAGCGGCAGGTGATCTGCTGGGCGCATGACGTTCACGCGGATCGACGGGACCCTCTCGGTCGTCGGAGCGGCGCCCGACGGCGACTCGGTGCGCTTCACGCCGAACCGGGCCGACGCGTGGCGCGCCGCCGGCCTGGCGGTGCGGGCCAACCCGCACGGGGGCGTCCAGCTCCGCCTGGACGCGATCGACGCGCTGGAGACGCACTACGCCCCGCCCCAGCGCACCTCCGCCGCGATGCTCCACCAGCCGCTGCCGCTCGCGCACGCCGCCGCGGAGGAGCTGCTGCGGCTCGTGGGCTTCACCGCGGTCTCCCGCGGCGCCGACGAGGTGGTGACCGCGGTGACGCCGGCGACCGTCGCGGCCTCGATCCTCACGAGCGGGGTCGACACGTACGGCCGCTGCGTCGCGTTCCTCCTCCCCGCCGGGGCGCCGCTGCTCGGCGGTGACGGCACGCGGGTGCGCGTCGCGCCCGCCGACCTCTCCCCCAGCGCCAACGCGCAGCTGCTGGCCACGGGCCTGGCCTACCCGACGTTCTACTCCGGGCTGTACGCCGACCTGCGCACCAGCCTCGCCGGCCTCGCCTCCGCGGCGCGCGACGCGCGCTCCGGCGTCTGGGCCGAGGACCGCACCACCGCCGGCGTGGAGGTCACCTCGCTGCAGGTGCTCACCGACAGCGCGGTCATCCTGCCGAAGCTCTTCCGCCGGCTGGCGGAGTACCTCGCGCTCGGCAGCACGTCGATGGCCGGCTTCCGCGCCTTCCTCGACGCCCGGGGCGACCGGGTGCTCGTGCTCCCGCGCGGCGAGGTCGCCCCGGTCTCCTCCGTGGTGGCGGTCGACGGCGAGGTCGTCCGGCTGACGACGCAGCCGGACGACCTCGTCTTCTTCGAGGGCTGAGCCTCAGGCGGCGAGCACGGGCTCCCCGACCGGCACCACCGCGGTGGCCCGGCGCCCCGGCAGCAGCACGGCGCACGCTGCCGCGGCGAGGACCACGGCCACGCCCACCCACAGCGCCGGCACGATGCCGTCGACGAAGGCCTGCGGCGAGCCGTACCCACCTGTCGAGGAGAAGACCGTGCCGAGCACGGCGACGCCGAACACCCCGCCGATCTCGCGGAAGGTGGTGTTGGTGCCGCTGGCCACCCCCGCGTACGCCGGGTCGGCGGCGCCGAGCACGACGCTGGCGAGCGGCACGAAGACCAGGCCCATGCCGATGCCGGCGAGCACGAAGGCGGGGACCTGCGCCGCGTACGAGACGCTGGTGCTGAGGGTCGCCGCGAACCACCCGAGCCCGGCGGCCTGGAGGACCAGGCCGACCAGCAGCAGCGGGCGGCCGCCGACCCGGTCGGACAGCGGCCCGGCGACGGGCGCCACGAGCAGCGGCATCGCCGTCCACGGCAGCGTCTTGAGGCCGGCCTCGAACGGCGAGGACCCCTGCACGGTCTGGAGGAACTGCGCCAGCAGGAAGATCGAGCCGAAGACCCCGAAGGAGAACAGCAGCGACAGCACGTTCGCGGCGGTGTAGCCGCGCGAGCGGAACATTCCGAGCGGCACCATCGGCTCGGCCGTGCGCGCCTCCCAGGCGACGAAGGCGAGGAGCAGCAGCGCGCCGGCGGCCAGGCTGCCGAGGACCCCCGCGCTGGTCCAGCCGTGCCCGTTGCCGCGGACCAGGCCGAGCACGAGACCGACGAGTCCGAGCGTGGCGAGCGCGAGCCCCGGCAGGTCGAGCGCGCGGCGTCCGCTCGTCCGCTGCTCGGGCAGCCGGAGCAGGGCGACGGGGACGAGGACCAGGCCGATCGGGACGTTCAGCCAGAAGATCCACTGCCACGCCCACCCCTCGACGACCGCGCCCCCCACGAGCGGGCCCACCGCGATCGCGATGCCGGTGACGGCGCCCCACACGCCAAGCGCGGCACCGCGGCGCTGCGGCGGGACGGCTGCGCTGAGGATCGTGAGGGTGAGCGGCATGACCAGGGCGGCGCCGACGCCCTGGGCAGCCCGCGCCGCGACGAGGGCCCCGATCCCGGGGGCGAGCGCGGCGAGCGCCGACGAGACCGTGAACAGCGCGAGCCCGGCGACGAGGGTGCGGCGCCGGCCGTACCGCTCGCCGAGGGCGGCGCCGGTGAGCAGGAGCACGCCGAAGGTCAGCGTGTACGCGTTCACCGTCCACTCGAGCCCCTCCAGCCCCGCACCGAGGTCGGCGCGGATCGAGGGCAGCGCCGTCGAGACGACGAGGTTGTCGAGCGACACCATGAACGCGGCCAGGGACGTGACGACGAAGGTCCAGAGCAGCGGCGCATGACGGGACATGGCTCCTCCTTGTTGTGAGTGCTCACTACCTTGAGTGGGCAGCGGTAGGCCGGAGTGGCGTGACGGACGATCAGCTGGGCGGGACCAGGGACTGCGCCCACGGCTCGACCGGCACCGTGGGGTCGAGCAGGTCCATCGCCGCGACGACGTTGAGCAGCATGCCGGTGGCGAAGAACTGGCGGACGGTCTCGGGGTCGGCCCCCGACAGCGTGGTGACGACGCCGTGCAGTCGGGCGAAGCCCGCCCGCGTTGCCGCCCGCACCTCCGGGTCGCGGCAGGCCACGAACGCCTGCTGCATGTGGAGGACGAGCTCGCGGTCGTGGATGAGCTCGACGTAGGCCCCGCCCATCGCGGTGAGGGCCTGCTCCCCCGTCACGCCGTCCGCCGCCTCGCGGAACACGGCCTCGATGCGGGCGAAGACCCGCTCGCACGACGCGGTGAACAGCGCCCGCTTCGTGCTGAACAGGCGGAACAGGTAGGGCTGCGAGATCCCCGCCGCGCGGGCGATGTCCTCGGTCGAGGTCCCGTCGAGACCACCCTCGGCGAAGTGCGTGCCGGCGACGCGCAGCACCAGCTCGCGCCGCTCGTCCGCCGACATCCTCGCCATGCCCTGAAGGTAGTGACCACTAACTAGCACTGTCAAGGGGTGGCCCTCAGGTCCGAACGGGGGCACCCGGTGGTCGTCGGGGCACCACTGGGGCGCCCTGTTCGGACCCGGGCGCTGCGCACGTCGGCGGGGAGGCCCTCCCCCGACGCACGAGCGCCCCTCCTGCGGGGTGGCAGGAGGGGCGCTGGAGGCGTACGGGCCGGGCGGCTAGCCCTTCAGGCCACCGGCCAGCAGGCCGCGCACGAAGTAGCGCTGCAGGCTGAGGAAGACCACGAGCGGCACGACGATCGAGACGAAGGCACCGGCCGACAGGAGGTACCACGCACTGCCTCGGGTGCCGGCGAGGCTCTGGATCGCGACCGTCAGCGGCTGCGTCTCGGGCTTGCCGCCGAGGAAGACGAGGCCGACGAGCAGGTCGTTCCAGACCCAGAGGAACTGGAAGATGCCGAACGCCGCGAGCGCGGGCGTGATGAGCGGCAGCAGCACCTGGAAGAAGATGCGCACGTGCCCCGCGCCGTCGACGCGGGCCGCCTCGATGAGCTCCCCCGGGATCTCCTTCATGAAGTTGTGCAGGAGGAAGATCGCGAGCGGCAGGGCGAACATCGTGTGCGAGATCCACACGGTCCAGAAGCTGCCGCCGATGTGCAGCCACTTGATGTAGATCTGCAGCAGCGGGATCATCGCGACCTGCAGCGGCACGACCTGCAGCGCGAAGACGGCGACGAACAGCGCGTCGCGCCCCTTGAACGGGATCCAGGCGAAGGTGTACGCCGCGAGCGACGCCAGCAGGACCGGGGCGATGACGGCCGGGATCGTGATGACGATGGAGTTGACGAAGTAGCCGGACAGGTCCGTGCTCGTGCCCGAGCTGAACACCTGGCGGTAGTTGTCCAGCGTGAGGTTCGGGTGGAGGAAGACGTTCCACCAGCCGCTGACCCGGATGTCGTCCTGGGTGCGGAACGAGGTGAGGAACAGGCCGAGCGTGGGCGTGGTCCAGAGGACCGCGATGACGATGGCGGTCAGCGACGCCCAGGGCGAGCTCAGCCGCTTGCGCGCGACGGCCGTGGTGGCGAGCTCGCCGGTGACGGCGACGGGCGGGGTCGTGGTGGTCATCGCGCATCAGCCTTCCGCAGCTGCCGGACGTTGTAGATGACGACCGGGATGACGAGCACGAAGAGGATGACGGCCAGCGTGGCCCCGAGCCCCTCGTCCCCGATGTTGAAGCTCTGGTTGTAGAACTCGTTGGCGATGACGCTGGTGTCGAACTGGCCGCCGGTCATGGTCCGCACGATGTCGAACACCTTGAGGGTGCCGATGGCGATCGTCGTGAGGACCACGATCACGGCCGGGCGGATGCTGGGCAGCGTGACGAAGCGGAACATGCCGACGGCGTTGACGCCGTCGAGCCGGGCCGCCTCGATGATGTCCTGCGGGATCGCCTTGATCGCAGCGGACAGGACCGTCATCGCGAAGCCGGCCTGGATCCAGATCATGACGACGATGAGCCAGAAGGTGTTGCTGGGCCAGTTGAGCAGGAACTGCTGCGCCGGGAGGCCGAGCTTCACGAGGATCTCGTTGAGCAGGCCGATCTGGCTGCCCGCGCCCTTGTAGGTGTAGACGAACTTCCAGATGATCGACGCGCCGACGAACGAGATCGCCATCGGCAGGAAGACCAGCGCCTTCGCGATGGCCTCGACGCGCGACTTGTCGATGACGAGCGCGTAGAGCAGGCCGATCGCGGTCGCGAAGAACGGCACGAACACTACCCAGAGCACGGTGTTCAGCAGCACGATCAGCAGGTCGTGGTCGCTGAAGACGGTCTGGTAGTTGTCGATGCCGATGAACTTCGTGCCCTCCGCGTTGCGGAAGGAGTCGAGCAGCGTGCGGATCGCGGGGTAGACGAGCCCGACCGCGAGCAGGACCACCGTCGGCACGAGGAAGACCATCGCGACGCTGCGGTCGGCGGACCTCCCCCGGATCCGGTCCGCCAGCAGCATGATCACCGCGAACACGACCGCGAAGGCCACGACCGCGATGACCATCTGCTCGAACTTGTCGAAGGTGGACACCCCGCATCACCTCTTCTGTGGGTTCCGAGCGCCGTCGATCAAGGACCGCGGCTGAGACGGTACTCGCCGCGCAGGGCGCTGACGAGCATCTGGGACCGAGCCGCGCGGGGGGTCCGCGCCGGCCCGGCGGAGCACGGCCCGGTGCGCCGGCCGGTCACAGGTACGCGCGCGGCGGGCGTCGCCGGGAGGGACGCCCGCGGGGCAGGACGCATGCGCCCTGCCCCGCGGGGTGCGGCCGGAGCCGCTGGTCGGACTGAGCGGGTCCTAGCGGACCAGCGTCAGGACTTCGGCCAGGAGGCCTCGATGGAGTCCAGGACCGACTTCGTGCTGGCGCCGGTGATCCAGTTGACCATGCCCTTCCAGAAGCTGCCCGTGCCCACGGCGGCCGGCATCGCGTCCGAGCCGTCGAAGCGGAACACCGTCGCCGGGTCCTGCAGGGTCTTCACCGAGAGGGCGTCGATCGGGTTCTTGAAGTTGGCGATGTTGGCGCCCTTGTTGGCGCTGACCCACCCGGTGGAGATGATCGCCTTCTCGTTCGCCCAGAACGGCGAGGAGAGGTAGGTGCGGAACGCCTCGACCTCAGGGGCGTTGCGGAACGACGCCACGAACTCGCCAGCGCCCTCGACGGGCTTCGAGCTCGCGTCCATCGACGGCTCGTAGAACGCGAAGATGTCGCCGTCGGGGCCGATCTTGGTGCCCTTGGGCCAGTTGGCCGCGTAGAACGAGGCCTGCTGGTGCATGTAGCAGGTTCCGTCGAGGATCGGCTGGCCGCCGTCCTGGAAGGCGGTGGTGGCGATGGTCTTCACGCCGCCGTAGCCGCCGTTGACGTACGCCGGGTTCTTGAGGATCGCGCCGGCGGTGTCGAGGGCCTTCACGACGCTGGGGTCGTTGAAGGGGATCTCGTGCTTGACCCACTTGTCGTAGGTCTCCGGGCCCGCGGTGCGGAGCATGAGCTCCTCGACCCAGTCGGTGCCCGGCCAGCCGGTGGCGCCGCCGGACTCGAAGCCCGCGCACCACGGCTTGGCGTTCTTGTCGTCCTTGGCGATCTGCGCCGTCAGCTGCATGAGCTGGTCCCAGGTGGTGGGCACCTGGTAGTTGTGGTCCTTGAACATCTTCGGGGAGTACCAGACGAAGGACTTGACGTTGGCGCCCAGCGGAGCGGCGTAGAGCTTGCCGTCCACGCTGCCGTAGCCGGCCCAGTCCTTGCCGAAGTACTTGGTGACGTTGTCGATGACCGTCTGCGGCGCGGGGTCGGCCTTGCTGCCCGCGGCCTTCACGGCCTGCTGGAGGAGGCCCGGCTGCGGGATGTAGGCGATGTCAGGGGCGTTGCCGCCCTTGATGCGGACGAGGAGCTGGGACTCCATGTCCTTGTTGCCCTCGTAGTTCACCTTGGCGCCGGTGCAGTCCTCGAACGGCTTGTACGAGTCGATCTGCGGCTTGTCCTCGGGCGCGACGATCGTCGTGTAGACCGAGATGGTCTTGCCCTTGATGTCCCCGAAGGACGAGAACACCGAGCAGTCGAGCGGTCCCGACTTGCCCTGGACGGTCTTGCCGGCGGCCGCCCCGCCACTGGCGCCGGCGCTGCTGCCACCGCCGCTGCTGCCTGACGCGCCGTTGTCGCTCTTGCTGCTGCCGCCGCACGCGGTCAGCGTGAGGGCGAGGCTCGCGATCACGACGCCACCCTGGCGGAGCGTGCGCTTGCTCATGTGGAAGTCCCCTTCGTCGTACTCCGTAGTGGAGGAACGGAGGACATCCTGCATCCGACCAGACCCGCCGTGGGCCTCCGGACGGCATCGAGACCGTAACGATTGCGTCACGCCGACGTCGGGAGCCGTCAGGGCTTGACGGTTCTTGCCGGTCGCAACATCCCCCCCACGGCCGGTGCGAGGGGCATCTGTAGGCGCTTTCATGGGGTTCTGCCCCCTCCGGGACCCGGGAGAGCGCTCCCCCGGGGTCGTCATGCCGCTCGCGGCCGCCCGCGGGCTGCCGGGCAGGTCCGTACGCCGGCCCGGACACGGGGCGAGATACGGGCCCGAGGACAGGGCGGCACACGGGGCCGGACACGGGCCCGGAACGCGCAGAGGTGCTGGCGCGCCCCCTCCGCGCGCCAGCACCTCTGTGTCTCAGGGCCCCTCCCGGGGCCGGTCTCAGCGGGGCAGGAAGTACGCCCGCACGATGCGCCCGTCCTGGGGCGTGGTGCTCCACTCCCAGGCCTCGCTGCACGTCTCGAGGACCGAACGGGCGAGCCAGCCCCCGCCGGCCTGCTCGTCGGCGCAGAGCGGCGGCTGCGGGCAGGAGTCGGCCACGACCAGCTCCAGGCGGCCCGCGCGGGCGGCCAGGGTGATCTCGACGGCGACCGCGAGCGGGTAGCGCGCGGCGTCGCTGACGAGCTCGCTCACCACCAGCACGACGTCGTCGACGAGCGCCGGGTCGGCCTGCCACTCGGCGACGGCGGCGGCGACGAAGTGCCGCGCCTGGCGCGGGGCTTCGCTGGTGGCGAGCAGCCGGGCGCTGCGGCGGAACGGGGCGGGACGGCGCCGCGCGGCGGCGGGGCCGCCCACGGTCCCCAGGACGCCCGTGGTCGGAGCAGTGGGCACCGGGGCGCCCTCGGCCGGGGCGGCGGGGAGCGCGGGCTCCTCGCTGCGGCCGGTCAGCCAGTCACTGGTGAGGGAACGGCCGAGGCCGTCGTTGTCGAGCATGGGAGGTCTCCCCTGGGCGGACGGAAGTGCGGGCGGGCACGGCCAGAGGCCGTTCCGCCGGCGTCACGCAGGGGGGACGGAGGGGGTGACGGAGTAGCGGGGCAGCGCTCCCGCGGGCTGGTTGGTCCGCCCGAGGAGCACGGCAGCGGGAGCCGCCACGACGGCGCCGCTGACGAGCGTGGCGGGCGTCGTGCCCGTCGCTCCACCGGCGGCCGAGCCGGAGCTCGCCCCGCCGGAGCCGCCGGCGGTGGGAGCCGTGGGCGTCGGCACGCTGGGCGTGCTGCTGCCCCCGGGCCCTTCGGGACCGAGGGGGCCGCGGTGCGGGTTGCCGCCGTCGTACGGCGACTGGGCCGCGCTCGCGTGCGCAGGGGCGGTCACGTCGTCCGGTGCGGTGCCCGGGGTCGCGGCGCGCTGGCTCCGCCCGCCGGTGAGGACGGGGGCGTGCAGCGGGGCCTGCGCGACGGTGCCGTCACCGGCGGAGGCGCTCAGGACGACCGGGGCGTCGGCCGGTCCGGACGCGCACGCTGCGCCGGGGGCGCTGCCGCAGGACGGCACGGGCGGGCCGAGCGGGAGGGGCTGCTCCGCCGGCGCGGGGCGGGCGCTCTCCGCCGCCGGCGCGGGGAGGGCGGCGGTCTGCGCGGCCTTCACGCCGGCGGCGGGGGTCGCGCTCGCGGGGACGACCGGCGCCGGGACGGGCGCGGCGACCGGGGCGACCGCCGGCGCCGGAGCGGCAGCGGCGGCACCCCCCTCGCCGGCGGGGGCGGGCACGGCGACGGGGTCGTCGGACGGGCGCGGCGCGGCATCGGAGGGGCGGGCGTCGGGCGCGCTGGCGGTCGGCGCGGGCGTGCTCGCCGCGTCGTGCCCGGCGGCAGGGACGGCGGGGCTGGACGAGGGGGCCGGGCCGGCGGCGACGACCGGGCTCGAGGGCGCGGGGTCGCTCGCCGCGGGTGCCGGGTCGCTCGGGGCCGGGTCGTCCGGGGCGGGGTCCGCGGGCGGGACGGGCGCCGCGGGGACGGACGGCTCGACGGCCGGCTGCGTCGGCGCCGGCTCGGGCGCGGCGGGCTGCGTGGCCGGGGCGGCGGGCTCGGGGTCAGCCGCAGCGGGCGCGGGGTCGGCCGCAGCGGGCGCGGGGTCAGCCGCGGCGGGCGCGGGGTCGGCCGCGGCGGGGGCCGCTGCCGCGGGCTGGTCGGCTGCCGGGGCCGCGTCAGCGGCGTCCACCCCGGCGCGGCCGGGGTCCGCTGCAGCGGGGGTGGCCGCGTCCGCGGCGCCAGCGCCTGCGGCGGCGGGCGCGGCGTCGGCGGCAGCGGAGGTGGTCACGGAGGCCGGGTCCGCCGCCGGCTCGGCGGCGGACGCGTGCCCTCCCGCGCAGAGCCACGCGACGAGCACGACGACCGCGGCGAGCAGCAGCTTGGCGGGGACGAGCGTGGTGGAGCCGCGGGCGGGCAGGCCGTACGGGGCCGCGGGCGCGGCCGAGCCGCGACCACCCTCCCCTGCACCGGCCACCCGGGCCACCTCCACCACCCCCCGCGCTCCGTCCTGCCTCTGTCGGTCCTGCGTCCGTCCGGTCCTGCGTGCTCCACCAGTGCGGAACGGGCCGCCGAGGCGCCGTCGCGCCCTCCTGGTCCCAGGAGGTCCGCTCCGGTGCACTCGCACGGTCCGTGCCTTTTGCGCGGCAATCTATCGCCTCGTCAGGACTGGCGGGGACACAATGGCCCCGATAGGGGGACGGGGCGGCAGGGAATGCCCGTCCGCCCGCCGTTGCTGGCGCAGACCAGGCCCCGTGCAGGGGCGAGCGGGACGAGCACGACCAGCAGCGGGCAGGACGCGGCTCGGCCGCAGGACGGGGAGGCGACCGTGCAGACGGGCAGCGGACGGGAGCGCCGGCGGCACGACGCGCGCGGGCTGGTGGACGTGCTCCCCGGGGAGCGGCCGGCGGCGCCGGTGCTCCTGCTGGCGCTGGACGGCTTCGTCGACGCGGGCTCCGCGGTGCGCCTGCTGCGCGACGCCGCACTGGCGGACGGCGGCGGGCGGGTCCTCGCGGAGTTCGACGTGGACCAGCTGGTCGACTACCGCTACCGGAGGCCGCTGCTCACCTTCGAGCGCGACCGCTGGACGGCGCTCGCGCTCCCCCGGCTCGACCTGCTCGTCGTGGCCGACGAGGCGGGGCAGGAGTTCCTGCTGCTGACGGGCCCGGAGCCCGACGTGCAGTGGCAGCGCTTCGTGTCCGCGGTCGAGCTGGTCGTGCGCGAGCTCGGCGTGCGGCTGGTGGTCGGCCTCGACGCGGTCCCGCTCGCGGTGCCGCACACCCGCCAGCTCGGCGTGACCGTCCACTCCTCCGAGGAGTCGGTGCGGGCGGGGCAGGCGCCGTGGTTCGAGCAGGCACTGGTGCCCGGCTCCGCTGCGCACGTGCTGGAGTACCTCCTCGCCGAGCGCGGCATCCCCACCGCGGGGCTGGCGGTGCACGTGCCGCAGTACCTCGCCCAGGCCGACTACCCCGCCGCGTCCCTGCGCCTGGCCGAGGTCCTCGAGCACGTGACCGGGCTGCGGCTGCCGACGGGCCCCCTGGCCGAGGCGGCCGCGCTCGTGGCCGACCGCGTGGCCGCCGAGGCGGGCGC
Organism: Motilibacter rhizosphaerae; assembly: GCF_004216915.1. Taxonomy (NCBI): domain Bacteria; kingdom Bacillati; phylum Actinomycetota; class Actinomycetes; order Motilibacterales; family Motilibacteraceae; genus Motilibacter; species Motilibacter rhizosphaerae. The sequence goes on from NZ_SGXD01000003.1 coordinate 24,888, forward strand.
GAGCGCGGAGATCCAGGAGATGATCGCCGGGCTGGAGCAGCAGTACGACCGCTTCGTGCTCGCCCGCGCCACCGACGGCTCCCTGCCGAGCGGCGACGAGCTGGGCGCGGAGGTCGAGCGCTACCTCGCCGAGCAGGCCCGCAAGGACGAGTAGCCGCTCAGACCCCCGCGGCCCCGTCGAGCGCCTGCCCCTCGAGCAACGCGGCGTACGCGTCGACGCGCCGGTCGGCCAGCGTCGTCGGCAGCTCGAGGTGGTACGCGCCGGAGGGCAGCAGCCCCGCCCCGCCCCGCGCCTCGAGCACGCGCAGCTGGGCCACGACGTCCTCCCCGCGCAGGTTGCCCGGCAGGTCGCGCCAGAACGCGTACCCGCCGGCCGCGCGCAGCACCCCGGTGTCGTAGAGCACGCAGCCGCCGATCCAGGCCACCTTGTACGCGACCCAGCCCCGCTCGGGCACCTCGACCATGCGCTCGAGGTGCAGCGGCGTCGCCGCGTTGTGCAGCCTCCAGCGCTCCCACGCCGGGTCGCCCTTGCGCACCCGCTCCGGGTGCACCCCCTGCTCGTCCCACAGCTCGAGCGGCGCCCAGTCCTCCGGCCGCTCGTCGTCCACGGCGGACATGCCGAGCACGGGCATGCCGACCAGCCCGCAGCCCAGGGTGCGGAGCGCGTCGAGCATCCGCCCGACCGCTCCGGGCTCGAGGAGCACGTCATCGTCGAGGAACAGCACCGCGGGCGCCTGCGCCTGCGCGAGCAGCCAGTCGCGCTGCTCGGCGATCCCGCGCCGCTCCGGCCGGTGGACGAGCTCGACGCGGACGCCGTTGCGGCGCAGCGCCGCGACGGCCGTCGCGACCTCGGGAGCCTGCTGGACGACCGGCACGGGCGACTGGTCGGCGACGACGATGCGCAGCTCCGCCTCCCGCTGGGCGAGCAGGGCGGTCAGGGTGGGGGCGAGGGCGGAGGGTCGGTCGGCGGTCGGGATGAGCACGTCCACAGCAGGGGCCACGTCTGCCGGTTGCCCGTGCAGCCGACGGGTCATGCCCGTGCAGGAGGGCGGCCTTCGTCACCTCCACCGGGCGGCTGGGACGATGCCCGCGTGAAGGTCCTGCTGTACACCGCGTCCCGCGGCCGAGGCGGCGCGGAGATCAGCCTCGCCAACCTCGCCGCCGCCCTCGATCCCGGCCTCGACGTCGCGGTGGCGGGGGTCGAGCCGGACCTCGTCGACTGGGTGGCGGGCCACCGCCCGGGCACGCCCGTGCACGTCGTGGAGCCGGAGGCGGGCCCCCGCGCCGTGCGGGCGCACGCGGCGCTGCTGCGGCGCACGGCACCGGAGCTCCTGCACGTCAACCTCGCCGTGCCGTGGGCGGCGGGCGCGGCGCTGGCCGCGGCCGCGCTCGCGCCGCGGCTGCGGACGGCCGCGGTGCAGCAGCTGCCCCTGCGCACGACGAGCCTGCCGCAGTGGGCGGCGACCCGCGCGCGCCTGCTCCGCGTCGACGTCCACGTCGCCGTCGGCGAGGGCAGCGCCCGGCGGGTGGAGGACTTCTACGCGCTGGGCCGGCGCAGCGTCGTGTCGGTGCCGAACGGCGTCCCGGATCTGGGACCGGTCGCTGCCCGGGAGCCGGGCGAGCGCCTGGTCGTCGGGAGCCTGGGGCGGCTGGACGGGCAGAAGGCGTACGACGTGCTGGTGCGCGCGCTCGCGCAGGTCGACGGCGTCGAGGTCGAGGTGGTCGGCGACGGCACCGAGCGCGCGGCGCTGCTGCGGCTGGCCCGCGAGCTGGGCGTGGGCGACCGGCTGCGGCTGCCCGGCTGGTCGGACAGCGCGCGCGAGGCGCTGGCCCGCTTCGACGTCTTCTGCCTGCCCAGCCGCGTCGAGGGGTTCCCGCTCTCCATCGGCGAGGCCATGCTCGCCGGGCTGCCGGTCGTCGCGACGCCGGTGGGCGCGGTCGCCGAGGCCGTCGCCGACGGGCGTACGGGCCTGCTCGTCCCCGTCGACGACCCGGCCGCCCTGGCGGGGGCGCTGCGCCGGCTGCGCGACGACGCGGACGAGCGCGCGCGCATGGGCGCTGCGGGGCGCGCGGCCGCGACCGCGGCGCTGACCGCCGACGTCATGGCCCGGTCCTACGAGCGGCTCTGGGCGGACGCGGTGCGCGCGCCGCGGACGCCCCGCCTGCGCGTACCCCGGCCGCGGGCGTAGCCGTGGAGGGGACGGCGCTCGCGGAGCTGCTCCTCGCGGGGCTCGGCGGGCTCGACGAGCAGCAGCGCGTCGCGGGCGCGGCGCTGCTCGACACGCTGCTGGTCCCGGACGACGGACCGCTCGACCTCGACGGCTGGACCGACCGCGTCCTCGAGCTGCTCTGGCGAGCGCGCGGGCGGCCGACCGACCCGGTCGGCGAGGAGGTCGCGGCGCTCGCGGCCGCCGGACGCGCGGCGGGCTCGCTCACCGCGCACGGGACGGCCGCCCTGCTGCCCGCGAGGTACGCCGCGGCGCGCCGCCGCACCGCCCTGGCCCTCACCGCCCGGTCGCTCCCCGCCCTGCTCCCCCAGGCGCTCGCCGACCTCACGTGGGTGCACCGGCGGCTGACCCAGGCCGAGCTGGACGCCCGGTCCCGGCGGGTCGAGCTCGACCCCGCGGCCGCACGAGCGCTGCGGGAGGTGACGGGCGTCGTGCGCCCGCTGCTCCAGCCGGACCCCAGGCCGCCCTTCGTCCCGGAGGGCGCGGCGGCGCTGCTGCGGGAGGCCCAGCGGCGTACCTGCCTCGGGTGCGGGGCGCCGCTCCGCGCCGGGCACGACGTCGTCCCGCTCCTCCCCCGGCTCCGGCTGCCGCTCGACAGCGTCGCCGGCCTCGTCGCGGTCTGCGCTCCGTGCGCGCGCAGCCGGGGGACGGCCCTGCCGTCCCTCAGGGTGGTCTGGGCCTGGCACCGCCGTCCCGAGCCTCCGGACCTGCCCGAGCCGTGGGAGCAGGAGCGGGTCGCCGGCGCGCTCGTCGCCGTCGTCGCCGCCCTCCCCGCCGGTGTGCCGCTCTGGGCGGGGAGGAGCACGAGCGACCGGTCGACGGGCTCCGAGGGGGACCGCCTCCGTGCGCTGCTGGCCCCCGCGTAGCAGCCGGGAATCCGGTCGTTCCAGCGGTTTCTCCTCGGGCACGGTGGAGGCATGGAGCAGATCACGCCCAAGCTGAGGAGCTGGGCCTCCGTCCTCGACCCGCAGACCCTGGAGCAGGCGCGGCGCACCAGCGAGCTCCCCTTCGTCGCGCCGTACCTCGCCCTCATGCCCGACGCGCACCTGGGCAAGGGCGCGACCGTCGGGTCGGTCATCCCCACGGTCGATGCCGTGATCCCGGCCGCGGTCGGCGTCGACATCGGCTGCGGGATGATCGCGGTGCGCACGCAGTTCACCCGCGACGACCTCGCGGGCGCGGACCTGCGCGCGCTGCGCCTCGACATCGAGCGCGCGGTGCCGCTGTCTGCGGGGCGCTACAACCGTCGGGTCGTCGAGACCGCCGCGCCGCGGGTCGCCGAGCTCGAGGAGCACCCGCGTGCCCGCGACCCTGACTCGTACGCCGCGACCTGGCGCCTGCAGCTCGGCTCGCTGGGGTCGGGCAACCACTTCATCGAGGTGACGAGCGACGAGCTCGACCGCGTCTGGTGCTTCCTGCACTCCGGCTCGCGCGGCGTCGGCAACCGCATCGCCCAGCACTGGATCGGGCAGGCGCGGCGCGAGGCGGAGCAGGACCGGCTCGACCTGCCGGACAGGGACCTCGCCCCGCTGCACGAGGGGCGGCAGTCCTTCACCGACTACATCGCGGACCTGCGGTGGGCCCAGCACTTCGCCCTGCTCAACCGCGAGGAGATGATGGACCGCGTGGTGGCCTGCCTGTCCCGCGCGCTCGGCACCGACGTCGTGGAGCAGGAGCGCATCAACTGCCACCACAACTTCACCGTCGAGGACGAGGTCGGCGGGCAGCGCGTCTGGCTCAGCCGCAAAGGCGCGATCACGGCCGAGGCGGGGCAGCGCGGGCTCATCCCCGGCTCGATGGGGACGGCGAGCTACGTCGTCACCGGGAAGGGCGACGCGGCCGCGCTGCGCTCGTCGCCGCACGGCGCGGGCCGCGCGTACTCGCGGACGGCGGCGCGCAAGCGGTTCACGCGGGAGGAGCTCCGCACGGCGATGGCGGGCATCGAGTTCCGGGACACGGACGCCTTCCTGGACGAGATCCCCGGGGCGTACAAGGACATCGACGTCGTCATGCGCGACGCGGCAGACCTCGTCGCGGTGGACCACGTGCTGCGCCAGCTGGTGAACGTGAAGGGCGAGTAGGTGGAGGTCCTCGAGGTCGAGGTGGTGCACCTGGTCGTGTCGCCCGCCCACGCGTACGAGGGGCGGCCGGCGGACGGTCCGACCGAGGTGGCCACCTCCGACCTCGAGGAGGTGGAGGTCGTCGCGGGCAAGGGCGTCCGCGGCGACCGGTTCTTCGCCCGGCGCGCGCACAGCACCTCGGCGGTGACGCTCATCGCGCTGGAGGGGCTGCGCGACATGGCCCGCGAGATCGGCCTCGGCGAGCCGGACCCGCTGCTCGCCCGGCGCACGGTCGTGCTCGGCGGGGTGTCGGCGGCGCAGGTGCACGCGCTCGCCGGGCGGGAGTTCGCGCTCGGCGGGATCGGGTTCCGCGGGGGACGTCCGGCGAGCCCGTGCGCCTGGATGGACGTGGTGTACGCGCCGGGCGCCTTCCGCGCGATGCGCGGGCGCGGCGGGCTGCGCTGCGCGCCGACGACGTCGGGCGTCCTGCGCCGCGGCACCACCACCCTCACCCTGCCGTGATCATGCACGTCCTGGGGGCTGCGCTGCCCAGGACGTGCATGATCACGGGGAGGCTGGTGGCAGCAGCGCGGCCATCTCGGGCAGGTCGAAGAACTCCGCGGTGACCCGCGCGGACTGCCGGCCGAGCGAGGCGTCCGCGCCCGCCTCGAGCAGGGCCCGGACGCTCTGCTCGTCGCGGCGGAACACCGCGGCCCCGAGCGCCGTCTGGCCGTTGTCGTTGACGCGGTCAGGGTCGGCGCCGTGGGCGAGCAGCAGGCGCACGGTCTCCGGGTGCGCGTGGTACGCCGCCAGGATCAGCAGCGTGTCCCCCCGGGAGTTGGTCAGGTCCGGGGGCAGACCCGCGTCCAGCAGGTCGCCCAGCTGCCCCGCGCTGCCGGCCCGCGCGAGGTCGAGGCAGTGGTGCGCCAGCTCCACGACCTCGGGGTCCGGCTCCGGCGCCCGCTCGGTCACGGCGCCGGGCTCAGCCGGACTTGCGGCGGAACTGGCGCTGGGTCTTGCCACCGGCGGAGGGCCCGACGTGGCTCTGGCCGCCCGGCGCACCACCGGTGCCGTGGGAGCCGTGGTGGGCGTTCTTGCGCGCCAGGGCCTCCTGGAACTTCTTGCGCACGTCCTCGGGGGCAGGTGCCGCCTCGGTGCTCTGGTCCTCGGGCTCGTCGCTCATGGCTGCGAGCCTACGACCGTCTGCTCCAACCGGTCGAGGAAGACCTGCTGCGACGCGAACAGCTTGACCCGCGCGGCGGGCAGCGAGAACCAGTCGGCCCGGTCGATCTCGGGGAACTCCTGGATCCGCCCCGACCGCGGCGGCCACTCCATCGGGAACAGGTTGCTCGACACCTCGGTCACGTCGAGGTCGCCCTCGACCGCCCAGATCGTGTTGACCTTGCCGCTGCTCTGGCGCGAGTCCCCCAGCGGGACCGGGTCGCCGGGCGGCGGCGCCACCCCGATCTCCTCGGCGAACTCGCGGTTCGCGGCGGCGAGGGCGGGCTTGTCGGCGTCGTACTCGCCCTTGGGGATCGACCAGTGGCCGTCGTCCTTGCCCGCGAACAGCGGACCGCCGGGGTGGGCGAGGAGCACCTCGACGCCCTCCGCACCCCGGCGCCAGACCAGCAGCCCCGCGCTCCGCTTCACGGCGGGGAGGCTACCCGCCGGTGCTGCCGAGCACGCCCTGGAAGCGGTCCACGCCCACGATGCGGACCACGGCGGTCCCCTCCTCGTCCGAGGTGGCGAGGTCGACCTCGGCGGAGATCCCCCAGTCGTGGTCCCCCGCCGGGTCGTCGAGCACCTGGCGGACGCGCCAGAGCCCGGGCTCCTCGGTGACGAGCAGCAGCCGCGGGCCGCGGGCATCGGGGCCGGTGCCGATCTCGTCGTGCTCGGCGGAGTACGCGTCGAGCGCGTCCGCCCAGCGGTCGGCGTCCCAACCCGAGCCCGCATCGAGCTCGCCGAGGAGGTCGACGCGGCGCAGCGCCGCCAGCTCCACCCGGCGGAACAGCGCGTTGCGCACGAGCACGCGGAACGCCCGGACGTTGGCGGTGACGGGCGGCGGGCCGAGCTCGACGCGGGGGCTGCCCGGGACGTCGTCGACGGGGTTCGCGAGCCGCTCCCACTCGTCGAGCAGGCTCGAGTCGACCTGCCGGACGAGCTCGCCCAGCCACTCGGTGAGGTCCTCGACCTCGGGGGTGCGCGCGTCCTCGGGCACGGTGCGCCGCAGGGCCTTGTACGCGTCGGCGAGGTAGCGCAGAACGAGCCCCTCGCTGCGCGCGAGGCCGTAGTAGCCGACGTACTCGGTGAAGGTCATCGCCCGCTCGAACAGGTCGCGTGCCACGGACTTCGGCGAGAGCTCGGCGTCGGTGACCCAGGGGTGGCCCTTCGCGTAGAGCTCGTACGCCGCGCCCAGCAGCTCCTCCAACGGCTTGGGCCAGCTGACGCCGTCGAGCAGCTCCATGCGCTCGTCGTACTCCACGCCCTCGGCCTTCAGCGCCTGCACGGCCTCGCCGCGGGCCTTGAACTGCTGCGCCAGCAGGACCTGGCGCGGGTCGTCGAGCGTGGCCTCGAGCACGCTGAGCACGTCGAGCGCGTAGGTCGGGGACGCGCGGTCCAGCAGCGCGAGGCTCGCCACCGCGAACGGCGAGAGCGGCTGGTTCAGGGCGAAGTCGGCCTGCAGGTCGACGGTGAGCCGGACGGTGCGCCCCTCCTCGTCGGGCTCGGGCAGGCGCTCGACGACGCCACCGGCGAGCAGGGCGCGGTAGATCGCGATGGCGCGGCGGATGTGCCGGCGCTGCGCCGGCCGCGGCTCGTGGTTGTCCTCCAGCAGGCGGCGCATGACGAGGAACGGGTCGCCGGGACGGGCGATGACGTTGAGCAGCATGGCGTGGCTGACCTGGAAGCTCGAGCTGAGCGGCTCCGGCTCGGCCGCGACGAGCCGCTCGAACGTCTTGTCGCTCCAGGAGACGAAGCCCTCCGGCGCACGCTTCTTCACGACCTTGCGCCGCTTCTTCGGGTCGTCTCCGGCCTTGGCGAGCGCCTTCGCGTTCTCGATCTCGTGCTCCGGCGCCTGCACGACGACGTAGCCGATGGTGTCGAAGCCGGCGCGGCCTGCGCGCCCGGCGATCTGGTGGAACTCGCGGGCGTTGAGGTGCCGGGTGCGCTTGCCGTCGAACTTCGACAGCGCCGTGAGCAGCACCGTGCGGATCGGCACGTTGATGCCGACGCCGAGCGTGTCCGTGCCGCAGATGACCTTGAGCAGTCCCTGCTGCGCGAGGGTCTCGACCAGCCGGCGGTACTTCGGCAGCATCCCGGCGTGGTGCACGCCGATGCCGTGCCTGACCAGCCGGCTGAGGGTCTTGCCGAAGCCCGAGGAGAAGCGGAAGGCCCCGATCGCCTCCGCGATCGCGTCCTTCTCCGCACGGGTGCAGACGTTGACGCTCATCAGTGCCTGGGCGCGCTCCAGCGCCGCGGACTGCGTGAAGTGGACGACGTAGACGGGCGCCTGGCGCGTCTCGAGCAGCTCCTCGAGCGTCTCGTGCAGCGGCGTCATCGCGTAGGTGAACGTCAGCGGCACGGGGCGCTCGGCGCCCTTGACCACGGCCGTCGGCCGGCCCGTACGCCGGGTGAGGTCGCGCTCGAAGAACGAGACGTCCCCGAGGGTCGCCGACATGAGGAGGAACTGCGTGCCGGGGAGCTCAAGGAGCGGCACCTGCCACGCCCACCCGCGCTGGGGGTCGCCGTAGAAGTGGAACTCGTCCATGACGACGAGGCCGATGCCGGCGTCGCCGCTGCGCAGGGCGATGTTGGCGAGGACCTCGGCGGTGGCGCAGATGATGGGCGCCCCGGGGTTGACGGCGGCGTCGCCCGTGAGCATGCCGACCTTGTCGGCGCCGAACGCCGCGCACAGCGCGAAGAACTTCTCGCTGACGAGCGCCTTGATGGGGGCTGTGTAGAAGCTCGTGCGTCCCGCTGCCAGCGCGGCGAAGTGCGCGCCCAGCGCCACGAGGCTCTTCCCCGAGCCCGTGGGGGTGGCGAGGATGACGTGGGACCCGGTGACGATCTCGAGCAGGGCCTCGCTCTGCGCCGGGTAGAGCGGCAGCCCCTGCTCCTCGGCCCAGCCCTCGAACGCCGCGTAGACCGCGTCGGCGTCACTCCCGCCCGGCGCGAGGGTCGGCAGCAGGGACGTCATGCCGAGGGCAGCGCTGGAGTCATGGTGCGGTCAGGCTACCCGGCGCGGCGCGGCGTGCCCGCGGCTGCGGCTGCGGGTGGAGGGTCCCTGGGGCGTACGACGCCCGCCGCCCCGGAACGGACCGGGGCGACGGGCGCCGTGCTCTGGGTCTCCCGCGCTGCTGCGGGTCTTCCGCTCTACCCCTTCGCGAAGCCGCGGGGGGTGGCCGCGCCGTCAGGGGTGGCCATGCCGGCCGCCTCGGTCACCTTGCGGACGAATCCGAGCGGCGTCGCGACCTCCTCGAGCGACTTGCCCTCGGCGTCGACGGCGAGGAACGCGGCGATGACACCACCGACGATCATCACCGCGGCACCGAGCATGTAGCCCCAGAACAGCTTGGTGTGGTCGGTCCCGTCACCGATGAGCCGGCCGTAGATGTGCGGGCCGAGCGAGCCGAAGCACTGCGCGATCGCGAAGAAGATGGCGATGGACTTCGCCCGGACCTCGATCGGGAAGATCTCGCTGACGGTGAGGTACGCCGCGCTCGCCCCGGCGGAGGCGAAGAAGAAGATGACCGACCAGCAGATCGTCTGCGTCGTCGCGTTGAGCGAGCCGGCCTTGAACATCGCGGCCGTGATGACGAGCAGGACGCCGGAGAGGATGTAGGTCCCGGAGATCATCTTCCGGCGCCCGACGGTGTCGAACAGATGGCCCAGCAGCAGCGGACCCGCCAGGTTGCCGATGGCGAAGGCGATGAAGTAGTAGGGCAGGTTGCCGCTCGAGACGCCGTAGACCTTCGTCAGCACCAGCGCGTAGGTGAAGAAGATCGCGTTGTAGAGGAACGACTGCGTGATCATCAGCGAGGCGCCGAGGACCGAGCGCGACGGCATCTGCGTGAAGAGCACCTTGCTCAGGGCGAGGTAGCCGACGCCCGGGTCGGGCTGGATCTCGATCGCCTTGCTCTCGGGCACGTCCTCGAGCTGGTGACCGGAGTCGGCGACCCAGCGCTCGATCTGCCCGATGGTCGCCTCGGCCTCCTCCTCGCGGCCGTGCATCATCAGCCAGCGCGGGCTCTCGGGGAGGTTGCGCCGGACGAAGAGGATGACGGCGCCCAGCACCGGTCCGAGCAGGAAGCACAGCCGCCAGGCCACGTCGTCGGAGAGGTTGTTGAGGACGATGAGCTGGAGGATGGTCGCGAGGAACGCGCCGGCCCAGTAGGTCCCGTTGACGGCGATGTCGACGCGGCCGCGGTACTTCGCCGGCATCATCTCGTCGATGGCGGAGTTGATCGCGGCGTACTCACCGCCGATGCCGATGCCGGCGATGATGCGCGTGGCGTAGAGGAACACCAGGCCGCTGCCGTGGCCGCTCCACGTGAACGCCGTGAGCCCGCTGCCCACGAGGTAGATCCCCAGCGTCACCATGAACAGGTTGCGCCGGCCGAGGCGGTCGGACAGCCGCCCGAAGACGAGGGCTCCCACGACCTCGCCGAGCAGGTACCACGTCGCGATGTCGCCGACGGCCCCGGACGACATGCTCAGGGTGTCCTTCTGGCTCAGCACACCGGCCGCGACACCCGCGACGGTGATCTCGAGCCCGTCGAGCACCCAGGCGACGCCGAGGGCGATCACCATCTTCGTGAAGAACGGCGACCAGGGGAGCCTGTCGATGCGCGCCGGCACCGTGCTCTTCACTGTCACCGAGAGATCAGCTGTCCCCGTCGACACCTGCCACCTCCGCTGTTGGTTCCGCCGGAGGAGATCGCCCCCGATGCCCTGTGCGAAACATCACGGGGGTCACCTGATCCGGTTCACCGCGGGCCGGCGGGGCGGGGCCGGCCCGCTGCCGGGTCAGCCGACGGTGATCCCCCAGCGGCCGCGCCACGTCTCGCCCGGCTCCAACCGGACGACGTCCTCGCCGCTGGAGAAGGCGTTGGGAGGAGCCGACATCGGCTCGACCGCCACGCTGCGGCGGACCTTGGCCGCCTCCACGGCGTCCGCGGTGTAGACGAGGCGGTACGGCAGCGCCTCGTCCTGCCACACCGTGACAGTCCGGCCCCCGTCCCCGGCGGCGAGGACCGCGCGGGCCAGCCCGTCGTCGTCGCGCACGAGGTCGGTGTAGGTCGTGTTGACCTCGCGCGCGCCGATCGCGGTCCCGTCCAGCTCGTACGCCGTCCCCGCCACCGCGGCCCGGCCGACCGGCACCATCGTGGCGTCGAGCGGCAGCCACGTGGCGGCGGGCGCGGTGAGCGCGTCACCGTCCACCGGCTGCCCCGGGCTCGCCATGAGGTACGGGTGGGCGCCGTACGCGAACGGCGCGGCCGCCGCCCCCGTGTTGGTCGCCTCGACCGTGACCGTGATGCCGTCGAGGGCGAGCTCGTAGCGCACCCGCAGGTCCAGGGTGAAGGGGTAGCCGGGCACCGGGTGCTGGCGCAGCGTCCACTCTGCGCGGTCGTCCTGCGAGGAGTCCAGCTGCCACGCCTGCCAGCGGGTGAGCCCGTGGCTCGCGTTGCCGTAGGCGTGCTCGTTGACGGGCAGCCGCTGCGTGGCGCCGTCCCACGCGTACATCCCCTGCCGGATGCGGTTGGGCCACGGGACGAGGTGGCACCCGCGGGCGGACGGGCAGACCTCGTCGAGCGCGTAGCCGTCGAGGACGTCGCGCCCGCCCACGGAGAGGGTGCGCAGCCCGGCGCCCACCTCGACCACGGTCGCGCGGGCCTCGCCCGCGCGCAGCTCCACCTGCCGTCCGCTCGGCGACACCAGCGCGCCGCCGGTCCCCTCGCCCCCGTGGTCGCCCTGGTCGCCGTCGTCGCTCACGTGCGCCTCCCCGGTCCTGGGCGGGAGCCCCGCCTCCTGCCGGGCACGCTAGCCGCCCCGGACGGACCCGGCTCCGCAGGGGGTGCGGGCTCCGCGCGAGGCCGGTGGCTGCCCGCGCTCGGCTGCCCGCCCACCCTGTCCCGGCCCTGCCACGGGTCCTCGGCCCAGCGCCCGCCGCCGTCGCGGAAGCGCTCCTCGAGCTCGTCGGACACGCCCGCGAGGAGGCGGCGCACGCGCTCGGGGCCGACCGCCCGGCGCAGCAGGGCGTCCAGCAGCGCCGCGAGCGCGTGGTCGGGGACCGCGGCGAGACCGCGCTCCAGGGCGATGCCCGCGAGCGGGCCCTGCCCCAGCACGTGCGCGCAGGCCGCGAGCAGCGCGCAGGCGCCCGCGAGGTCCGCCGGCGCGGGGCCCGGAAGCCCCTGCTCCGGCCGCACGCCCGCCCACTGGACGAGCTCGACGAGCACCGCCACGAGGGCGGCCGGCTCCTCCGGCTCCAGCGCGAGGGGCAGCAGCGCGTCGCGGACCACCCGGTCGCGCGACGCCACCAGCAGCAGGCCCGCCGTGCCGGCGGTGAGCCCTGCAGCGCCGTCGGCCCGCGCCCGGCACGCCGCCCGGACCAGCCCGGTCACCAGCCGCGCGGCGTCGGCCCGGCTGGTGCCGCCGAGCTCCAGCACGGCTGCCGCGAGCGCCGGGCCGAGGGCGGGTGCCGCGGCGCTCTGCCCGGGCCCGGGCAGCAGGCTCTGCTCGAGGGCCGCCCGCGAGGGGAGCAGCGCCTGGCCGTCGAGCGCGCGACGGGCGGCGACGGCGGTCTCCGCGTCGCCCACCGCGGCCGGCACCTCGACGCCCTCGGGCGGGCAGCAGGCGTCGGCGCAGTCGTAGGACCAGGTGCGCCCCTCCCCCACCAGCAGGCTGCGCACCACGGCCACTCCGCGCTCCTCCAGGGCGGCGCCGAGGGCCTCCTGCAGCCCGGCGTGGGGCAGCTCCTCCCGCTCGCCGCGCGCGTCGTGGACGAGGACCAGCGCCCCCTGCGCGCCGGAGCGGAGGACGGTGCCGGCGACGTGCTCGACGACGTCAGGGACGTCCTCCTCCGCCGGCAGGTCGACCCGGAGGACCAGGCCCAGGCGGGCGGGGTGCCCGCTCAGGCAGCAGACGACGAGGCTGCGCTCCGGCGGGAAGCCCAGCAGGTGCGGGACGACGGCGGCGAGGTCGGCGGGCGTGCGGAGCCGGGCGACCGGGCGGTCAGGAGGAGGGGGCACGCCGCCACCCTGCGGGTACCGCGCGCGGGACGGGACCGCCAGGACCGCCGGTGTGGACAACCCGGCACGGCGACGCAGGAGCCCGCCCTGCGCGGCGCCCGGCTGTGGACGGCCGGGCTGCCCGGTGCGCGCGGTCCGGTCGGTCGGTGGTCAGCGCGAGGCGCGCCGCGAGACCCGGTCGCCCATCCCGCGCCAGCTCCACACGTGCAGCAGGGCGTCCGCGTCCTCGTCGACGCTGACCTCGAGGTGCGCGCCGTCGCGCAGCCGCAGGCGCACCGTGCTGCCGCGCAGCCCGGGGACGACCCGGCGCGCGACCGCGGAGGCCGGCGCCACGTCGACGACCGCGATGGCGTGCCACGGCACGGTCCACATGCTCTCGGGCTGGTGCTCGCGCGGGTGCGGGTGGAAGCGGAGCAGCTCGCGCTCCACGCTCAGCCACCCGTGCACCCGGGACGCGGGGTCGACCGGCCCGCCGGCGCGCACGGCCGCGAGCCCGTCGAGCTGGCCGCCCACGATGCGCGCGCAGCGCACCCACTGGCCCACCTCGCGCACGCCTCGGCGGTAGCGGCGGCGGCGGACGACCATCCCCGTCGCCCATGCGCTCCCCCCCGCGAGGACCGCGAGGGCCACGCCCACCGGCGCCCAGGGAGACGCGGAGCCGCGCCACGCGAGCACCGTCAGCACGACCGCGGTCATGGCGCCCGCCGGCAGGGCCGCGGTGAGCAGCCAGCCCAGGGCGCGCGCCGGCAACCACGGTGCCGGCGCGACCTCAGCGCGACGCAGCAGAGCCATCGATCCTCCCCGGGTGCACGACGCTGGCAGCACGACACAGCGCCGGCACCTGCGGGATGCCCGCGGGCACGCGCGTCCACTCCTCGGGGGCACGCGCCGCCTCCTGCCTCGCGCAGCAACGACGGTGGTGCCGGGACAAGGCTTCCACACCCAGGGCCTCGGCACGACCCGGTGGCGACCGGAGCCGTGATCGACTGCGGGTCCGGGGTGCGAGACTCCCGTCACCGCGGGGAGCGGCAGGCGCGTACCTGAGGAGACCGATGGCGGCACGGCACGAGCGCCGCTTCCTCCTGCGCGCCAGCCCGGACCCCGCCGGAGCGCCCGCCCTCCAGGTCAACGTCGCCTACCTCGGGACGCAGGACGGGTGGTCGGTGCGCGTCGCGCGCGAGTTCCGGCTCGCCCCCGACGGCACGCCCGGCGCCGAGCGCTGCTCGCTGCTCGTCCGCCGGCCGGACGGTCGCACCCAGGACGGGCCGCTCGCCGCCGAGCTCGGAGCGGCGCTGTTCGCGGCGGCGCCCTGGAAGGTCTTCTACACCGACCACGCCCTCGACGCGGCGTGGCGGCTGCGCGTCTTCCGGCTGCGGCACGAGGGGCTCGTCCTCGGCGTCGGCCCGGCCGACGCGCCGGTGCCCGCCTGGTGCGGTGCCGAGGTGACCGACGACGACGCGTACGCGGAGGAGCGCCTCGCGGGGGTCCCGCGGGTCCGCTAGTCCTCGCGTCCCCGGCGCCGTTTGGCGGCGACCGTGCGCGGCATCCCCCCGTCATGGCGCGGCGAGCGGACGTGCGGAGGGCGACGGGGCCCGGGAGCCGCGTGCGCCCCGCGGCGGCCCGCTCCGCGCGCCGGCTCCTCCGCGCGCTGCGCCGCGAGCGGCGCGTGGCGGCGGCGAAGGCGGTGCGCCTCTCCGGGGCCTGCATGGCGGCGTACCTCGTCGCCCAGGCTCTGCTCCCGCACGGCGACCCCGTCCTCGCGCCGCTCACCGCGCTGCTCGTCGTCCAGGTCACGCTGCGCAGCACGCTGACCAGTGGGCTGCAGCGCGTCCTCAGCGTGGTGGCCGGCGTCGGGGTGAGCACCGGGCTGTCCTCCGCCGTGGGCTTCACCTGGTGGAGCCTCGGCCTGCTCATCGCCGCGACGGTCGTGCTCGGCCAGCTGCTCCGCCTCGGCGACCACCTGCTCGAGGTGCCGATCAGCGCGATGCTCGTGCTGGCGGTGGGCGGGAGCACGTCGTCGTACGCCGTGGGCCGCGTCGTCGAGACCGTCCTCGGCGCCGCCGTGGGCGTGGCCGTCAACCTGCTGTTCCCGCCCGGCCTGCGCCCGGGGGACGCCGGCGCCGCCGTCGAGCACGCGGCGGCCGAGATGGCCCGCCTGCTCGAGCGGGCGGCCGGGGGGCTGCGCGAGGGCGCCGGCAGCGAGCAGGCCGAGCAGTGGCTGGTCGAGGCGCGCGGCCTGCCCCGCTCGGTCGCCGAGGCGGACCGCGCCCTGCGCGAGGCCGTCGACCGGCGCCAGCTCAACCCGCGGGCGGCGTTCATCCCCGACGCGACCGGGCTGCTCCGCTCGGGGCTCGACGCGCTCGAGGTCGCGGCTGCCGCGCTGCGCACGCTGTTCGCCGCTATGGCCGACGGGCTCCGCGAGCCGGGCGGGGAGGACGCCGCCGAGCTGCGGGACGCCTTCGCCGTCCTGCTCGACGAGCTCGCCGCGGCGGTGCGCGGCTTCGGCGAGCTCGTGCACGCCGAGGGCCGCGGCGCCACCGAGCCCCCCGAGCGCGAGCTGGCGGCCGCGCTCGAGGCGCTGCGCGAGGCCCGTGCCCGGCTGACCGAGCTGCTGCTGCTCGACGCCGGCGAGGACCGCGCGCTCTGGCAGCTCCACGGCGCCCTGCTCGCCGCTGTCGAGCGCCTGCTGCGGGCCCTGGACGTCGAGCACCGGGGGCGGCAGCGCGAGGAGTGGGCGGAGCGCACCCGCAGGCCGGTGCTCGAGGCGGTGCGGGAGCGGGCCGAGCGCGACAGGGGCGAGCGGGAGGTGTGGCACCGGCTGCCGCCGGAGGGCGGGCGCTGACGCCCCCGGGAGGGCGGGCGCCGGGCTCGCCGGCGGCGGTGGTGGGATGGCCCCATGGAGTACACCCGTCTGGGCAGCACCGGCCTCGAGGTCTCGCGGATCGCCCTCGGCTGCATGAGCTACGGCGACCCCGCCCAGGGCACGCACGAGTGGTCGCTGCCCGAGGACGAGGCCCGGCCGTACTTCCGTCGAGCGCTCGAGCTCGGCATCACGCTGTTCGACACCGCGAACTCGTACTCCGCCGGCACCAGCGAGGAGTTCCTCGGCCGCGCGCTGAAGGAGCACGCGCGCCGCGACGAGGTCGTCGTCGCGACCAAGGTCTTCGGGCGGATGCACGACGGGCCGGGGGGCGGGGGGCTGTCGCGCAAGGCCGTCCTCGCGCAGTGCGACGCCAGCCTGCGCCGCCTGCAGACGGACTTCATCGACCTGTACCAGATCCACCGCTGGGACCCGTCCGTGCCGGTCGAGGAGACGCTCGAGGCGCTGCGCGACCTCGTCCGCGCCGGCAAGGTGCGCTACATCGGCGCCTCGTCGATGGACGCCTGGCAGTTCTCCAAGTCGCTGTACCTCGCCGACATCCACGGCTGGACTCGCTTCGTCTCGATGCAGGACCACTACAACCTCATCTACCGCGAGGAGGAGCGCGAGATGGTCCCGCTCTGCGCGGACCAGGGCGTCGGCCTGCTCCCCTGGTCGCCGCTGGCGCGCGGGCGGCTCGCCCGCCCGTGGGGCACGTCGACGGCGCGGGCCCAGACCGACGAGTTCGGCAAGGGGCTGTACGTCCAGCAGGAGCAGGCGGACCAGCGGGTCGTGGGCGCGCTGCAGGAGGTCGCCGGGGGGCGCGGCGTCCCCATGGCGCAGGTGGCCCTGGCGTGGCTGCTGTCCCGACCGCAGGTGGCCGCGCCGATCGTCGGCGCGACGAAGCCCCAGCACCTGGAGGACGCGGTCGCCGCCGTGGAGCTGCACCTCGAGCCCGCCGAGCTGGAGCGGCTCGAGGCGGGCTACGTCCCGCACGAGCGCGCGGGCTACTGAGCTCCGGCTGAGCCCTCGCCGGCTGCCTCGTCGACGGGCGCGGGTCCGTCCGTCCGGTGCAGCCGGACCGCGACCAGCGCGACGTCGTCCTCGGCGTCCGGCGGCAGCAGCCGCGCGAGCACGGCGTCGCAGAGCGCCTCGAGCGGCTCGGCCCCCAGCGCGGTGAGCGCCTCGCGCAGGTCGACCAGGCCGTCCTCGAGCGACTGGCCGCGCCGCTCGACGAGCCCGTCGGTGTAGAGCAGCACCGTGGAGCCGCGGTCGAGCACGGCCTCCCACTCGGTGCGCGTCGCGCTCGGGTCGATGCCGAGCAGCAGGTCGGCCTCGATGCCGGCCAGCAGCGAGACCACCCCGTCGGGGTTGATCACCATCGGTGGCGGGTGACCGGCGTTGGACCAGCGGATGCGGCTGATCTGCCGCTCGCGCTCGTCGTCGGTCTGCTCGAGCCGGGCCACCACCGCGGTCGCGGTCGTGCCGACCTGCAGGCCCTCGAGCGCGGCGTCGAGCCGGCTGAGGACGTCGGCCGGGCCCGCCTCGCTGGTGTACGCGATGCCGCGGAGCAGCCCGCGGACCTGCCCCATCGCCGCGGCCGCGCGCGTGTCGTGGCCGACGACGTCGCCGATGACGAGCACGGTGGTGCCGTCGGGCTGGAGGAAGGCGTCGTACCAGTCCCCGCCGACCTGGGCCTCCTCCGAGGCCGGGGTGTAGCGGACGGCGAGCTGGAGGTGGTCCGGCTGGGGCGGGTCGGTGAGCAGGCTGCGCTGCAGCTGCTCGGCGAGCGTGCGCTGCGAGTCGTAGAGCAGCGCGTTGTCCAGGGCCAGCGCCGCCCGGCGGGCGAGCTCGGCGGCCGTGTCCAGCTCGTCCGGCGTCAGCGGCACGTCCGGTCCGACCACGAGGGCGCCCAGGGCCCGTCCGCGCGCGACGAGGGGGACGGCGACCAGCGCGGAGCAGTCGAGCTGCGCGAGCAGGTCCGCGACCTCGTCCCCGAGCCCGTCGCGCAGGTCGCCGGAGGCCACGGCCGGGTGCCCGGTCCGCAGCGAGGTCTGCACCGGGGACTCCGCGGCGGTGCTGGCGGCGAGGGCGCGGCCCAGCGCGGTGACCGTCTCCCCCCGGCCGGGGTCGCGGGTCGTCGAGGCGTGCACGCGCAGCTCGGGACCGTCGAGCCGCCCGACCACCAGCGACCACTCGCCGAGCTGCGGCACGACGAGGCGGGCCAGCCGGGCGGCGGCCTCGCCGGCGTCGAGCGTCGTGGAGAGCGCCTCGCTGCCCCGCGCGAGCAGGGCGAGGCGCCGGCTCGCGGTCGCGGCCTGGTCCGCCGCCTCCCGGGCACGCTGGTACGCCGCGGCGTTGTCCGCGGCCAGCCCCGCCCGGTCGGCGAGCTCGACGAGCGTGTCGAGCTCCTCCGCCAGCAGCGGCCCGCGGGCGGGACCGGCGTACAGGTCGAGCAGGCCGAGCGTGCGGCCGCGCGCGCGCAGCGGCAGGAACACCGCGGTCGCGGGCGCGAGGGCGTCGAGCAGCTCGCGCGAGCGCGCGTCGGGCAGCAGCTCGGCGAGGCGCTCGCGGGCGTCGACCCGGACCAGCTGCGGCTCCCCCGTCAGCAGCGCCTGCCGGACGTAGGACGCCTCCTGCAGGTGGGGCAGGCGGGCGGCGAGGTACTCCTCGACCACGGGGCGCAGCTCGCGCTCCGCGTGCCAGGACGCCACCCCCTCGAGGCGGCCCTCGGCGTCGACGAGCGTGACCTCCGCCCAGTCGGCGAGCACCGGCACCGCCGCGACGGCCAGGCGCTGGAGCGCCTCGTCGAGCTCGAGCGTGGTGAGGTCGGCCGAGACCCGGGCGAGCAGCCGCATCCGGTCCGCGGTGCGCTCCAGGGCGCGCTCGGCGCTGCGCCGGGCGGTGATGTCGAGGAAGTAGACCGACAGCCCGTCGGCGGTGGGCCGCGCGCGCACCTCGAACCACGCGTCGAGTCCCGGGTAGTGCTCCTCGAACGCCTGCTCGACGCGGTCCTCCACGGCGGCGAGGTAGGCCCGGCCGAAGCGCGCCTCCCGCGCCCCGGGGAACTCCTCCCAGAGGTCGCGCCCCAGCAGCTCCTCCGAACGGCGCCCGAGGATGCGCTCGCCCTCGGCGTTGACGTAGGTCACCCGCCACTGCCGGTCGACGGAGAAGAAGCCCACGGCCATCGTGTCGATGACGCGGGCGGCCCGCTCACCGGCGTCACGCGCCTCCGTGGAGTCGTACGCCGCCCCCAGCAGGCGCTGCGGGCGCCCGTCGTCGCCGCACACGACGCTCCCCCGGGCGTGCACCCAGCGGAGCGCGCCGTCGGGACGGGTGATGCGGTACTCGGAGGAGAAGTCGCCGCAGCTCCCGACCGCGGCGGCGATGTCGCGCTCGAGCCCGGCGCGGTCCGCCGGCAGCACGTGCGCCCAGAACGCGTCGATGTGCACGACGGGCCGCTCGGGGTCGAGCCCGAAGACCGCGAGCAGGCGGTCGTCCCAGTCGAGCTCCCCGGTGGTGAGGTCCCACTCGAACGACCCGATGTCGGCGGCACTGAGGGCGAGGTCGAGCCGCAAGCGGCTGCGGGCGTACTCCGCGGCGACGGCGGTCAGCTCGAGCTGGGCCACCACGGGCTCGGCCAGCCCCTCGAGCACGGCGACGTCGTCGTCGCTCCAGGTGCGGTGCTCCGGCCCGTAGACGCACAGGGCACCGAGGACCCGGCCGGCGGAGTCCACGAGCGGCACGCCGAGGTAGGAGCGGACCGCGCCGGTCGTCACCGGTGGCAGCGCGCTCACGCGGGCGTCGTCGGCGGCGTCCTCGACGCGGAGCGGGGCGCGCAGCCCCGCGGTGACCGTGCAGAGGCTGTCCTCGCGCGGACCGGTGCCGCGCTCCGCGCGGCCGGCGACGCCGACCACGTGCTGGACGTCGGCGATGAGGGAGACCTGCGAGGAGGGCGCGCGGAGCAGCCGCGCCGCGAGGGCGGCGAGCCTGTCCAGCGCCGCGCTCCCGCCGCCCGGCGGGACGATGCGGCGGGCGGCGGCGACGCGCTCGGGGTCCCCGGCGAGGGCGTGCGCCGCGAGGTCCGTCACCGCCGCCCCCCCGTCCCTCGTCGCTGCTGGTCACCCGCTGCTGGTCCGTCGCTGCTCGTCCGTCGCTGCCGGTCCGCTGCGGCACCCGCTTCCCGACGCCGCTGCCGCACCAGGACAGTAGCGCCCGCCTGGGACCTCGCCGGTCCCCGACCTCGGAGGGCTGGGCGGGGGCGCGGGGCTCTGTCGGTGGCGCGGGGCACGATGGACGGCATGGACCTCGACGACGCCCGCCGGCTGGCGCAGGCCCTGCTCGCCGAGCACGGGCTGCACGACTGGACCTTCCGCTACGACCGGGCACGGACGCGTGCCGGGCTGTGCGACGCCCGGGCCCGGGTGGTGTCGCTCAGCCGCGCGCTGACCGAGCTGCACGACGAGGCCGAGGTGCGCGAGACGCTGCTCCACGAGGTCGCCCACGCCCTGGTCGGCCCGGGGCACGGCCACGACGCGGTCTGGCGCGCCACCGCCCGGCGGATCGGCGCGAGCGGGGAGCGCTGCGTGCCGGCGACCGCGGCGCGGGTCGAGGGCGAGTGGGTCGGGACGTGCCCGGCCGGCCACACGACCAGCGCGCACCGCAGCCCCGTCCGCGTCCGCTCCTGCCGGCGCTGCAGCGACCGCTTCTCCCTGGACGCGGTCTTCGCGTGGACGCGCGCCGGAGAGCCCGCCGACCTCCACCCGCGCTACCGCGCCGAGCTCGCCCGGCTGCGCGCCGCCGCGGCCGCTGCGGGCGGTCAGGGTCCGGACGCCGTCCCGGCGCCCCGCACGCCGGCGGCGCCGCTGCTCGAGGTGGGGGCGCGGGTGCTCGTCGTGGCGCCGGGGCCCTACCGCGGGACCCGCGGCACGGTGCTCAAGCGGGGGCGCACCCGCTACCACCTGCGCACGGCGAGCGGGGTCCTCACGGCCCCGTTCGCCGCGGTCGCCCCGCTGCCCGCGGCGCCGCGCTCCCCCGTCCGGGGGCGGCGCCACCCGTCCGTGGCGGCGCGGCACCCGCGCGTGTGACTCAGGTCAGCAGCGGGCACACCGATGCAGGTCCTCAGGACCCGGCACGGGCCGGACGGCGCCAGCGGCAGCAGCCGCGCGCTCCCCGGCCCGCGCGCCCGACGAGACGACAGGAAGGACCGGTCATGGACGACATCGACCTCGGTCCCTGGGACGACTGACCCAGCAGGACTGCACGACCCAGGACAGCAGGACGCACGACCAGTGGCCGCCCCGACCGGGGCGGCCGCTGCTGCACCCGGGCGCGGTGCCTGACCAGGGCCCGACCCGTGGACGACCGGTGCCCGACCAGTGCCGGGCTCGTGCCCGACCGAGTCCCGGCTCGGCCCGACGGGTGCCCCGGCTAGTGCCCGACCACGACCGGCAGGTCGGCGTACGACCGCGGGGCCTCGAGCGCCTGCTGCGGCCGGACGACGAGCAGGTGCACGGCGGCGGCGGTGCCGAGCAGGCCGGAGATGACAGCCCCCATGGCCAGGGCGTCGTTGCCGAGCAGGCCGACGAGCGGGGCCATGACCGCGCCGGAGAGCGACTGCAGCGTCCCCAGCACGGAGGCCGCCGTCCCCGCCGACTCGCCGTGCCGCGACAGCGCCATCGCGCCGGTGTTCGGGCCGACGAGCCCGCAGGAGACCAGCGTGAGGAAGAGCACGACGAGCAGGACGGGCAGGCCCCCGAAGCCGGTCGCGGTCACGGCGAGCAGTGCGACGGCGAGCACCACGGCGTACGCCAGGCTGGCACCGAGCAGCTGCTCGGGGCTCCACCGGCGCAGCAGCACGACGTTGAGCTGCGGGGTGCCGATGAGCGCGATGGCGTTGACCGCGAAGACCAGCCCGAACTGCTGCTCGGACAGGCCGTACTGGTCCTGCAGGACGAACGTCGAGCCCGAGACGTAGGCGAACACCACGCCCATGCTCGCCGCGGCGATGGTGGTGAGGCCGAGGAAGGCGCGGTCCCGCGCGAGGATGCGGTACGCCCCGGCGGTGTCCCGCATCCCGCCGGAGTGGCGCCGCCCGACGGGCAGGGTCTCGCGCAGCACCAGCCCCGACAGCAGGCCGAGGGCCGAGCCCAGCAGCGCGAGGGTGACGAAGATGCCGCGCCAGTCGGTCGTGCGGAGCAGGGCGGCACCGACGCTCGGGGCCAGCACCGGCGAGACGCCCACGACGAGGATGAGCCGCGAGATCATCGCCGCGGCCGCGGAGCCGGTGTAGAGGTCGCGGACCACGGCCATGGCCGTGACCGCGGCGGAGGCCGCGCCGAACCCCTGCAGGACGCGGAGCACCCCGAGCACCTCGACGGTCGGCGCGAGCGCGCAGAGGACGCTCGCGACGATGTGCACCGCGATGCCCGCGAGCAGCGGGCGCCGGCGGCCGAAGCGGTCGGACAGCGCGCCGACGACGAGCTGCCCGGCACCCGCCCCGAGCAGCGTCCCGGTGAGCGTGAGCTGCACCTGCGCGTCGGTCGTCGAGAGGCTGCGGGTGAGCGCCGGCAGGGCCGGGAGGTAGAGGTCGAAGGTGAACGGCTGCAGCGCCACGAGCAGGCCGAGCACGCCGATGAGCTTGAGCCGGGCGCGCGGCGTCGCGGGTGCGGTGGCGGAGGTGCCCCACCGCGCGGAGAGGGCGCGGACGCTGGACACGGACACGACGGACATGCAGAGCCTCGGGCTTCGGTGGTGCAGGCGGCGGACGGACGCAGCGCGGGGCGCCCCGGGCTGAGCTGGACGGGCAGCGAACGCATCGTCGCGGCACCGGCGGGGAGCGGGTCGTGACGACGGCACCTGCGACGGCACCTGCGACGGCACCGGCACGCACGTCCCGCTCCCCCATTGTGCCCGACCGACCGGTCGGGGACCAAGCGACTTTCGCCCCGTGTTGCGCGAGGCCCGTACGCTGCACGCTTCCCACCAGGAGAAGCACTCGTCGAGAATTGCGCAACTAGTCTTAGGCGAGGACTAGGGCTGGAGCCGGAAGCGCCCCACCAGCGCCGACAGCTCCCCCGACATCCGGGCCAGCTCGAGCGTCGCCTGCTGGGACTCGGTGACGCCCTGGCTCGTGCTGCGCGCCGCGTCCGCGACACCGGTGATGGTGCTGGCGATGGCGGAGGTGCCGGTCGCCGCCTCGGTCACGCTGCGGCTCATCTCGGCCGTCGTCGCCGACTGCTCCTCGACCGCCGAGGCGATCGTCGTCTGGAAGTCGGAGATGCGGGCGATGACGTCGGAGATCTGCTCGATGGCCGTCACGGCCCCGGCGGTGTCGGCCTGGATCGCCTGCACCCTGCGGGCGATGTCCTCGGTGGCCCGTGAGGTCTCCTGGGCCAGGTCCTTCACCTCGGAGGCCACGACCGCGAACCCCTTGCCGGCCTGGCCGGCGCGCGCCGCCTCGATCGTCGCGTTGAGCGCCAGCAGGTTGGTCTGCTCGGCGATCGAGGTGATGACCTTGACGACGTCCCCAATCTCGCTGGACGACGCGCCCAGCTGCCCGACGGTCGCCGTGGTCGCGGACGCGAGGGCGACGGCGTCGGAGGCGACGCGGGCCGCCTCCGCCGCGCTCTGGCCGATCTCGGCGATCGACGCATGCATCTCCTCGCTGCCGGCCGAGACGGTCGCCACGCTGGTCGAGACCTGGTCGGCCACCGCGGACACCGACTGCGCCTGCGCCGAGGACTCCTCCGCGGAGGCCGCGATCTGCGTGGTGACGGCCGACATCTGCTCCGAGGCGGTGGACAGCGAGGTCGCCGACCCCTCGATCGTCGTCACCGCGGCACGCAGCGACTCGACGGCGACGTCCAGCGCGCTGCCCATGCGGCCCACCTCGTCACGGCTGCGCAGCCCCGCCGTCCGCGTCAGGTCGCCCGCGGCCAGCGCGGTGCAGACCTCCTGCACCCGCCGCAGCGAGCGGGTGACCGCGCGGACGACGAGCACGCCCGCGCCGGTCGCGAGGAGCACGCCGAGCACGAGCAGCACCAGCACGAGCGTGCGGCTCGAGCGGTAGCCCGACAGCGCGCTCCCCGCGGCGTCCGCGGCGGCGTGGTCCTCGCTCGCGGTCAGTGCGTCGAGGCTCGTGCGCATCGTCTTCAGCAGCGGGACCGCCTCGGAGTCACGCAGCCGCTGCCACCCCACCATGTCGTTGCGCTGGCCGGCCGGCTCCATCCGCGTCTTCGCCAGGGTGAGGTACCCCTGCCAGGCCCCGCGGAAGGCACGGACGACCCCGGGGTCGCCGGCGGGGGTGCTGCCGTCGTACTCAGCGAGGGCGGCCGTGACCGCCTGCTCGTCCGCCGTGAGCGACTGGAGGTACTTCTCCATGGTCGCGTCGTCGGTGCTGATGGCGTGGTTCGCCAGGTCCACGCGGAACTGCAGGGCCGCGCGGTCGAGGTGCCCCAGGGCGCGGGTGCTCGCCATGTTGCTGCGGTAGATCGACTGGGCGGAGGAGCTGGCGCCGCCGAGCGCCCGCAGCCCGTTGACACCGACGGTGACCGCGACGACGAGCGCGCAGACGATCGCGGAGAGCACCTTCACCCCGACCGGCAGGTCGGCGAAGGAGCGGCGGTGCTGCAGGGAGGGGTCGGTGCTGACGGGGCTGCTGACGTGCCTCATGGCTCAGGTCTTCCTCGACGCCGGGTCGGGGAGGCCGCTGCTGGGCCCCTCCCGCTGACGAGGACACCGTCGGCGGCCGCCCGCGGCCGGACCACCTTTTCCCTGTCGCCCGATCGGGTCGCCCCGGCGCCCGCCCCGCCCGACGGCGGAGGCGGGCGCCGGTGTGACCTACTCCTCGATGACGACCGGAAGCACGATCGGGTTGCGCTTGTGCGCCCGCCAGGCCCACTGGGCCACGGCGCGGGAGATGATCTCCTCGAGCTGGCGCTGGTCGCCGATGCCCTCCCCCGCCGCCTTCTCGAGCGCCTGCTCGATGAGCGGGACGCTCTCCTCCACGACCTTCTCGTCGTGGACGAAGCCGCGGACGAGGAAGTCCGGGGGCTCGGCCAGCCGGCCCGTACGCGTGTCGACGATCGCGACGACGGTGATGACGCCCTCGGCGGCGAGCGTCAGGCGGTCCTTGAGGGAAGCCTCGGTGACCGAGCCGACGGTGGTGCCGGAGACGTAGACGAACCCGGCCGGGACCTTGCCCACGACCTTCGCGCGGCCGTCGACGAGGTCGACGACGACGCCGTTGTCGGCCAGCACGACGCGGTCGCGCTCCACGCCGGTACGGACGGCGATGTCGCCGTTGGCGCGCAGGTGGCGCCACTCGCCGTGGACCGGCATGACGTTGCTGGGCTGGACGATGTTGTAGCAGTACGACAGCTCGCCGGCGCTGGCGTGCCCGGAGACGTGCACCTTGGCGTTGCCCTTGTGCACGACGTTGGCGCCCCAGCGGGAGAGCCCGTTGATGACGCGGTAGATGGAGTTCTCGTTGCCCGGGATCAGCGACGAGGCGAGCAGCACCGTGTCGCCCTCGCCGATGCGGATGACGTGGTCGCGGTTGGCCATCCGGGACAGCGCGGCCATGGGCTCGCCCTGCGAGCCCGTGCAGACGATCGCGACCTGGTTGGCGGGCATCCGCTCCAGGGCCTTGAGGTCCACGACGAGCCCCTTGGGCACGTCGAGGTAGCCGAGGTCACGGGCGATGCCCATGTTGCGCACCATCGAGCGGCCGACGAACGCGACCTTGCGGCCGTGCTTCTGCGCCGCGTCGAGCACCTGCTGGATGCGGTGCACGTGGCTCGCGAAGCTGCTGACGATGACCCGGCGCGGGGCGGTCCGGAACACCTGCTCGATCGCGGGGTTGAGCTCGGCCTCGGAGACGGTGAAGCCCGGGACCTCGGCGTTGGTGCTGTCGGTGAGGAAGAGGTCGACCCCCTCCTCGCCGAGCCGCGCGAAGGCCCGCAGGTCGGTGATCCGCTTGTCCAGCGGGAACTGGTCCATCTTGAAGTCGCCGGTGTGGAGCACGAGCCCCGCGGCGGTGCGGATCGCGACCGCGAGCCCGTCGGGGATCGAGTGGTTGACCGCGACGAACTCGACGTCGAAGGGGCCGAAGCCGCGGCGGTCGCCCTCCTTGACCTCGACGAGGCGCGGGATGATCCGGTGCTCCTTGAGCTTGGCCTCGATGAAGGCCAGCGTCAGCTTCGAGCCGACGACCGGGATGTCCTGCCGCTCCTTGAGGAGGTACGGCACGCCCCCGATGTGGTCCTCGTGGCCGTGCGTGAGCACGATCGCGACGATGTCCTGCAGCCGGTCCCGGATGGCCGAGAAGTCCGGCAGGATGACGTCGACGCCGGGCTGGTGCTCCTCGGGGAAGAGCACGCCGCAGTCGACGACGAGCAGCTTGCCGTCGTGCTCGAAGACCGTCATGTTGCGGCCGATCTCGCCGAGGCCGCCGAGCGCGATGACGCGCAGGCCGCCGGCGGGAAGCTTGCCGGGACGGCCGAGCTCGCGGTGCGGGTTGTTCATGATCCTCCTGGTCACTGACCCGCGACGGAGCTGCCCACGAGGGGCTCCAGCAGCAGGTCGGGGTTCTCTCGCTTGACGGTGGTGTAGCGCCACCTGTTGACGAACAGGGCGAGCGCCTGGCCGTCCGAGCGCACCATGAGCTCGGCGCCGGGCAGGCGGGTGAGCTTGTCGGCGGCGTCGGGCGTCGTGCGCATCGCGAGGGAGTACTCGAGCGGCTCCATCGAGACGACGGCGCCGAACTCGTGCTCCATGCGGTAGGCCGCGACCTCGAACTGCATCGGGCCGACCGCGGCGAGGACCGGCGCCTGGTCGCCGCGCAGCTCGCTGCGCAGCACCTGGACGACGCCCTCCTGGTCGAGCTGCTCGATGCCGCGGCGGAACTGCTTGTAGCGGCCCGTGTCCTTGGCGCGGATCACGCTGAAGTGCTCCGGCGCGAAGCTCGGGATCGAGGGGAAGCGGACGGGCTCGTCGACGTAGAGCGCGTCGCCCACGCGCAGCGCGTTGGCGTTGACGAGCCCGATGACGTCCCCGGGGTACGCCGTCTCCACCGTCGTGCGCTCCCGGCCGAACATCGCCTGGGCGTACTTGGTGTGGAACGGCTTGCCGGTCGGCTCGTGCGTGACGACCATGCCGCGCTCGAAGACGCCGGAGACCACCCGGGCGTACGCGACCTTGTCGCGGTGCGCCTGGTCCATGCCGGCCTGCACCTTGAAGACGTAGGCCGAGAACGGCGCGTCGAGCGGGCGCTCGCCGCCATCGGCGGTCGGCTTCGCCGCGGGGGCGGGCGCGAGCTCGACGAGGGCGTCGAGCAGCTGGCGGACCCCGAAGTTCTGCACCGCGGAGGAGAAGAGCACCGGCGTCGCCTGCTCGGCGAGGTAGGCCTCCAGGTCGAGGTCGGCGTCGCTCGCGGAGAGCAGCTCGCTCTCCTCGACCGCCGTCACCCAGGCGTCGCCCTCGCGCTCCTCGGCGTCGACGGGCTTGAGCACCTCCTGGGGCGCGGCCTTCGCGCCACCTGCGGTGCGGGTGAAGCGGACGTACTCCCCCGTGCGCCGGTCGAGCAGCCCGCGGAAGTCGCCGGCGATGCCCACCGGCCAGTTGAGCGGGGTGCAGTGCAGGCCGATCGTGCGCTCGATCTCGTCGAGCAGCTCGAGCGCCTCCTTGCCGGGCCGGTCCCACTTGTTGATGACGGTGATGATCGGGACGCGCCCGGCGCGGCAGACCTCGAACAGCTTGAGCGTCTGCGGCTCGAGCCCCTTGGCGGCGTCGAGCAGCATGACCGCGCTGTCGACGGCCGCGAGCACGCGGTAGGTGTCCTCGGAGAAGTCGGCGTGGCCCGGGGTGTCGAGCAGGTTGATGACGGCGTCGCCGTAGCCGAACTGCAGCACGCTCGAGGTGATGGAGATGCCGCGGTTGCGCTCCATCTCCATCCAGTCGGACACGGTGCCGCGCCGGCCCGCCTTGCCGTGGACCGCGCCCGCCTCGGAGATGACGGCGGCGTGCAGCGCCAGCGCCTCGGTGAGCGTCGACTTGCCGGCGTCGGGGTGGGAGATGACCGCGAACGTGCGCCGCCGCGAGCCCTCGGCCACCGCCGAGCCGGGAGATCCGCCTGCCGTCGTCGAGGCAGCGGGAAGGGTCTCCGCAGGGGGGGTCATCGCGTCGCTGGTCCTGTCCTCGTCCGCTGTCCTCGTCTGCGGCGACCTCCAGCCTACCCGTCCCGGGCCCCGCGCCGCTGGGGGCGGCGCTCGGCTCAGGCCCACTCGATGCTGCGGGCGGCGACGTGCGGTGATCGCAGGACCAGGTCGCGCAGGTCCGTGGGCACGAGGTGGCCGGGCTCGGAGCGGACGTCCGGCGTACCGGCTCCGGCGACGACGGCGAGCAGCAGCTGGCGCGCCCCGACCCCGCCGACGCGCGCCAGGTCGAACTCCACGACCTGCGGCGCCCCGGCCCAGACCGGCGCAGCCGGCCGCTGCACGGTCAACGAGACCGGCCGCCAGGGCGCGAGCGCCGCCTGCATGGCGACGAGCACCCCGGGACCCGGCGAGGGGAGCAGCAGGGTGGCGACGGCCGCCGCGAGGCCGGGGACCGGCCCGGCGCCCCAGGTCGTGGGGTCGGCCGGGAGGTCGAGCACGAGCAGGGCGACGCCCACGTCGGCCGGCGCCACGGGGACGGCCCCCCGGGCGTGCAGGCAGACCTCGATCGTGGCTGTCGTGCCCGGCACGGCCACGCTCGCCGGCGACTGCGCCGGCGCCGTCGGCCCCTTCGGCCGCGGCGTCGCCATGCCCACGAGCCGCTCGACGAGGTCCCCCTCGGTCGGCGGCCCGGCGGAGGTGGCCCACGGCGCCGACCACCAGGCGGCCTGCACCGCGGCGTCCCCCCACAGCGCGGCGTCGACGAGGACGGCGTCGGAGAGCCCGAGCGACACGCGCAGGGCGCGCAGCCGGCGCTGGAACGGCCCGCTCCACCGCCCGTCCGGCACGACGAGGGGGTCGATGCCGTGCAGCGCCGTCTGCAGGGCCCAGAGCGCGAACCGGTCGCTCGGCGCCGCGCGCCACGGCAGTGAGGAGGGCGCCGGGAGGGGCACGGTCCCGCTGGGGCGCACCCGCACGTCGGGGCTCGCGTGCCAGAGCAGCGTCCCCACGGCCGTCCCGTCGGGGTGCGGCGCCGGCGCGCCCCGCGGCGTGCGGAAGTCCCGGTTGCGCGCCGCGGCCCAGTCGAGCGCCCACTCCGGGTCCTGCGCGCCGGGGCGCGGCGGGAGCGGGTCGGTCAGGTCGACCGGCCAGCCGCGCCGGGTGTCCCACGGGTGCACGCGGAGGTACGTCAGCTGCTCCACCGGCCGGTCCAGCTGCAGCTCCCACGCCCCGCGGGCCTGCAGCGCGGCGCGCAGCAACCGCAGCCGGCCGCCCTGCGGCAGCGGCCACGAGCCGATCGCGAGGTCCTGGACCGGCGCCTCGGGCAGCCCGTCGTCGAGCAGCGTCCACGTCCAGCCCGGCGTGGTGCCGGTGAACGACAGCCTCCCGCGGTACGCGCCGAGCGCCGTCCCGACGTAGACGACCTCGGGGTGGTCCGGGTCGACGACCACGGCGTACGCGCGCGGCCGCGGCGCCGCCCCGGCACCCGGCGCCGTGGGCAGCTCGCAGGGCCAGAACGTCCCGCGGCTCTTCGGCTCCCCTGGGCGGGGCGGTCCGCCGTCGAACCACCACAGCGGCTGCACCGGCTCGCTGGTCGCGAGGTAGAACGAGCCCAGGTCGGCGCGCGCAGGGTCGTGGACGGCCAGGTCGTTGAGCGTGCCCTCGAAGGGGAGCCGCCCGCTGACCAGGTGGTCCTGCGGTGAGGCGTCGTCGCGCTTGTCGATGGTCGTCCGCGTCCACGGGCTGCCGGCCGCTGGACGCTGCAGGACGTGGACGGCGCCCTTCGTCACGGCGTACAAGCGGTCGGCGCTCGCCCAGCGCAGCGCGCGCACGCCGTCGCCCGGGCCGCCCGCGCCCGCGGGGAGCACGTCCTTGGTCCGGCCGCCGGAGGTCCCCCGCGGGTTCGTGCCGGAGGGCAGCGTCACCCAGGCGGGCCGGCGGTCGAAGGCGGCCGTCCCCCAGCCGGTCGCCAGCCAGACGCGGGTGGTGCCGATCGCGAGCGCGACGCCCGAGCCGGTCGCGAGCACCGCGGGCGCGGAGTAGAACGACGAGCCCGCGTCCTCCTTGACGTCGTCGCCGGAGCGCGACCCCTCGGGTGGCACCGGGCCCATGGCGTGCGCCTCGTCGCCCCAGTCGGCCTTGGTGAACTGGTGCACCCACCGCCCGCCCTGCAGCGGGTGGAAGGCGACGCCGCCGCCGTCGCCGCCGTGGACCAGGCGCCAGGCGCTCTCCCCGACCCGCAGCTGGGTGCCGTTGTCCTGCACCCCCGCGAGCACCGGGCCGTCGCTGGTGGGGTGGCAGGCGACGAACCCGGCCTCCGTGGCCTGCATGCCGTCCGCGCGGGCGGCGTACGTGCCGGGGTCGCCGTCGTGGTCGGAACGGAAGACCCCGCCGTCGCAGCCGACGAGGACGCTGGACGCCGTCGCTCCGGTGGGCGTCGACCAGCGGATGCGGTGGACGTCGGCGTGCACGCCGCTGCCGGTCCAGCTCGTCCATCCGGCCAGGCCGCTCGGCCAGCGGCCGGAGGCGGGTGGGGATGCGGCGAGGCGGAACCTCCACAGCGCGGCGTCCCACTCGCCGTCCGGGCTGGTCACGCCGGCGCCGCCGATGACGACGCGGAGCGGGTCAGCGGGGTCGACGGCCAGGGCGAGGTCGTAGTGGCCCTGCTTGGCGAAGACGTTCGGATCCTTGGGCAGCGGACCGACCGGTCGGACGGCGCCGTCCCCGTCGACGCGCCACAGCCGGGCCGGACCGGACGCGAGCACGTAGAGGACCTCGGGGTTGCCGGGCGCAGCCGCCAGCCCGATGCGGGCGGCGGTGAGCTTCGCCCCGCCGAGCGGCACCCGGGCGAACGTCGCTCCCCCGTCCGTGCTCAGCCAGAGCCCCTGCAGCGTGTCCGGCTGCCCGGCGCCGGCGACCGCGACCCACAGGCGGGAGCCCCCTGCGGCCCGGGGCACCCAGACGACGTCGGTGGCGACGAGCCCGGTCGTCCCGTCCGCGGCGGGCACCGGCCAGGTCGGCGAGGCGAGCAGGCTCCACGCCCCGGTGCCGGGGTCGCGCAGGTGCACCCCGCGCATCGTCGCGGCGGCCAGCCGACCGGGCGTGGCCGGGTCGCGGGCCAGCGCGAAGGAGCCCGCCCCGCGCAGCCCCGGGTACGTCCCGGCGGGCTGCGCCTCGTGGGTCCACGCGACGACCGGTCCGGCCGCGGCCGGACCGGTGGCGTGGAGCACGCCGACGCCCCCGTAGTGCGCGCCGACGCCCTTGTCCGTGACCGTGCGCCGCGGCATCCCCTCCCCGGTCGCGACGAACACCTCGTCGGCGGCGGCGCTCGCCCCGAACTCCACGTGCAGCGCCCCGCAGCTCAGCGTGAAGGAGCCCGGCGCGACGTCGGCCTGCGGGGTGGAGGAGTACGGCCCCACCGCGCGCCAGTGGCCGCCACCGTCCTCGGAGTACCAGAGGCCGCCGAGCGCGGAGGCGGCGTAGACGCGGGTGCCGTCCGGGGAGACGGCGAGGTCCTTGACGCGCCCGGCGACGCGCGGGGCGCCGTCGGTCTGACCGCGCAGCGTCCCGGTCGGGCCGAGCGGCTGCCAGAGGTCGGCTCCCGCTGTCGGCGGAGCAGCAGTCGAGGGAGCAGCAGCGGGGTGGGCAGCGGTCGGGTGGGCGGACGCCGAGCGCTGCACCGGCAGCGCCCCGGGCACCGCGCGCGGGATGCCGCGACCGGCGTTCCACGCCAGGCGCTCGGCCGCCCGCCCCCGCCGCCCGCGCGGGCCGCGCGGCCACGCGTACCGGCTCACGGCGCCTGCTCCGGTGCCACGCGGATCCACCCCTCCCGCAGCACGCTCGCCCGGTCGGGCAGCAGCGCCGACTGGGTGGCGGCGAGGATCGCGTCGTCCCGCCACCCCAGGGCGCCCTCCCGGCTGGTGAGCACCTGGTCCTGGCCGAGCGCCGCCACCCGCGGCAGCCGCACCTCGCCGGGGTCGAGGAGGACGGGCCCGACGCGGACGGACGGGGACAGGCGCTCCAGCCCGGGCGCGAACCACGCCCGCGACAGCCCCACCGAGCTGCGCGGCAGCAGACCCGAGGTCAGGTGCGCCCGGGCACCCGGCAGCAGCAGGAGGGTGACCAGGCGCGGGACGCCCGGCACGAGCTCGAGCAGCTCGGAGCCTTGGAGGTACGGGTGGAGGATCTCCTGCCGCGCCGGCACGACGGGCGCGGTGCCCCACGGGGCGAGGTGCCCCTTCCGGCGCCCGGCCTCGAGGGCGAGGTCGCGCACCGCGGCGTCGACCGGGTGGAACGTCGAGAAGTCGTCGTCCACCCACCAGCCGAGCACGCCGTCGTCGCTGCGGGTCAGCTCGCCGATGCGCACCCGCACGCGGAGCGCGGCCAGGGCGGCGTACGCGGCGGCGCGCGCCGCCCGCCCGGCGTCATCGAGCGTCAGCACGGCGAGGTCGTCCTGGACCTCGAGCCCGACGACGGCGCGCACGACCGCGACCGGTCGCCCCGTGATCGAGCCGAGCCCGGACGAGCCGGCCCCGGCGACGGGGTCGACGGTCCACAGCGTCGTGTCGACCGCGCGGAGGAACGCCGCCAGCGCGGACTCGGTCACGTCCGGCGGCAACCCCGGGTCCCCCGCCGGCAGGCCCCGGCGGGCAGCGGCGTCCGCCGCCACGAGCCCGGCGGCGAGCATCCCGAGCGCGCGGGCTCCGGGAGGCAGTCCGGCTGACGGCGGCGCGTCGGCCGGGAGCGGGCGGCCGGGGGCGGGCTCCCACACGACGCCGCCCCCGGTGGGCTCGGGCAGCAGCTCGCCGAGCGGAGTGCCGTCCGCGGCGAAGACCTCGACGGACTCGTCGACGTGGTCCGGCAGGAGGAACCCGGAAACCGGGTCGACCTGGTGGGCGGGGTCGATCTCGTCGACGACGGCGTCCGCCGCCCCTGCCGGGCTGGTGGCGGCCGCGTCGACGAGGCGGAGCACGCAGCGCGCGGGCGCCTGCAGCCGCGGCGGGCGGACGAGCGTCGCGGGTGGCGCCCCGTCGGGGGGCGCGAGCCGCGCGGGCACCCGGGCGGAGTCGAGCGGGACGTCCAGCGTGCGGCCGAAGGCGTCGACCACGCGCAGCCGGGTGAGCGTCACTGCTCCCCCGGCCAGCAGGTCCGGCGGCCCCACCGGCGCCGGCAGCGCGGTCGTGCCGTCCGGGCCGCGCGGGCGCAGCGCGGTCCGTGGCAGGCCGAGCAGCGCAGTGCGCACGCCGTCGAGGGAGGCGCTGACGAGGTCGAGCCCGGCGACGCGGCCGGCGAGCGCGGCCAGCTGCGCCTCGGTGGCCTCGTCGGCCTCGCCCTGGTCCGTACGGTCCCGCGCGTCCTCGTCCTGCAGCCACCGCGCGACCGCGCCCGCGAGGGCGTCGCCCGGCGCGGCGGTCAGCGGGCTGCGGCCGCTGACGACGCGCGGGGTGCCGGCCAGTGGTGCTGCAGGCTCGAGGTCGACGCCGCCGAGGGTCCAGCCGGAGAGGTCGGGCGCCACCTCGACCGCGACCTCCCACTCGAGCCAGAGCGGCAGCCACGGCTGGGCCCAGGAGGTGAGGGCGACGAGGTCGGGCTCGACCCCGTCGAACAGCGAGTGCAGCCGCAGCTGCTCGAGCAGCTGGAGCGCCAGGCCGTCGACGTCGCCGCGCGCGGTGGTGGCGCCGTACGCCCCGGCGCCCCCGACGTAGCCACCCTCGGGGGTGAAGCGCAGCGCGACCTCGGCGGCGAGGCGACGGCGCACCTGCGCCGGCTCGGCGCCGGGCATGCCGGCCGCGCCGTCCGCGGACAGCCGGTCGACGAGGTGGGGCGAGAGCAGCAGCGCCTCGCGGGCGAGGGCGAGCATCTCCTGCGGGAGAGCGCCGGACCCGAGCGTCGGCAGCAGGTCCGCGCCGTCGACCACCCCGGTGTACGCCGTCCCGACCTGCGAGGCGCGCCGGCAGGCGAGGCGCTCCGAGGGGTCGGCCCGGCCGTCGCCGCCGTGCCGCCTGCTCCGGCGGGCGCCGGCGACCCCGGCGACGGGGTCGATCGGCAGCCAGCGGGGCGGTGCGGGGCGTTCGACGCGCTCCTCGGCGCCCGCGACGGTGGCCGCGGGGGCGGGCCTGCTCGGCGGGACGATGCCGCCGGTGAGCGCGATGGTCTCGGCCGCGCTCTCGACGACGAGCTCGCTGACGGCACGCTTCGCCTGAGCGAGCACGAGCACCGGGCGGCGGCCGGGTGTCGCCCCCGCGGAGGGCCGTGGCGGCCGGGCGGGGACGGAGGCCCGGCCGCTCTTCGCGCGGTCGACCAGTGGCGGCTCGCCGCTCGGGATGCCGGCGAAGCCCCCGGCGTGCTCGCGCGCGTCGAGGTCCGCGACGCCGTCGGGCGAGGAGAGCTCGCGCACCAGCCCGGTCGTGAACGCGGTCAGCAGCCGCTCGACCGCGCGCCGCGCGTCCAGGTCCTCCCCCAGCGGGCCGGCCACGCTCGCCGCCACCAGGTCGTCGACCTGCTCGCCGAGGGCGAGGGCCAGGGACTCGGACGCGGGGCGCAGGTCGGGGGCCACGGCCCCGCCCACGACGGGCAGCGGCACGCCCAGCACCGCGCCGTGCACGAGCGTCGAGGCCTCGACCCCGGCGCCGATGCCCGTGAACCAGCTCGTCGCCTCCTGCGCGAAGACCGCCGACCCGAGCGACTGGAACGCGCTGACGGTGGAGGAGCGCAGCACCGCGCCGGGAGGGCGCGCGCCCAGAGCCAAGGGCTCAGCGCGACGGAAGGCGTCGACCGGCCGCTCCAGCCGGCTCGCGACCGGCACGCCGAGGTCGGCCAGCCGGTCCAGCGGGCCCTGCCGGTGCGTGTGCTCGGTGCCGCCGCCCTCGACCACGCGCCACCCGAGCCCCGCCGTCCGCTCCGCGAGCCCGCCCTCGGTGCGCACCCCGTCGAGCGGGTCGAGCGCGGGGTCGCTCCACCACCCCACGACGACGTACGTCGCGGAGCCGCCCGCCGGCCCGCCCGGCAGCGCGCCGCCGAGCTCGGGGTCGGCCGCGAGGTCGTCGAGCGGGTCCACCCAGGCGAGCCGGCCGAGCGAGGCGTCGTACGCCCCGGTCCAGGTCGGCGACCCGCCGGCCGCGCCGGTCAGCTCGGCCGGCGCGAGGGTGCGGGCCGGGAGCTGGTCGGGCAGCGGCGTGCCGGTGAAGCCCTGGGCGAGGTCGCGGACCGTCGCGGTCGCGGCGTCGAGCAGCCAGCCGCGGACCGCGGCGGGGCCGCCCTTCGCGCCGAGCACCAGCCGGAGGACCGCCCAGCGGTCCGGCAGCGGGGGCATGCCGAGCCCACCGCCGCTCGACCCGCGCGGGTCGCGCAGCGTGCCGCGGAGCAGCGCGTCGGGTGCGGCCCACTGCAGGTGCACGCCGGGCGCGCGGGCCGCGCCGTCGGCGAAGGGCGCAGGGCCGTCCACGGCGGTGGCGTCCTCGGCCGCGCCGGGGGACAGCGGCGAGGGCACGACGACCGCGGGCTCGGCATCGCCGGGCGAGACGACGAGGGCCTGGACGTCGACCGGGACGAGGACGCGCGGCTCGCGCAGCAGGCCCCCGTCCCAGGTGGCGAGCACGGAGGCCGGCTCGGCGGTGCGGGCGAGGGCGCTCCACGCCGCGGTGGACATCGTCTTCGCGGCGAGGTCCGGGTCGTAGCTCACTGGTCCTCCCCGAAGCGGAGCGCGAGGTCGGCGAAGTGCAGCCGCGGCACGAACACCGCGTCGTCGGGCAGGGGCGGGCCGCCGGCCAGCGTGCGGTCGCCGAACACCGCGCGCCACGGGAACCGCAGCATCTGCAGGGCGAACTCCGCGGAGTCCAGCCGCGGCCCGAGGGGCGGCCGGCTCGCGGGAGGGAGCGCCCCCGCCGCCGCGCTCATCCGCCGGGCCAGCTCGCGCAGGTGCATGACGCCGGGAGCGCCCGCCCGGAAGGGCACGGTGACGGGCGTCTCGGGCACCACGTCGGCGCTCGTGCGCGGGTCGCGCAGGAGCACGTGCGCGCCGGCGCGGGTGTCGTCCGGCGTGGACTCGAGCACGCCGAACTGCACACCCGCACGAGGTTCCTCGAGGTGCACGACCTCGGGGACGCCGTCGAAGAGCACGAGCAGGACGGCCGGGGCCAGCCGCTCGAGGCGCAGCAGGCCGAGCTTCCCGAGCCGCGCGTCGTCCCCGTCGCCCACGGCACGGTCGGGCGTCTTGCCGGGCTCGGCGAGGTTGTCGCGGGCGTACCCCCGCACGTGGAGGGCGGGCCAGCCCGACACCAGCTGCGAGCGCAGCAGGAAGCCCGCGACGGTGCCGGCGGCCCCGGTGGGGACCGCCGCGCCGGCGGCGACCCCGGGCAGCCGGACCAGCCGCTCGGCCTCGTCGACCTCGTCGCGGACGGTCGGGTAGAGCGCAGT
The DNA here is from genome assembly GCF_004216915.1 of Motilibacter rhizosphaerae. NCBI lineage: Bacteria > Bacillati > Actinomycetota > Actinomycetes > Motilibacterales > Motilibacteraceae > Motilibacter > Motilibacter rhizosphaerae. The sequence goes on from NZ_SGXD01000003.1 coordinate 60,852, forward strand.
GAGCGCCGCCCGGTCGGCCGTCGTCACGGTCCCCACCGAGAGGGCGCCCTCGACGAGCGCGTCGGTCCACCCGCGGTCGACGTAGAAGAACCGGATCGACTCCGGCGGCAGCAGCGCTGCGTCCGCGACAAGGTGGCCGAAGGGCACGCCCTCGAGCAGGCGCAGCCGGGCGAGCCAGAGCCGCAGGTCGCGGGGCACGACCCGCGGCCCCGGGTCCGGCGCGTCGGTGTCGAGGTCGGCCACGAGCTCGGCCGCCGCCGCCGCGACGGCGAGCTGCAGCAGCGCGGTGACCTGCTGGCCCGTGGTCGCCCGGATCATGCCGGCCCGCCCTGGTCCGCCGGATCCAGGCGGCGTACGCCCTGGACCCCCCGCGCCGCGGCCTGGGCCACCTGCCCCGCCTCGCGCTCGAGCACCGAGCGCAGGGCGAGCTGCTCGCCCTCCTCGCCGACCTGCGCCCGCTGCACCCCGGCGGCGGTGAGCCGCGCGAGCAGGTCCGGCCCGTCGACGTCGGCGAGCTCGGCCAGGCCGACGCCGGCGAGCGCGGCGGCCAGCGGCGTACGCCCCTCGAGCAGGCCGTCGAGGACGCCCGCCGCCGCACCCGGGTCGGCGAGCGGGCGCGGGTCCCCGGGGATGACCTCCGGGGCGTCGCCGAGCACGGTGACGAGCGCGCGGGCCGCGCGGGCGCCGAGCGTGGCCGAGGCCGCCGTCCCCGTGAGCGGGTCGACGGCCTCCGCGGCAGCGCGGAGCCGGTCGGGCAGGGCGGAGGTCGTGCTGCCGCCGACGGCGCGGACCCGGGCCGCGCCGTACGCCTCCTGGCGCCAGCGCGAGAGCGCGCCCACGACGGCCGGCTGGGCGAGGGCGAGCAGCCGCCCGATCTCGAACGCCGCCGCGTAGCCCAGGTCCTCGCTGCCGTCCGGCACGACCCGGCGCAGCTGGTCGGCGTGGTGGGTGAGCGGCAGCGCGGGCAGGCCCTCCGGCTGGTCGGGGTCGGGCTCGACGCGCGGCACGGGAGCAGGCGCGAGCGGGCCGCGGAACCACGCCTGGCCGGTCTCCCCCCGCCGGCCGTGGGCCTCCAGCCGGACGTGGCCCGTCTCGGCGACGAGCGGCAGCGGCCGGGGGCTGACGGGCTCGGACGCCACCGCCTGCGCGGGGCTGCCGGGCCCGACGGGGTCCCCGTCCGGCGTCTCGGGCCCGGTAACGACGTGGCCGAGCAGGCGCACGTGCAGCTCGCTGGCGAGGGTGCGGAAGTCGCCGGTGCCGGCGCAGTCGAACGACCAGTAGGCCAGGACCGGGAAGCGCTTCGGCTCGTCGAAGAGCCGCGGCGGGATGGCGAACGCCGCGCCGAGCTCCATCTTCGCCCTCAGCCCGGAGACGCCGAGCGGCTCACCGGCGCTCTCGAGCGCGGATGCCCAGCCACCGCCGGTAGGGACCGCGGTGCCCGTCGCGGCCGTGACGAAGGTGGAGCCGGAAGCCGTGTGCGGGGCGGCGAAGCCGGGGGCCGCTTCCTCGATGTCGAGCGCGCCCTCGGCCTCGCGCAGCGCGGACGGGAGCCGCATGACCGCGGGGTCGAAGGCGACCTCCGGCTGCAGGTCGGCGCGGACGTCGACGACCGAGATCACCCGGTCGTACAGGTCGTCGTGGGCGAGCGGCGGGTTCGTCGGCAGGACGTCGAGCTGGCCCTCGAGGTTGACCAGGCAGGCGAGGTAGTGCCCACCCGGCTGCGGCAGCCGGTTGCCCAGCACGACGGCGAGCCACCCGTCGTCGTCGCCCAGCGCGAGCTCGGTGTCGCGCAGGTCGACCGCGCGCACCGAGCAGAGCAGAGCCAGGTCCTCGCGGGTGGGGAACGTCCGCTGCACGACCGAGAGCGGCACCTCCAGGCAGCTGGTGCGGGCGACGTCCGCCTCCCCCGGCGGCAGCACGGCGTCGGCCGAGACGCACTCGGCGACCGGGACGTCGTGGCGCAGCTGTCCCTCCCCCTCCGCGACGAGCACGAGCGCGAGCCACGGCGTGGGCGGTGGGTCGTCGGGTCCGGGCACGCTGCCGTCGACGGGCAGGTCGGGCGAGCGCTCCCACGGCAGCGTCCGGCGGCGCAGCACGACCTGCGGGAGGCGGGAGGCGAAGTAGCCCGTCGCCCGCGCCGGCGGGTACGTGCTGAGCACCTGGTCCGGCGGCAGGGCGAAACGCGGGCCGGTCACGACGACGCGCGTCCGCAGGTCCTCGACGGGTCCCGGCAGCCCGCTCGTCGCCCCCGTCAGGAGGTACGAGCCGGCGGGCACAGGGGGGACGGCGTACGGGTAGAGCGCGAAGGTCCCGGGCGCGGGGAGTGGGGGCTCGCTGGGCACGTCAGGCCTCCTTCCAGCCGACGACGGGCGGGTGCGGCAGCGGGGGGACGGGCGGCGGGACCGAGGCCGGGAAGCCGCGCGCGGCGATGTCGCGGGCCACCGCGGCCGGGTCGTCCCCGGTCAGGCCGAGCACGCCGGCGAGCCCCCGCGTCGGGCCGGTGACGACGGTGACGGCGACGGGCCCGACCTGCTGCGGGACGACCCGGAAGACCGCGACGCCGCGCGGACCGTCGGCGACGACGGAGGGAGGCTCGGGACTCCCATCGGCACGTACGGGCCGGACCGCGCCGTCGAGCCCGAGCCGCAGGTCGTCGCCGGCGCCACCCTCGAGCGCGACGGCGACGAGGGTGACGGGCGCGGCGAACGTCGTGGTGACGCCCGACGCGCCTCCGACGACGAGGTCGGGAGCGGACCAGCCGAGCCGCGTGGGCGCGGTGCGCCGGCGCGGGACCCTGCCTGACGCGCGGACGGTGCACCCGGCGGCGACGTGGACGCCGTCCCCGGCGTACGGCAGCGCGGTGGCGGCGTCCCACCCGGCCACGGGCGCGCCCTCCACGGCAGGCACGAGGACGACCGCGCGGGTGCCGGCGGGGACGGGCAGCCCGGCGCCCTCCCCGACGACCGCGTCGAGGCCCGCGCGACCGCCCGGCAGGAGCGCGAGCACGCGGACCGTCCCGCTGCGGACGACGAGGACCGGGCGGCGCTGCTCGTCGACGTCGCGCGCCGCGTCCGGGAGCGCGAGCACCGTCAGCGCGGTGACGGGGAGCTCGCCCTGGAGCAGGCCCGCTCCGAGCGCGGCGAGCCGGTCGCGGTCGGCGGCCGAGCCGCCGCGCCCCGCGACGCTCTCGACCCCCGTGCGCCCTGAACGGGTCAGGGGGACCTCGCGGCCGGGCAGCACGGTGTCGCCGCTGGGCCCGGCGGGCGCTCCAGGACGCAGGAGCCGAGCCGGCACAGCCGGGTCCAGCGCTGCGTCGACGGCCGCGAGCACGGGCGGCGCACCGGCGACCAGGCGCCCGCCCGTGCGCTGGACCACCCGCGCCAGCAGCTCGTCCGCGACGGTCGTCGAGGCGGCGTGCGCCCGCTCGGCGGGAGCGCCCGCGGACGCGAGCACCGCGCGCAGGACCGGCGGCCGGAGCCGGACGGGCTCCGGCGGCGTCGGCGCGGCCGGGGTGACCGCCGCGCTACGGGCAGCGCCGCCGAGCCCCTCCCCGAGGAAGCCGAGGATGGGGTCGCTGGCCCGCTCGCCCGCCCAGGCGCGCACGGTCGCGGCGCTGGCGCCACCCCGGTCCGCGAGGAGCACGGCTGCGGTGTCGAGCGCGGTGCCCTGCACCGCGGGCACCAGGGCGGCGAGCCGCGCCGCACCCTCGGCCAGCCGGGCGAGGCTGCTCGCGCTGCCCTCCTGCACGAACGGCAGCGGTCGCCGCGAACCCGTCTCGACCTGGTGGAAGGGGATCGGAGCGAGCGGCGTCGTGCTGGAGCCGATGGTGGCCGCGGCGACGACGCGCACCCGGTCGACCGCCGGCAGCACGTCGCCGGACGGGACCTTGGCGTCGTCCTGCTGCTGCGCGGGGCCCCAGGTCCCGATCGCGAACGCCCCGAGGCGCTGCGGGTCGGCGACGAGCCGGGCGACCCGGTCCACGGCGGCGGGCCCGTCGGGACCGACGAAGGAGAGCGTGACCCGCGGGCGCCCCTGCGCGCCCATCGGCGCGACAGCCACCTCGGGGACGGTCGGCAGCGGCACCACGCCCTGCCCGGCGTCGACCTCGCGGACCGGCACCGTGCTCGTCACCGTGAGGTCGAACTCCGGGGTGACGCGGAAGGGCTTGGCGTCGCTGCCGTCCGGGGTGGGCGCCCCGCCGGTCGTGCCGCTCCCCCCGGGCGCGGCCACGCCCTTGCCGGGGACGGCGGTGAGGGCGTGGGCGACGCCGGGCGAAGCCTCCTCGAGGTACTTGGGGACGAACTGCTCCCACGAGATCGCCGTGGTGTGGTGCGGGTCGTCCCCGAACTCCACCGTGAGCTCGACCGGCCCGACGGAGAACTCCGCCTTGACGTGCACCGGCGGCCCGCTGACGGTGAGCCGCGCGGAGAGGTGGACCGAGATGTCGATCTCGCCGATCCACAGGTCGATGGTCACGCCCGCGCTGATGGAGGCGTAGACCGTGACCTCGAACCAGAACGGGTCGTAGAACACGATGCCGTCGGCGCCGTACGCGAGGTCCGCCCAGGCCGGCCCCAGCGAGGCGTGAACCTCGTTGCGGACCCCGGCCATGATCGCCTCGGAGGTCAGCGCGAAGTACGACCCGCCGCTCATGACGAGCCAGTCGCCGAGCCGGAAGGCGACGCCGAGGCGCGGGACCACGGGGTAGCCTCGGCGGGAGAAGTCCGGGTGGTAGCCGCCGAGCGTGAGGACGAACTGGCCGCGGTTGGGCCCGCCGAACCACGCGGCGAAGGCGAAGCCGCCGGTGAGCTTCAGCCCGGGGAACAGCAGCCAGGAGTTCTCGGTCAGCTGGGCCTGGACGAGGAGCACGCCCTCCTTGGTGGAGAAGCGGGCGACCAGCCCGAGCTCGACCGAGACCAGGGCCACCTCGGGCCGCGGCAGCGCCATGCGGGCGAGGCCGAGCAGCGCCACCTCGACCCCGTCGCCGATCTGCACGGCCAGCACAGCGACGCCGTCGACGAGGGCGAACGACGTGAACGACAGCCCGGCCGCGAACCAGAAGGTGCCGCGCTCCGCGGGGAAGTACGCCCGGGCCGCCTCCAGCTCCGCGTGCGGGTCGCCCGGCCGCGCCGCCGGGTCGAGGGCCTTGATCAGCGGGTAGTCGCCGAACTGGCTGAGGTCGCTGGGGTAGCGCAGCCCGCGGTTCATCCCGAACCCGCCGCCGATGCCGGTGACGAAGAACGCCGGCGGGCCGCCGATCGGGCCGTTGACCGCGCCGAAGAGGAACAGGCTGGCGAAGGTGTCCCCGGGCGGGCCGACCACGCCGTACCCGCCGTAGACCGACAGGCCGTAGACGCCCAGCCGGGCGACGAGCATGCCGAGGTACTCGACGCCGCCCGCCGCGCTGGGGAAGCGGCGCAGCGCGCCGGCGAGGGCCACTCCCCCGAGGTCCGCCGTGACCGCCAACCCGGCGAGGTCGACCCGCCAGTGCGCGGGGTCGAACGGCGAGCCGCTCGCGATGCTCCACGTCAGGCCGAGGTCGTCGACCTGCGCGGTGAGCCCGAGGACGCTGGCCCTGCCGTCGAGCAGGACGCCGACGGTCTGCACCCGGCCGTCGGCCTGCTGCACCGCGAGGCCGACCTTGTCGAGGTAGAGCGGGCCGAAGCCGCGCTGCACGACGACCCACCACGGCCCGGGCGGGTCGCCGGCCGAGAAGGAGACGTCCAGCGGGCCGCCCGCCCTGCGCTGCACGGCGAGCGCCGGGCTGAAGCGCGGGCGAGGAGTGTCGTCCGAGCCGCCTCCGCCCGTGAGCAGGCCGCGGGCCACGGGGTTGTCCCCGCCGCTCGCGCCGGCGAGCGCGACGCCCAGCCCGGTGAGCTCGACGCGCACGCCCCCGGAGGGCGCGCCCTCCCCCACCTCCGCGTACGCGTGGAGGGCGACGCCGTCGAGGCGGATCCCGAGGTCGAGCAGCGGGCCGGACGCCCTCCCGAGGCGCAGGCCGAGCCCGCCGACGGTGAGCCCCGGTTGCAGGTGCACGCCCGCGCCGGTGACCGAGAGGAGGTCCAGCGTGAGCCCGGCGGCGGGCTTCGGCTCCTCGATCCAGTCGGTGAGCGCGTCGAGCGTGACGGTGACCTCGCCCGACACCAGCTCGACGGGGCCGGTCGTCGTCAGCGCGAGGCCGAGCACCCCGCCCGTGTCGGCGACGGCGACGTGGAGCGGGCCGGCGTCGAGGCCGGCCCCGGAGAGCCCCTGGAGCAGCGCGCCGACGCGGCCCAGCAGCCGGGAAGGGTCGAGGAGGTCGGGGTCCAGCCGCGCGGGCGCCGCCGCGTCCAGCACGACGCCGGTGAGCAGCTGGCGGCCGGTCTTCCCGAGCAGGGGCGCGTCGAGCGCGGTGCGCACCGGCGCCGCGCCGACGACGTACGCGCCGAGCAGGTCGACGACGGCCTCGAGCGCCGCCCGCGCCACCTCGCCGGCGTCGGTCACCGGCACGCCGGCCACCTGCACGAGCAGGCCCGGCGCCCCGGGCGCGAGCCGCGCGGCGACCCGCGTGCTCCCGTCGCCCACGGCGAGCCCGACCTCGAGCCCGGCGGCGGAGCCGGCGCCGGCCCGGGCGTACGGCCGCAGCAGCAGCGTGCCCGTGTCGAACGACGCGGGTCCGAGCTCGACGGAGAGCGCCTCGAGCCCGGTCGACGTGGCAGCGGCGCTCGCCGTGACGCGCGCGACGCCCGGCACGCCGTCCGCGGCGAGCGCGACGCTGATGCGGCCGGTGGCAGGAGCCCAGCCGGCGGTGAGCGGTCCCGCCGTGATCCGCAGCCCGCCGTCGGCCACGGTGACGGCGCGGGTCGCGGCGGGGCCGAGCAGCGGGGAGGCAGCGTCACGCAGGCGGGCCAGCCCCTCCGCGCCGAGCACCGAGGCGCGGGCGAGCAGGGCGGCCGCCGGGTCGGCGGCGAAGGCGGACAGCGCCGGCGCCTGGAACCGGAGTGGTACGCCGGCGCGGAGGACCAGCGCGTCCCCCAAGGCGGCGACGGCGCGGCCGGCGAGCTCGGCCGCGGTCGCCGGGTCGCCCGCCGGGTCGTGCGCGGCGACCGCGTCGAGCAGGGCCGGCAGGGCCTTGACCGCCGCGCCGAGGGCAGCGTCGGCGACGACGCCACCGAGCCCCGGCCCGGCGGGCAGCAGGACGATCTCCGTCCCGCCCGGGGGCACGACGGCGAGGCGCACCCCCGCGGGGGCGACGGCCAGCCGCACCTCGCCCGCGTCGGTGGCGCAGGCCAGGGACAGCGAGGCGGCGACGCCCGGCCCGAGCACGACCCCGGCGGAGCCGCCGAGCCGCAGGGTCGCACCGCCCAGTGCTCCCGGGTCGAGCCGCAGGGCCAGCGACGCGTGCCCCGCGTCCACGGCGGCGACGGCGGAGACGCCGGGCGCGAGCTCGAGGCGGCCGGCGTCGCCGGCCGCCCCCAGCAGCGCACGGACCGCGTCGAGGAGCCGCACCGCGACACCGGGCCCGAGCGCGCCGAGCCAGCGGACGGGGTCGGCGACGAGCCCGGCCGGGAGGCGGAGCCGGGCCGGCTGGTCGCCGACGGGCGCCGCGAGCAGGCCCACCGCGCCGAGGAGCGCGTCGAGGGAGTCCGCCGTAGCCGCACCCTCGTCGCGCAGCGCCGAGCGCGCCGCGTCGAGGAGCACGTGGAGCAGCCCCGCCGGGACCAGCTCGGCGAGGGCGTGCCCGAGCGCGCCGGCGTCGGCGGTCGGCCACAGCGGGACGGGCGTCGTGCCACCGGGACGCACGAGGGTGAGGGTCGCGGTGAGCGGGGCGCCCGAGATCGTGAGGGCCGCGACGTACGGCGCTGCGGTGTCGATGGCTGCGCTGGCGGGGTCGGGCCCGAGCCGCAGGCTGCCGGTGACGCCGGACCCCGCGGCGTCGAGCGTGAGCGCCCAGGGCACCGGCACGCTGCCCGAGCCGACGACGCCGACCCGGCCGGTCGCGAGGTCGAGCGTCGCGCTCAGTGTGGACGCGTCCCCGGCCGCGGCGAGGTCGACGGCGAGCACGCTCCCCCCGGCGCCCGCTCCGAGCAGCGGCTGGAGGGCGGCGACGAGCTCCGCGGCGCGGGCCGTCCGGATCTCGGCCGCGACGGCACCAGGGTCGAGCAGCAGCCGCTCGAGGGTGACGGCGTCGACCCCGCCACCGGGGGCGAGCACGCCGAGCGCGCGCAGGGTCGCGACGACGCTCGCCAGTCCGGCGTCCAGCCCGGCCGCGGCTTCCAGCCGGGCAGCGAGCTCGCCCAGCACGGCCCGCACTTCGGGCAATAGGGCCTCGGCACCGGGGCCGCCGACGGTCCAGCGCGGCCGTGTCGTCCCGAAGGCGCGCAGGTCGTGCAGGTCGAGCCGGGCCTCCGCCTGACCGGCGCCGAGCGGCAGGCGGACCTCCGCGGTGACGCGGCGCAGGGCGAGCGGGCGGGCCTGCCCCGGCGTACGTCCCGGGTCGGGGCCGCCGACCAGCCAGCCGTCGACCGCCCCGACCGCGACGCGGACGACGATCCGTGGCGGGTGGCCCGCGGCACCGGGCACGGGCAGGTCGAGGTCGACGCCGGCGGTGACGAGCAGCCCGGCGCGCGGGACGGGCCGCAGCAGCGGGAGGCGGAGGCCCCAGCAGAGCGCCTGGACGCCGCTGGTGGCGGTGGGCGGGTCCTCGGCGGAGCCGTCGGACGGGTCGTCGTCCGGCGCGCTCGCGGCCCTGGCGGCGGCGCGCGCGGAGAGCGTGGCGGCTACGACGGCGGTGACCGCGCGCAGCACGGTGGGCCCGGACAGCGCGCCGACCACGACCGAGACGGGCACGGGCGAGGCGGCGGGCGGGGACGGGGCGACCAGCTCGCCGAGCGGGTCGCCGGTGAGGTCGAGCGCGGACCACAGCCCGAGCAGCGCCCGGCCGCGGGCGAGGTCCTCGTCGTCGTCCGCCCCGGGCGCGTCGGCCGCCTCGGCGGCGTCGAGCTGCTGGAGCAGCGTGGCGAGCAGGCGCAGGGCGTCGCCGCCCGGCAGCCGGTCGAGGGTGTCGACGGTGAGGGGCGACCACGGCGTACCGACCGTGACGACGGCGGTGGCGCCCGCCGTCGCGGCGGCGCGGACGGCCGCGTGGCCCGCACCGCCGTGCGCGACGACGACGACCGGGCCTGCGGCCACGAGCGGGGCGAGGACGGCGGCGAGGCGCGTGGCCTGGCCGTCCACCCCGCCGGCCTCCTGACGGGGCCCGAGGGTGAACGCCCACGAGCCGTCGCCGGCCGGCCCCGGCAGCACGTACGCGGTGGCGGGCCCCGCGCCGGTGAGCGCGAGCCGCCGTCCGTCCGGCACCCCGGGGAGGACGGGCGAGCCGTCCATCGCGACGTACGCCACGGTCGCGGGAGGGGCCACCCCGAGGACGGCCGCGAGGTCGAGGGAGTCGAGCGGCGCGGTGTGGACGAGGTCGGCGACCGGGACGGCGGTGCAGCCGGCGGGCAGCGGCGTACCTGCCGGCAGGGCGACGAGCCCGTCGGTGCTGGTCCAGCGGTCGAGCAGCTCCCTCAGGCCGTCGGCGACGTCCGCGCGGCCGGCGAGGAGGGCGGCGAGCTCCTCGTCGAGCGCGGACTCGGTCGCCAGGGCGTCCGCCAGCACCACGGGGTCGAGCCCGGGGTCGCCCGGCCGCCAGCGCGCGAGCGGCGGTCCTAGCAGCGTCGCTGCGGAGGGGTCCGGACCGCCGGGACCCGCGCAGAGCAGCAGCCCGGGGAGCAGCTCGAGGGCGAGGGACAGCGGGTCCGCGCTGGCACTGAGCGGAAGCAGCCAGGGGCGCCCCGGCGTCCCCGTCCCGAGCCGCATGCCCGACGGCGCGAGCAGCGCGGCCAGCTGCTGGGCCAGCGCGTCGACGACCCGGGGCGCCTCGACGTCGAGCAGGGCGCCGAGCCAGGCGCGCAGGGCGCCGGCGGGATCGGCGGTGAGGTCGGCGAGCGCGAGGGCGGGGAGCTCGCCGGTCCAGCCGAGCAGGGCGACGAGGTCCGGCAGCGGGCTGTCCGGGTACGCCGCGCCACCCGCCGCGAGCAGCAGCTGGAGGGCGTCCCACGCGCTCTCGTCGAGGGCCAGCGTCCCGTCCGGGCCGACGACCGGCAGCGGGACGGCGAGGGGCGCCCCGTCGAGCAGCAGCACGACGTCCTCGGCGACCGGCTGCACCGCGACCGACGCCCCGGTCCAGCCGACCGCCAGCCCGACCCGGCTGGCACGCAGTGAGAGCGCGTCGCCGCCGAGGGCGAGCGGGTCGGCCGGTCCCCCGCCGAGGCGTACGGCCGCGCTGCCGCTCGCGAGGAACGTCGCGCGCCGTGGTGCTCCCCCGTCGCCGAGGTCGAGGTCGGCGAGCCGCGCGGTGAGCAGCAGGTCCCCCGTGCCCGGCTGAGCGGCCGTCGCGCGCAGCCCGAGTTCCAGCCGACCGGTGGGCCGCGCGACCGTGAGGTCGAGGCCCGCCGCGAGGCCGAGCAGCCACGGGTCGTCCGCGGTCCCGGTGCCGGCGAGCGCCCCAGCGGCGCTCGACACCCCGTCCCGCGCGAGGCTGAGGACGGCTCCCACGGTGGCGGCCGACTCGGCGAGCAGCGCCTGCCAGTACGCCGCCAGCGCTGCCAGCGGGTCGGCCAGCAGGTGGGCCGGGTCGACGCGGGGCAGCACGGTCCCGTCGGGCAGGTCGCGCAGGCCGAGGACGACGCCGAGCACGCCGGCAGCGCCACCGAGCCCGGCGAGCAGGCTCCCCGCCGCGTCGCTGACGGCCTGCTGCGCGGCGGCGGCGAGCGCGTCCGGGGAGGTGAGGTCGAGCACCGGGAAGTGCGACGCCCCGACGTCGGCGTCCCGCGCCTGCACCACGAGCAGCGGCCGTCGGGCCGGGTCGAGCGCGAAGCCGAGGGCCAGGCTGCCCACGCCGACCTCGAGCCCCGCGGGCCCGACCTCGGGAGCGAGCAGCGGCGTGCCGCCGGCGCCGGACAGGACGGCCGAGAGCGCGAGCTCGGGCAGCGCGGTGGCCGCACCGCTCGCGAGGTCGAGGCGTACGGGCACGGCGTCCAGCGCGAGGCGGACGCCGTCGGCGCCGGCGACGTGCAGGCCCGTCCGCACCACGAGCACGCTGCCCGCGAGCTCCGGGGCGAGGGTGAGGGTCGCGCCCGCTACGACGACCTCCACGCCGTCTGCGGTCGCACTGCCGCCGAGCAGCCCGGCCAGCCCGGCGAGCCAGGCGTCCCGCGCCGGCCCGGGAGCGAGGGCGCCGCGCAGCCAGCCGAGCAGCGCCCCGGGCCGCAGCAGGTCCTCCACGGGCAGGTCCGGCACGGCGTCGTCGGCGAGCCCGAGCAGGGCGGCGAGACCCGCGAGGTCGGGCGGCGTACCCGGTGCGGCGACCTCGGCGCGGACGAGCGCGAGCAGGACCGGCGCCAGGGCGTGCTCGAGCTCGGGCAGCGCGGCGGCGTCCAGGCGCAGGTCGCGCGGCACCGATCCCGGCAGGCGGAGCCCGCGCAGCACGACGGCGAGGTCGGGGGCGCTGGTCCCGTCGGTGGGGACGGTCGCCGTGACGTCCAGGCCGGCGAGGCTCACTGCGGCGTCTGGATCCGGGGGCAGGCCGAGCCCGAGGGTGACGAGCAGGGCGCTCCCGGGACGGCCGGGGAGGACGACGAGGTCGCCGGGGGCCAGCGGCTGCGCGAACAGCGGCAGGTGGGCGCTCGCGTGCACCGCCACGCCCGAGCCGGTGCGCAGGTCGAGCCGCACCCCCAGCCCGAGCTCCACCTGGGCCGCGCCGGGGACGACGACGACGCCGAGCTCCAGCGGCGTACCGGGCGGGGCGACGAGCGGCACCCAGCCGTCCGGCGGCGGGGTGGTGCCGGGCGGGAGCAGGGTCCGCGCGAAGGCGAGCAGCGCGGCCCGCTGGCCCGGGTCGCGGAGCACCTGCGAGAGGTAGCGGCCCGGGTCGGCGAACCAGTCGCCGCGGAACCCGCCTCCCGCGTCGAGCAGCCCGAGCGCGGTGGCGAGGCCGGTGAGCTCGCCGAGGTCGGTCACGTCGAGGCTCCGGCGCGCCGGCGGTCCATCGGGTGCCGCGCCTGCGGCAGCACCTCCAGCCCGTCGGCCGACGCCGTCAGCGCGGTCGGCACGAGCGGCGCGCCGTCGGTGTCGCGGCCGGTCGCCGCGGCGAGCCCGGCGCTGGCGTCGAGGACGGCCTGCCAGGCGTACGCGGTGAGGGCCTCGCCCCACCGCTCCACCACGACCGGCGGCCCCTCCGGCAGCCGCGGCGTCGCGGCGAGCAGCCCGGCGGGCCGCTTGGGGCTGCCGAGCACGAAGCGGACCGTGACGACCTGCTCCCCGCCGCCCTGCCCGCCGGCCGGGTCGGTCAGCTGGTCGCAGATGACCAGCAGATGGACCAGCAGCTGGCCCTCGCCGACCTCCACCCGCACGCCGGTGAGGTCGAGCAGCAGGCGGTCGGGGCCCGAGGTCCAGAGCAGCAGCTGCGGGAGCGCGTCACCGGTCGTCACCGTGCCGCCCGCGGCGTTCTGCCGCAGCGCGGTGACGAGCACGCTCTGCACGCCGTCGGGCGGCACGGGGATCGGGCCGGGGGTCCCGCCGGGGGCGACCGGCCCGTCGAGCACGAGATGCGGGCAGCGGGCGCGCAGGGCCTTGAGCATCGCGGCGCAGCGCTCGTCGACGGGCGAGACCGCGTACGGCGCGGGACCTGCGGCCTCGGTCATCAGCCGCGCCTCCCTGCGGGCTCCGGCGGCCTGCTGCGCCGGGATGCCGCCAGCCTGCTCCTCGGTGATCACGCTCCGCAACGGTGATTGCAGGCCTTCCCTTTCGGGCGTTGTGACGTCTCGGCGGGCCTGAGGACGATGGTCGTCACCGCCGGCTGGAGGCTCCCGTGCAGGAACTGCTCAACCCGGTGCTCGGCGTGCTGCTGGCGGTGCTCGTCGAGCGGCTGCCGTCGTCACGGGCGCGCGCCCTCGGCTGGCTCATCGGCAGCCTGGTCTGCGGCGCGGCCGTCACGGTCCTGACCGGCGAGTACGCCGTCAGCCCCGAGCTGGTGCTCGTCGACGTCCCGCTCACCGCGCTGTCCGCAGCACTGGCGCGCAGCGCGGTCCTGGGGTTGGCTGGACGGCGTACGTGGCGGGTGGTGCTGCCGTACCGGCGCAGCTGGGGCTGAGAGGGATCTGGCATGAAGGCGGTCTGGAACGGCACGGTCGTGGCGGAGTCCGACGACACGGTCGTGGTGGAGGGCAACCACTACTTCCCGCGGGCGTCCCTGCGCGAGGACCTCACGGTGCCCTCGACGACGCACACGACCTGCCCGTGGAAGGGCGAGGCGTCGTACCTCTCGCTGCAGGTCGACGGCAAGGAGAACCCGGACGCCGTCTGGTACTACCCGGAGCCGAAGGCCGCCGCCTCGTCCATCACCGACCGGGTGGCGTTCTGGCGCGGGGTCGTCGTCAGCGAGTAGCGGTCCCCCTGGGGGGCTCAGCCGAGCGCGAGGGACACGTCCTCCGCGCCGGCAGGGCTGCCGCAGCAGCCGGGGCGCACTCCGGTCACGTCGATGAGGCAGACGGGGCACGCGGGTGCGCCGGCGACGACCTTGGCCGCGCCGTCCGCGGACGGCCACGAGGCGCCGCACGAGGTGCAGCTGGTGAGGGCCACCGCTCCTCCTCCCTAGGCTTCGTCGCACGAGGGTACGAGCCGGAGGTGACGCCCAGATGACCAGGCTGCGACTGGCGCAGGACGAGCAGGCCGACGCGCTGCTCGCCGCCGACCCGCTGGCCCTGCTGCTGGGGATGCTGCTCGACCAGCAGATCCCGATGGAGAAGGCGTTCAAGGGTCCGGAGGTGCTGCGCTCGCGGCTCGACGGCCCCTTCACCGCCGAGGCGATCGCGGGGCACCCCGACCTCGCCGCCGTCTTCGCACAGCCGCCGGCGGTCCACCGTTTCCCGGGCTCGATGGCCGGGCGCGTGCAGGAGCTCTGCCGCGTGCTGGTCGCGACGTACGGCGGGTCGGCGGCCGCCGTGTGGGAGGGCGTCGAGCCGGCGACCGAGGTGCTGCGGCGGCTCAAGGAGCTGCCGGGCTTCGGCGACCAGAAGGCGCGCATCTTCCTGGCCCTGCTGGGCAAGCAGCTCGGCGTACAGCCTGAGGGGTGGCGCGAGGCTGCGGGCTCCTACGGCGATGAGGGGTCGTTCCGCTCGGTCGCCGACGTAGTCGACGGCGAGTCCCTGCTCAAGGTGCGCGCGTTCAAGCAGGAGATGAAGGCCAAGGCGAAGGCGCGCTGATGGTGGACTTCCGGCCGTTCGCGGCCTGGCGGCCGGTTCCCGCTGCGGCGTCGCGGGTCCTGGCCCCGCCGTACGACGTGGTGGACGTGGCGCAGGCGCGCGCGCTCGCCGTCGACCCCGACAGCTTCCTGCACGTGTCGCGGCCGGACATCGACTGCCCTCCTGGTGCGGACGAGGGTGCGTGGGCGCACGCCGCCCTCGACGGGCTCGTGACCCGGGGCGTGCTGCGCGAAGAGCCTGCTGCCGCGTACTTCGCCTACCGGCAGACGTCAGGTGCGCACGTGCAGACCGGGCTGGTCGGCCTCGCGTCGGTGGCGGACTACCGGTCCGGCGCCGTCGCGACGCACGAGCTGACCCGGGCGGACAAGGAGCTCGACCGGGTGCAGCACCTGGAGGCCCTGTCGGCCCACGACGAACCGGTGTTCCTGGTGTCGCGGGAGTTCCCGGAGCTCTCGCTCGACGAGCCGCCGGAGACCTCGGTGGTCGCGCCGGACGGGGTGCTGCACGAGGTGTGGCGGGTGTCTGATGTGCCTGCCGTGCGGGACTTCTTCACTGGCGTGCCACGGATCTACGTCGCCGACGGGCACCACCGCTCCGCCGCGGCGGCACGGGTGCACGAGGCATTGCGACTGCCTGGGACGTCGGCTTTCCTCGCGGTGGTGCTGCCGGTCGAGGACGTACGCGTCCTGGCCTACGACCGGGTGGTCTCCTCTGCCGGGGGGCTCGAGGTCGCCGACATCGCCGCCGCGGGGTTCACGGTGGCGGCGGTCCCGTCGCCGTCCCGGCCGGCGTCGCCGCACGAGTTCTGCCTGCGACTGAGGGGTTCGTGGTGGTCGCTGCGGGCCCTCGACGTCCCGGACGACCCGGTGGGCGCGCTGGACGTGACCCTGCTGCAGGAGCGCCTGCTGGGGCCGCTGCTCGGGATCGTCGACCCGCGTACGGATCCGCGGATCTCGTTCGTTGGCGGGGCGGAGGATCTGCGGCTGCTGGAGGCCGCGGAGGGCGAGGTGGCCGTGGGGCTGCACCCCACATCGGTCGAGGAGATGCTGCGCTGCGCGGACGCCGGGCTGGTGATGCCGCCGAAGTCGACGTGGTTCGACCCGAAGCTGGGGAGCGGGCTGTTCGTGCACCGGTGGGGCTGAGGGTCTGGACGCGCGGGTCAGTGGGCGCGAGCGAGCCGCAAGCGAGGATCCTCCCAGGGCGTCACTCTCCCCTGAGCCGCTGACCCGCAGGCGAGCACCTCAAACCGCGGCGTCACCAGATGGGCGTGGTGCTGCCGGGGTCGCGGTCGATGGTGTGCCGGGCTTTGATGGGTGGCCGGTCGTCGGGTGGTCTGAGGTGGAAGAGGCCCGGCCGGTCGGGGTCGGGTTCGACGGTCCAGCCGTCCTCGTGGGCGATCTGGTGGTGCCGCTTGCAGAACAGCGCGTAGCTGCCGACGTCGGAGAGCCCGCCCTCCGACCAGGGGATCACGTGGTGGGCTTCGAGGCGGATCCGGTCGCAGCCGGGGACGATGCACCCCCCGTCCCGCGCTTTGAGCGCTCTCAGCTGCGCGTTGGTGGCGAACCGCTTGGCGCGGCCTTCGGCGAGCGGGACTCCCAGCTCGGTGGTGAGCAGCGGGGTGATGACCGCGTCGCAGGTGAGCAGCTCCAGCGCCGTCGGGCCGAGTGAGCGGGTGAGCAGCGAGGCGAGCGGCGACCGGGCGGCCCACGCGGGGTCGTCGCCGCGGAGGGTCGCGACGTCAGCGACGAGGGTGAGCCGGGGGCGGGACCCGTTGACCTCCGGGACGGTGTCGAGGTCCGCGACCAGGCCGATTGCGTCAGCCAACGCGTCGTGCCGGCGCTGCGCCGCTGTCCTGTCGTCGGGGGCGCCGTCGATCCCCGGCACCGGCGTGGCGAGGCCGGTGAGGACCTGCTCCAGCAGGTCCCCGAGCTCGGGGGCGAGCAGGCCCGTGACGTGCCGCCACCCGTCCAGCGTCCTCGTCGTAGTGAAGGAGCGCTGGGCGAGGCGGCGCTGCTCCCGCTCCGCCGCAGACTCCCCGACCCCGGCGGCCTCCGCCGCTACCTGGACCAGGCGGGTGAGGTCGTCGGGGGTGTTGTCCCGGGCGAAGTCCACCAGCGCCTTCTCCAAGCGCGGCAGCTCGTCCGGGGTGTCGGCGAGGTAGCCGACCACGGGCGCGATGCGGCGGACGTGCTGCCACGACACCTCGCCGTGTGACAGTGCGTCAGCTGCAAGTGGCAGCGAGCGCAGGGCGCGCGCGACGCGTACCCGAGCACGGGCATCGGCCTCACCCACGTGGGTGTGGTGCCGCAGCCACGACGCCGCCGTCACCGCGAAGTCCGCCCGGTACGCCTGCCGCGAGTCGAACGCCTCCAGCACCCTCGCGTCCGCCGCGTCGAGCACCGCGCGGGTCGCGTGCAGCTCCTTCAGCAGCGGCCCGAGCTCCGCGAGATCGACCTCGGTCAGATCGAGCGCGGCGAGCTCGGCGAGGCAGGCACGAGCCTGCTCCACCAGCTCACGAGCACTCGAACGCATGTTCGAATTCTACCCGAAGGGGAGCTGGACCGGAAGCAGAAAGCGCTGCCGGAACGGAAGAATGCACGCCACATCGGCAACAGTGGCACACAGCCGCAAGGTATCGACTGCACGCTCCTGAGAGCACGACCCGAGCCGTCGGACGGACAGCGCAAGTCGGTCACCCGGGGAGAGCGGCAGCCACACGACGTGCAGGATCACGGGGATTTTGGTGCCCTGCTCTCAAGTTGTGCATGATCACGGTGGTCTTGGTGCCCGTGCTCCCAAGACGTGCATGATCACGGTGGTCTTGGTGCCCGTGCCGCCACCCCTACCCGCGCCACCCCAGGACCTGCATGATCACGGGGAAGCTGGGCGCTACAGCGCCCACGGGGGCGTGATCTCCGCGCCGCCCACCCTCGCGCGCATCCCCGCCGTCGTGCAGGCGAGCAGGTCGGCGGGCTCGTCGAAGGGGTTGTCCAGCAGGAACTCCTCCCCCGGGGGCACAACGACGCCATCGCCTGCCGCGAGCTCCCATGACGCGTCGCCGACGTGCGCAACCACGCGGCCGCGCTGGACCAGGAGCACCTCCTCCTCGGTCATCGAGTGGCGCGGGCTGCTCGCGCCGGGCGGGGCGGTGACGGTCCACATCGCGAGCGTGGTCGTCCCGCGGCTGGGCGAGGCCAGCGGGGTGAAGCGGAAGCCGTGCATCTCGACGGGCTCGGCGGTGGCGCGGACGACGGCCATGAGCGGCGCTCCTCAGTCAGGTAGGTTGACCACATTCCAGCAGTCACCGTCACACAAGGTCAAGTGACTTGACCGGGAGGAGCACCTGTGGACCTCGGCCTGCCCGAGCTGCTCCTCGTCGTGACCCGGGGGGTGTTCGAGCGCGTGCACGAGCAGCTCGCCGCGGAGGGGCACGACATCCGGCCTGCGCACGGCTTCGCCTTCCAGCTGATCGCCAGCGCGGGAGGGGCGTCGGGCGCGGACGTGGCCGCGCACCTCGGCATCACCAAGCAGGCCGCCGCCCAGCTGCTCGACGGGCTCGAGCGGGCCGGCTACGTCACGCGCGGCAGCGACCCGAGCGACCACCGCGCCCGCCCGGCCGTCCTCACCGAGCGGGGGTGGGAGTGCATCCGGCACGGCGAGCGGCTGTGGCGGGAGAGCGAGCGGGAGGCCGTCGCGGTGCTCGGCGCCGACGCGTACGCCGCCCTCCGCGAGAGCCTCGCCCGGCTCGCCGGGGCCGGCGGGATGCTGGAGCCGCCGCTGCGGCTCAAGCCCGTCTGGTGAGGCGGTTCGCGCTCCCCCGGGGGCGCGTGGTTGCATCGGAGGGCACGCTGCCCCGGGCGAGGAGGCCACCCATGCAGGACGATCTGCGCGCCGCGCTGCTGGGCGCCAAGGTCGATGTCCGCATCGTCGCGTTCCTGGACGAGCTCTCGGCGCAGCACTCGCTGGTGCCCTACGACGGCTCCTCCTCCGACGAGACCGGGTACGTCGCGGTGGCCACCGAGCCCCGCGGCTTCGTCGTCCTCTACGTCCACCGCGACGCGGTCCAGGTGTCGCTGCAGCCCGAGACCGGCCGCCGCTTCCGCGACGAGCAGCACCTCGAGGCGAGCACGGGCGACACCACCTGGCACGTCACGCTGCCGGCCGACCTGCTCGTCGACAGCATCGGCCACGGCCTCGCGACGCGCGTGGCGAAGCAGGCGCTCGAGGAGTCCTTCGCCCGCCGCGGTCGGGCCGCACCGACGGCGACGCGGGCCTCGCGGGCGGCCCGGGCACCGCGTACGCCGCGCAGCCCTGCCGCGCCCAAGAAGGTCGAGCGGCCGCCCGCCGTCTGCCCCGGCTGCTTCCAGGTCCTCCCGATGACCGGCGTCTGCGACACCTGCGGCTGAGGGCTCAGCGCACGACGTAGGACCACCGGTAGGTCCCCGGCCCCACCAGGTGCTCGGCCAGCGTGTCCGGCCCGCAGCTCGCCGTGCCGAGCCCGCGGTGCGCCGCGTCGAGCGTCACGACGAGCCCCTCGGTCGCGGGCAGCTCCTGCGGGTGGGTCGCCGCAGCCAGTTCGGCCGCGCTCCACGGGGACACGCTGACCTGCCGCGGCTCGTCGAGCTCGAGCGCGAGCAGGTCGCCGAAGGCGATGGACCGTACGCCGTGGCGCCCGCCGTTCTCCTGCGGGCGGAGGTACGGCGTGTGCCAGTCCCCCACCGGCGCCGTCCACGTGCCGGGCTCGGCCGCGGCGCTGCGGTCGGGGTAGGTCTCGCTGCGGGGGCCGGACCAGGTCAGCTCGTCCGGCACCTCCCGCAGCCGCAGCACGGACCCGACGCGCGGCAGGTCCTCGAGCGACGCCGGGACGTCGACCGACTCCTCGACGAGCACCGCGCCGCCCGCGAGCCCGGTGAGGACCTGGGTGGAGCGCACCAGGACATCCGCCGCGCTGTAGTCGGCCGTGACTGTCGAGCGCGGCCCGTCGTGCTCGATGCCCACGAGCCGTCGCTCCAGCCGGTCGAGGCCCGCTGCGGCCCAGGCTCCCGCCATGCCGCCGATGCGGTCGTTGTCGGTCGGCGCGCGCCACAGCGTGAGCACCGGACCCGCGGCGAGCACGGGGTGGACCAGGAGCCCCTCGGCGTCCAGCTCCACCGGTCCCGCAGGGCCCACGCCGACCCGCTCGAGCAGCGGGCGCGTCTCCGCCCGCAGCGGCAGCCGGGCGAAGCACACCGGGTCACCGACGGCGGCCCACGGGCGAGCCACGGCGTACGTCACCTCGAGGACCAGCTCGGCGGCGGACCCGTCGTCAGGGAGGGCGACCGCCGGTAGCGCGACGGTGGCCGACTCCCCCGGACCGAGCACGGGGACGACAGCGGGAAGCGCGGTCGACTCGGACGGCGTCACGAGCCGCCAGGAGTACGCGAACTCCGAGGAGTCCTTCCAGTGCAGCCAGTTCTCGATGCGCACAGCACCGTCGACGAGCCGCGCGCGGATCGGTGCGGAGAGCTGGCGGTGCTCGAGCATCGCGGGCTTCGGCGTACGGTCCGGGAAGAGCATGCCGTCAGCCACGAAGTTGCCGTCATTGGGCTCGTCGCCGAAGTCGCCGCCGTAGGCCCAGCGGTGGCCGGCCGGAGCCACTCCCCCCGACGCCGCAGGCCCTCCGAGGCCGGCCGGGCGCAGGTCGTCGAGCCGCTGCAGGATCCCGTGGTCCCACATCTCCCAGATGAAGCCGCCCTGCAGCCCGGGCACGGTCTCGAAGGCGTGCCAGTAGTCCGCCAGCGTGCCGTTGGAGTTGCCCATGGCATGGGAGTACTCGCAGAGGACCACCGGGTGGCGCTGCAGCCCGGACTGCGCGTGCCGCACGATCGACTCGACGCTCGGGTACATCGGGCACGTCAGGTCGCTGGCCGTCTGGTCGCTCGTCCAGTCGAAGCGGATCGCGCCTTCGTAGTGGAGCGGCCGGCTCGGGTCGTAGCGGCGGACGAACCCGGCTGCCGCGTCGTGGTTCTCGCCGTAGCCGCTCTCGTTGCCCAGCGACCAGACGATGACGCTGGCGTGGTTGACGTCACGGCGGACCATCCGGGAGACGCGGTCGACGAAGGCGCCGAGGTAGCGCGGGTCCGAGGCGAGGTGGTGGAGGTAGGCGTGGCACTCGATGTCCGCCTCGTCGACCACCATGAAGCCGAGCTCGTCGGCGAGGTCGAGCAGCGCGGGGTCGTTGGGGTAGTGCGAAGTGCGGACCGCGTTGAAGCCGAACCGCTTGAGCACCAGCAGGTCCGCGCGCAGGTCGTCCGCGCCCAGGGTGCGGCCGCTGAGCGGGTGGAAGTCGTGGCGGTTGATGCCGCGGACCATCGGACGCACGCCGTTGAGCAGCAGGTCGTTGCCGACGACCTCGACCGTGCGGAAGCCGACGCGGATGCTCGTCGTCTCGACCACCTCCCCCGCCGGGTCCACCAGGCTCACGAGGAGCTCGTGGAGGTGCGGCGTCTCCGGCGTCCACGGCAGCACGCCGGGCACGACGCCTTCGAGGGCCACGCGCCCCATGCCCAGCGGCGCGCGCACCTGCTGGACCGCGTCGGCGAGCGCCCGGTCCTGCCGGCCCTGCTCGCTGTCGTCGAGGACGCCCGCCGCCGCGAGGGAGAGCACCCACCGCGCGCGCGGAGACCGCACGTCGATGCCCGGAGGCAGCGCCGCCTCGTCGGGCGGGCCGCTGTCGACGGGCCGTGACGGCGGCACGCTGCCCTGCAGTTCGAGCAGCGGGACGTCGGCGCCCGACAGCTCGGCGCGTACGGACCAGCCGGCCGGCACCCCGCCCGCGGCCTCGACCTCGGTGTGCACGTGCAGCCGGCCGTCGGCGCCGGCCGTCGTGCGGACGTCGGCGAGGTGGACCAGGGGCGTCGAGTAGAGCGCGACCGAGCGGGTGATGCCGCCGTGCCACCACTGGTCCTGGTCCTCGATGAAGGTCGCGTCCGACCACGTCACGACCGTGAGCCGGACGACCCCGGGCTCACCGGGGCGGACGAGCGCGGTGACGTCGAACTCCGCGGCGAGGTGCGAGTCCTTGCTGACGCCCACCTCGACGCCGTTGACCGAGGCGACGAGGACGGACTCCGCGGCGCCGACGTGCAGGACGATGCGGCGGCCCTCCCACTCGTCGGGCACGACGAAGGTCCGCTGGTGCACGCCGGTCGGGTTCGCGGCGGGCGGGTGCGGCGGCAGGTCCGGCCAGGGCATCTGGACGTTGGTGTAGTGCGGGCGGGCGTCGACCGAGCGGACGTCGTCGAAGTCCTGCAGGGTCCAGGCACCGGGCACCTGGAGCTCGCTCGCCGGCGAGACGTCGTGCGGCAGGGCAAACGCCGCCTCGGGGGTCGCGAACAGCTCGAACGCCCAGGTGCCGTCGAGCTCCAGCCGCTCCATGCCGACATCGGTCGCCCGGTGGCGCAGCGCGGACATCGGCAGGCGTCCGCGGGAGACCAGGGCCGGGTCGTCCCACGGGCGGTCGGCGCTGACGGTCCCGCTGGCGGACTGGCTGGCGGACGGGGAGGGCGTCATGCAGCATCCCTACCACCGCGCGCCGGGAGGGGCACTGCTGGGAGGGGCACTGTCAGTGGGGTGCGGCATGCTCCGCCCCATGACCGACGCGACCTCCCCGGGCACCACCCCGACCGGCAGCACGTCCTCGCCCGGGCTCCCGGCGGCTCGGCGCGCCGCCCTGCTCGACGCCGCCACCACGGGCTACCTCGACGCGCTCGTCGGGCGTCCGGTGCCGACGGCCCCGCTCCGCCGGGTGCTGCTGCTCGACCTCAGCGCCGTCGGCCCGGGCTGGCTACCCGACCTCGTCGCCGGTGCCGGCCGGGTGGACGTGGCGTACGCCGCGGGCCCGCTCCTGGGCCACCCGTCCGTGCGCGGGTGGGCGCGCCGGCACGGGGTGCGCCTGCTCCCCGGCGACCCGGCGGAGGGGCTCCTCGCGGCCGCGTGGCGCGAGCACGCAGCGCACCCGCAGGTCGAGCTGCTCATCTGCTCGCTGGACGAGGCCTTCACGCTGCTGCCCGACGCGTACGTCCTGCTGGCGCCGCGGGGCGAGCGCCCCGCCCCCGGTCTGCTGGCGGGCGCCTCGGCGGTCGCGGGCGTGCCGGACGGGCCGCGGCTCGCGCTCGTCCGCCCCGCCTGAGCGCCTGAGCGCCTGAGCACCATGGGCGCGCTGGCACCCTCGGCCGAGGACCCGCGGGGACGGCTGAGGGGCCGGGCGACGAGTCGCCCGGCCCCTCAGCACCCCCGATCAGGCGGGCGCTACTTGCTGAAGCCCGCGGTGAGGCCGCTGAGCAGCTGGCGGCGGCCGACGATGTAGAGCGCGAGGATCGGCAGCGTCGTCAGGCAGACCGACGCGGCGATCGCGGGGACGTTGACGCCGTACTGGCCCTGGAAGGTCCAGATCGCGAGCGGCAGCGTGCGCTTGCTCGGGCTCGTCGTCATGATGAGGGGCAGCAGGAAGCCGTTCCACACCTGCAGCCCGTTGTAGATCGCGACCGTGACGAGCGCCGGGCGGGTCAGCGGGAACGCGAGGCGCCAGAGCATGCCCCACTCGGTCGCGCCGTCGACGCGCATCGACTCGAAGAGCTCCTTGGGCACGTCCCGGATGAAGTTCGACAGGACGAGCACCGAGAGCGGGATCGCGAACGCGATCGACGGCAGGATCATCGCCAGCAGGGTGTCGTACAGGTGCAGCCTGATGATGATGAGGTAGACGGGGATGATCGTCGCCTGCAGCGGGATCGCGAGCCCCATGAGGAACAGCGAGTTGGTCCCGCGGAGGAAGACGCCCTCACCGCGGACGATCGCGTACGCCGCCATGAAGGAGATCAGCACGGCCGGGATGAGCGTCCCCGCCGTGACGAGCACCGAGTTGACGAAGTACTGCACGAAGTCGTTGTCCAGGACCAGCTTGTAGTTGGTCCAGTCCAGCGACGTCGGCGGCTTGAGCGGGTTGCTGCCGAAGTAGTTGGCCTGCAGCTTGAAGCTCGTCACCACGATCCAGTAGATCGGGATGATGACGATCGCGAGCCAGACCCAGGCGATGAGCGCGCCGAGCCAGTTGGGCCGCTCGCTGCCCTTGGCCTTGCCCTTGCGGCTGGCGCGGGGGCCGCGTCCGGTGACCTGGTCGCTGCCGGTGGTCAGCGTCGTCGCCATGTCAGGCCCCTTCCAGCTGGCTCTCGACACCCCGGCCGCCGAGCCGGCGCAGCACCAGCGCGAGGACGAGGCCCACGAGGACGATGATGACGGCGATCGCGCTGGCGGGGCCCATGAGGTTGGCCTGGAAGCCCTGCTGGTACATGTCGAGCGCGAGCACGCGGGTGGAGTCGCCGGGGCCGCCGGCGGTCAGGACGTAGATGAGGTCGAAGAACGTCAGCGACCCGACCACCATCAGCGTCGACGACGTGATGACGGTGTACTTCAGCTGCGGCAGCGTGATGGAGAAGAACTGCCGCACGCGCCCGGCGCCGTCGAGCGAGGCCGCTTCGTACATCGACGCCGGGATCTGCCGCACGCCGCCTTGGTAGATGAGCGCGTGGAACGGGATGAACTGCCAGGACACCACGAAGATGATGACGCCCATCGCAAGCCCGCCGGAGCCGAGCCAGTCGCGCGTGAGCAGACCGAAGTGGAGCCCCGGGCCGAGGCCGAAGTTGGGGTCCAGCAGGGCCTTGTAGGTCACGGCGAGCGCGGCCGACGAGAGCAGCAGCGGCACGAAGTACAGCACCGCCAGGAACTCGCGGTAGCGCTGGTGCCCGGAGAGGAAGACGCCGATGAGGATCGAGGCCGGCGTCTGGACCGCCCAGGAGAAGAACATGACCTCGAAGGTCACCCAGAGGGCGTGCGGCAGACCGGGATCGGTGAGCACCGCGTGCCACGAGTCGAAGCCGGCGGGGTGGATGGCGCCGATGCCGTCCCAGCGGGCGAAGCTGAGGGCGAGCACCCCGACCAGGGGGACGACCCCGAACGCGATGAAGAACACCAGCGCCGGGATCGCCATCCAGGAGACAGACCCGCTCCGCCCGCTGCGCGAAGCGGTCCGGTGTGTCGTGGCCCGCGCAGCGGGCGGAGCGGCCGTGGTCACTTGCCGATGACCGCGTTCATGTTGCTGATCCACTGCTGCGGGGTGACCTGCAGCTGGAACAGCTTCGCGATGTTGTCGAGGAGCACCTCGGCCTGCGTGGGGGGCAGGGCCTGGTCCCACGACTGCTGGAAGACCTTCGCCTTGCTGGCGATGTCGTAGTTGAAGGTCAGCCAGTCGGAGTCCATCTTGTCCGGCTGCGCCGCGAGCTGGTCGCGGGTGCCCTGGACGACCGGGACCGCGCCGGTGCCCACCCAGTCCTTGATCGACGCGTCGTCGAGCGTGTTGTCCAGGAGGAACTGCTTGGCGACGGCCTGCTCCTCGGCGGAGGACTTCGAGCTGATCGAGAGGTACTGGCCGGGGTTGCCGGTCGTGTCGCTCGGGTCGCCCTTGCCGCCGTCGACCGGCGGGAAGTTCATGTAGCCGAGGGCACCGCTCTTCACGAAGTTGCCGCCCTGCGACTTCATCGTGCCGTAGGTCCACGCGCCGTGGACCATCATCGCGGCCTTGCCGCTGTAGAACACGGCGAGGTCGGCGTTGGAGTCGGCGGTGATCGACGAGAAGCCCTTGATGAAGCCCTTCTGCTTCACCAGGTCCTGCACCATCGTCAGCATCTTCTCGACCGACGGGTCGGACCAGGCGCCCTTCTGCCCGTTGAAGACGTTGAGGAAGACCTCGCTGCCACCGACGCGGTCGAGGAGGAACTCGAGCCACATCATGTTGGTCCAGCGGGACTGGCCGCCCAGCGAGAACGGCGCGATGCCCTTGGCGTTGAACTTGGGCACGAGGTCCATGACGTCGCCCCAGGACTGCGGGGGCTGGGCGCCGATCTTCTCGAACGCGTTCTTGTTGTAGTAGAAGATGATCGGCGTGACGGTCTCGACCGGGAGCGCGTAGACCTTGTTGTTGACCGTGGCGGCACCGAAGGCCGACGGGAAGATCTTGCTCTTCAGCGAGGCGGCCGGGCCGTTGACCCAGTCGGTGAGGTCGACGACCTGGTTGGCGTCGACGTAGCTCTTGAGGCCACCGCCGCCCCAGCCCCAGATGAGGGTCGGGGCCTGGCCGGCGCCGATCGCGGTCTTGATCTTCTGCTTGTACGCGTCGTTCTGGAACTCCGTCGACTTGAGCGAGGCGCCCTTGTGGCTGGAGTTGAACCGCTTGACCTGGTTCTCGCGCACGCCCTGCTGCGGCTGGCCGTTGAGGAACCAGTAGCTGGCGTTGCCCGTGACGCTGCCGCCACCGGCGGCGGCGCTGGCGCCGGTGCTGGCACCGGCCGCGGAGCTGCCGGCGGGGGCCGCGGACGCGCCGCTGCCCGTGCTGCCGGTCGAGGACTTGGGGCCGGAGCTCCCGCATGCCGCCAGGCCGGCAGCAGCGGCGCCACCGGCGGCGATGCGGAGGAATGTCCGACGGGACGTCGTGGGATCCACGGTGATCTCCGTACTCGAGAGGGCCGTGGCCAGGCCGCGGCGGGATGGGTCGAGCTTCGCGCGGTGCCGCCGGCTGGCCGGGGAGCGACCTGACCAGCGCTGCCCCCGCCGCCTGTGTCCCCTCAGGCGGATGGTGCGGGCGGGAACCGCAGACGCAACGTAGGTTTCGAAACATCGCGTGTCAAGAGGCTTGCACAGATCGTCCAGGGAGTTCACAGTGAGAGCCGCTCGAAGGACTGCTGCGCAGCGAGAACGCCCTTCCCGACATGGTCTCGATCTGGTCACGACGGGGTCTCGGCAGTGCATCGAAAAGTTTCGAGAGAGCGATTACTTCACGCACCGGAGGAAGGACCCCGCATGACGTCCGTGCCACCCGAGACGGCGACGTCGGCGACGGCGGCCCCGCGCCCCTGGCAGGACCCGTCCCGGTCCGCCGCGGAGCGCGTCGAGCTGCTGCTCGCCGAGATGACGCTCGAGGAGCGCGTGGCGCAGCTCGGCAGCCGCTGGGTGGGCAACGACATGCAGGAGGAGCACGCCCCCGGTGACGGCGCGGAGGACGCCGAGACGATCAACGTCGCCCCCATGCAGGACGTGTTCGCGAAGTCGGGCACGATCCCCCTCGACGAGGCCAGCCGGCACGGGCTCGGGCAGCTGACCCGCGTCTACGGCAGCAACCCGCTCAGCGTGGCCGAGGGCGTGGCCGAGCTCGTCCGGCAGCACCGCGTGGTCCTCGAGGGCTCCCGGCTCGGCGTGCCCGCCCTCGTCCACGAGGAGTGCCTCACCGGCTTCACGACGTACGGCGCGACGGTCTACCCGGCCGCCATCGCCTGGGGCGCGACGTTCGACCCCGGTCTCGTCGAGCGCATGGCCGCGGCGATCGGCCGCGACATGGCCGCGGTCGGCGTCCACCAGGGCCTCTCCCCCGTGCTCGACGTCGTCCGCGACTACCGCTGGGGCCGGGTCGAGGAGACGATCGGCGAGGACCCGTACCTCGTGGCGCAGCTGGGCGCGGCCTACGTCCGGGGCCTGCAGAGCGCGGGCGTCATCGCCACGCTCAAGCACTTCGCCGGCTACTCGGCCTCGCGCGCCGCCCGCAACCACGGGCCCGTCTCGATGGGCCGGCGCGAGCTGCTCGACGTCATCCTCCCGACCTTCGAGGCGGCGGTCGCGCTCGGCGGGGCGCGCTCGGTGATGAACTCCTACTCCGACGTCGACGGCGTGCCCGCGGGCGCCGACCCGTGGCTGCTGACGCAGGTCCTGCGCGAGGACTGGGGCTTCACCGGGACGGTCGTCTCGGACTACTGGGCGGTGCCGTTCCTCGCGACCATGCACCGGGTCGCGGCGGACTACGACGCGGCGGGGGCGCTCGCCCTCACCGCCGGCATCGACGTCGAGCTCCCCGACACCCTCGGCTTCGGCGAGGGCCTGGTCGCGCTCGTGCGCAAGGGCGAGGTGCCGGAGGAGCTGGTGGACCGCGCCGTCCGCCGCGTCCTGCTGCAGAAGGCCGAGCTCGGGCTGCTCGACGCGGACTGGACCCCCGAGGGCTCGGTGGCCGACGCCGCCCGCGACCTCGACTCCGCCGAGAACCGCGCGATCGCCCGCGAGCTGGCCGAGCGCTCGGTCGTGCTGCTCGACGCGGGCAGCGCGCTGCCGCTGCTCGGCGAGGGCCGTCCGGCGCTGTCCCGCGTCGCCGTCGTCGGGCCCTGCGCCGACGACCCGCGCACGTTCATGGGCTGCTACGCGTTCCCCAACCACGTGCTCCCCCGCCACCCCGAGCTCGGCCTGGGGCTCGAGGTGACGACCGCGCTCGCCGCGCTGCGCGACGAGCTCCCCGGCGTCGAGGTCGTGCACGCCGCGGGCTGCGCCGTCACGGGCACCGACCGCTCCGGCATCGCCGAGGCCGTCGAGGCCGCGCGCGGGGCGGACCTCGCCGTCGCGTACGTCGGCGACCTGGCGGGGCTCTTCGGCCACGGCACCTCCGGCGAGGGCTGCGACGCCGACGACCTGCGCCTGCCGGGCGTGCAGGCCGACCTGCTCGACGCGCTGCTCGAGACCGGGACGCCCGTGGTCGTCGTCGTCGTCTCCGGCCGTCCGTACGCCCTCGGCGACGTCGCGCCGCGCGCGGCCGGGCTGGTCCAGGCGTTCATGCCGGGCGAGGAGGGCGGCGGCGCCCTCGCGGGCGTGCTGTCCGGGCGCACCAACCCCGGCGGCAAGCTGCCGGTGCAGGTGCCGCGCACGGTCGGCGGGCAGCCGAGCACGTACCTCCAGCCGCCGCTGGGCGGCCCGGAGAGCGAGGGCATCAGCAACCTCGACGCGCGCCCGCTGTTCCCCTTCGGCTTCGGCGCGTCCTACACCTCGTTCGAGGTCGCGGACCTGGCGCTGTCCAGCGAGCAGCTGGCGAGCGACGGGGAGGTCACGGTGACCGTCCGGGTCGCCAACACCGGCAGCCGCGCCGGCGACGAGGTCGTCCAGCTCTACGCCTCCGACCCGGTCGCCCAGGTCGCCCGTCCCGTGCGGCTGCTCACGGGCTTCGCCCGCGTCACGCTCGAGCCCGGCGCCAGCGCCGAGGTCGAGTTCCGCGTGCACGCCGACCGGTTCGCCTACACCGGCCCGGACCTGCGCCGCATCGTCGAGCCGGGCGAGGTCGAGCTGCTCGTCGGGACGTCGGCCGCGCACCTGCCCTGCTCGGGTACGGTGCGCGTCACCGGACCGACGCGGGTCGTCGGGCACGACCGGCGGCTCGACACGCCGGTGACCCTCCGACCCGTCCCCACGACACCCGCAGGCTAGAGGAGGTCCGGTGCGCGCCGCAGGAAGCCGCGCGACGCTCGCGAAGGTCGCCCAGTCGGCCGGCGTGTCCGTCGCGACCGTCTCCAAGGTGGTGAACGGGCGCAGCGACGTCTCGCCCTCCACCCGCGCGCGCGTCCAGGACCTGCTCAAGGAGCACGACTACGAGCCGCGCCGCGCGGAGTCGAGCGGCGGCGCGGCCATCGAGATCTTCTTCGGCGGACGACTGGGGTCGTACTCCACCGAGGTGCTGCAGGGCGTGCTCGACTGCGCCGCGGAGCTCGACGTCGACGTCGTCGTGACGACGCGCACCAAGCCCGACCGCTCCGGCGCCTGGGCGAGGCGGATCGCGGCCTCAGGGCGCCGGGCCGCGATCGGGGTGAGCAGCGAGTTCATGGTGATGGAGCTCAACCTGCTCTCCCGGGCCCGGGTGCCGCTCGTCGTCATCGACCCGCTCAACGCGCCGCAGGCGCAGCTGACGAGCGTCGGCTCGACCAACTTCGCCGGCGGCATGGCCGCGACCCAGCACCTGCTCGACCTCGGCCACCGGCGGATCGGCTACGTCGGCGGGCCGGTCGCAGCGGCCTGCAACCAGGCCCGGATGGCGGGCTACCGCGGGGCGCTGGAGGCCCACGGCGTCGACGTGCCGCGCGACTACGTCCGCACCGGGCAGTTCCACTGGGAGGACGGCGTCGCCGGCGCCGAGCACCTGCTCTCCCTGCCGACGCCGCCGACCGCGGTCTTCGCGGGCTCCGACGAGGTCGCGCTCGGCGTGATCGAGGCGGCGCGCACCCGCGGGCTGCGGGTGCCCGACGACCTCAGCGTCGTCGGCTTCGACGACGTGCAGGTCGCGGGCCTCGGCTCGCCGCCGCTCACCACGGTCCGCCAGCCGCTCAGCGAGATGGGCTCGGTCGCGCTGCGGACGGCGCTGCGCCTCGCGGCGGGCGAGCGCCCGGAGTCCCACCACGTCGAGCTCGCCACGCAGCTCGTCGTGCGCCAGTCGGCCGTCGCGCTGCGCTGAGGCGCCCTGCGGGGCGTGGGGTGGGCGGTCGCGGGGGTAGGTGTCGGGCAGCCGACACCCGGCCGACCCCCGGCCAGCACTGCAGGAGGTACGCCGTGATCCGTCCCGACCAGGTCCCCGACGTCTCGGGCGCCACCGCGTACGACGCCGACGGGACGCGCCTGGGCCAGGTCACGGCCCTCGATCTCGACACCGACGGCTCGCCGCTCGCGGCGACCGTGCGCAGCGGCGGGGAGGAGCGGTCCGTCCCGCTGGCCGGCGCCGTGCTGGAGGGCACCACGCTGCGCCTCGGCGCCGAGGAGCCCCCGGTCGTCATGCGGACCACCGTCGCCGAGGTCGTCCGCTCGGAGGAGCGGCTCGTCGGTGGCGTCGAGGCGTTCGCCGCCGAGCGCGCGCGGGTCGTCGTCGAGCTCGTCACCGAGGTCCGGACGGTCGAGGTCGAGGTGCGCAAGCAGGTCGCGCGGCTCGTGGTCGAGCCGGTCGTCGACGGGCCCGTCGTGCCGGGCCGCGCACGACCCTCCGAGGTCGCGTACACCCTGTACGAGGAGGTCCCGGAGGTCGTCCTGCGCCCCCGCCCGTACGCGACGGCGCGGCTCGTCATCGAGACCGACGTCCGCGACGAGGTGCGCACCGGCGAGGTCCGCAAGGAGGTCGTGGGCTACGAGGAGGTTCCGGCCGAGCTGGCCTGAGCAGACGGCGACCTGACTGCAACCTGACTGCGGGGGGCCGAGGGCCGCGGCGTTCACCCGCCGGCCAGGTCCTGGTCGCGGACACGTCACCCGGGGCTGCTCCGATGCGGGCGCCCGTGTCCGCTCCGTCCCGAGGTGACCCCTTGCGCCTGTCCCGCACACTCCCCCTCGCCGTCACCGCGGTGGCGCTCGCCGCGCCGGGCGCGGTCGCCGCCGCCGCGCCCGCCCGTACGGGCCCCCAGCGGCACGTGCTGCTGGTCTCCGTCGACGGCCTGCACCAGGACGACCTCACCCGCTGGGTGCGCCTGCACCCGCACGGCGCGCTCGCCCGGCTCGTGTCCGGCGGCCGCGAGTTCACCGCGGCCCAGACGCCCTTCCCCAGCGACAGCTTCCCCGGGCTGGTCGGGCAGCTCACCGGCGGGGACCCGCGCACGACCGGCGTCTACTACGACGTCACCTGGAACCCGACGCTGCTGGCGCCCGGCACGAAGAGCTGCACCGGCGCCACGCCGGGCACGACCGTGGCCTACGACGAGAGCATCGACAAGGACCCGAGCCGCCTCGACGCCGGCCAGGGCGTCGCGACCGCACCCGGCGGCATCCTCGCGATGACCGGGGCGCCGCGCGCGCTGATCGACCCGACGAAGCTGCCCGTCGACCCCACGACGTGCAAGCCCGTCTACCCGGACCAGTACCTCAAGGTGAACACCGTCTTCTCGGTCGCCCGCGCGCACGGGCTGCGCACGGCCTGGTCGGACAAGCACCCGGCGTACGAGATCCTCGGCGGTCCCGGCGGCAAGGCGATCCAGGACCTCTTCACGCCCGAGATCAACAGCGACGACGCCGCCACCAAGGGCGACTGGACCACGGACAACGCCGCCACGCAGCAGTACGACGCCGCGAAGGTCCAGGCGGTCGTCAACGAGCTCGACGGCTACGACCACAGCCGCAAGGGCAGGCTCGGCGTCCCGGCGGTGCTGGGCCTGAACTTCCAGGCGGTCTCGACCGCCGAGAAGCTCCCCGTCTCCGGCGGCGAGGCGGGCGGGTACACCGCTGACGGCAAGCGGTTCGGCCCCGTCCTGACCTCGGCGCTGACCTTCGTGGACGCTCAGGTCGGCCGGCTGGAGCAGGAGATCTCCCGCCAGCACCTGGGCGCGAGCACGACCGTCATCCTCTCGGCCAAGCACGGCCAGTCACCCGAGGACATGGGCTCGCTCACGCGGATCGACGACGGCGCCGTCCTCGACGCGCTCAACGCCGCATGGCGCAAGGCCGCGGACGTCGACCCGACCGCGTCGCACACGACCGACCTCGTCGCCGGGTCGTCCGACGACGACGGCATGCTCCTCTGGCTGAGCGACCGCTCTGCTGCTGCGACCCGCTTCGCCGCGTCGTTCCTGCTGTCCGTCAACGGCAACGGCACCGGTGCCGACGGGGCGGCGAAGGCGACCGACTCGGCGGGGAAGCCCCGGCCCTACGCCGCGTCCGGCCTGACGAGCGTGCTGTCGGGCGCGGGTGCCGCGGAGTTCTTCGGCGTACGTCCCGGCGACGCCCGCGTCCCCGACGTCGTCGGTCTGGCCCAGCACGGCGTGGTGTTCACGGGCGGCACCAAGAAGATCGCCGAGCACGGCGGCTTCGACCCGCAGGACCGGGACGTGCCGCTGGTCGTCAGCGGCGGTGGTGTCGCGCGCGGCGTCGTGGGCACGAGCGTCGAGACCACGCAGATCGCGCCGACGATCCTCGGCCTGCTCGGCATCGACCCGCGCGAGTTGCAGGCGGTCCGGATCCAGGGCACGGCGGTGCTCCCGGGCGCCGTCGGCTGACGCGTACGAGGTGGGCGAGGGGCCGGGCCTGCGGGCCCGGCCCCTCGCCGGTCTAGCGGCCCGCGCGGACTCGCGAGCCGGCGTCCGCCGGCAGGGCCGCGGCCTCGAGCAGCGCGACGAGCGCGAGCAGGGCGAGCAGCCAGAACGACAGCCGGTACGCCGTGGCCGCCGACGCGCCGAGCCCCTCGCTCACCCCGAGGGAGACCGCGGCGACGGAGACGGCGAGACCGGCCGCGAGCTGCTGGATGGTGCTGGACAGCGTGTTGGCGTGCACCATCTCCTCGGCCGGGACGTCGGCGAAGGCGATGGTGTTGTAGCCCGACAGCCCGATGGAGCGGAACGCTCCGCTCAGCAGGAGCAGCACGGCGACGAGCACCGTCGGTGTGTGCCGGGAGAGCAGCCCGGCGAGCACGAGGGTGACGAGGAGCCCGGCCGCGGCGCCGCAGATCACCGGGCGGAAGCCGAACCGCTTCAGCAGCGGCGTCGTCACCGGCTTGATGACGAGGTTGCCGACGAACACGGGCACCACCAGGGCACCGGCGCGCAGCGCGCTCCAGCCGAAGACGTCCTGGAACAGCAGCGGCAGCAGGAAGGGCACGCCCGCGACCGCGACCCGGTAGAGCGAGCCGCCGGCGTGCACCACGCGGAACGTCCGCAGCCGCAGGGCTCCCAGGTCGACCAGCGGGTACGGCGCGCGCCGCAGGTGCCGGACCGCGAGGGCCAGCGCGGCAGCGCCGACCACGGCGAGCACGACGACCGGGAGCAGCGCGGGGTGCCGCTCGCCGAGCAGCGCCCCGGCGTACGTCAGGGCGGCGAGGGCGACCCCGCTGAGCAGGAACCCCGTCCAGTCGAGCGGGGCCCGGTCGTCGCGGCGGACCTGCGGCACGAGGCGGAGGGCGGCGACGAGCGCGACGGCCCCCAGCGGCACGTTGACGAGGAAGATCCAGCGCCAGGAGAGGTACGTCGTGCACAGCCCGCTGAGCACCGGCGCGAGCACGGGCGCGACGAGCGCCGGCCAGGTGAGGTAGGCGACGACCCGGATCAGCTGGTCCTTCGGGGTGTCGCGCAGCACGACGAGCCGGCCGACGGGCACCATCAGCGCCCCGGCCGCCCCCTGCAGGACGCGCATCGCGGTCAGCTCGCCGAGCGAGGTGCTCGCCGCGCACAGCGCCGAGGCGGCGGTGAAGCCGGCCACCGCGACGGCGAAGGTCGTCCGTGCCCCCAGCCGGTCCGCGAGCCAGCCCGAGACGGGGATGAGCGCCGCGACCGTGACGAGGTACGCCGTCATCGTCACGCCGATCGCGCTCGACTCGACGTGCAGCGCCCGGGCCATGCTCGGGGCGGCGGTCGCGACGATCGTGCCGTCGAGCGTCTCGAGGAAGAACGCCCCGGCGACGAGCAGCGCGAGCGAGCGCGGGACGGCGGCGGTCACCCGTGGAGCTACTGCTGCCAGGAGGTGAGCGTCTTCGCGAGGTCGGCGAACGCCTGCGGGACGTACTTGACGGCCTGGCCCTCGGCGACGCCGCCGAGGAAGGGCACGCGGACGTTGAGCTCGCCGGAGAAGGCGAGCCGGGTCCCGCTCGCCGCCGGCGTCAGCGTGATCGTGCCCGTGACGTCGGCCTTCTGCTTGGCCGCGACGTCGACGCGGAGGTCGCCGGCGCTCGGCGTGGACCACCGGGTCGTCGTGCTGACGTCGGCAGAGTCGCCGGCCAGTGCGCGGGCCTGCGACGGCACCCCGACCCGCGAGCTCATCCGCGTGACGGTCGCGCCGCCCTCCTGCACGGTCTCGACCGTCGGGGCGGCGAGCCGGTGGGAGGTGGCGTAGGAGCGCCAGAACTCCGGCGAGGTGAGCGCGGCGTAGACGTCCTCCGGGCTGCGGGGGACCTCGCCGCTGTAGTCGACCTTCTTCACGCGCGTGCTCCCTGCTGTCCGGCCCGCTGCCTGGTACGGGTCCCTGCAGGCTACCGAGGCGGCAGGACGTGCCCGACGCGGCAGGGACTGTCGGACCCCGCCTGTAGCGTGCAGGCGCACCGAGGCAGAGGAGGGCAGCCCGTGCTCGTGGTCCACCGCGCCGCCAGCGGCACGGCGCTCGTGGGCGCCCTGGCCGAGGTGCTCCGGACTCCCCTCGACGACCCGTTCGCCCCCGACGTCGTCGCGGTGCCCGCGAAGGGCGTGGAGCGGTGGCTCGCGCAGCGGCTGTCCCACGTGCTCGGCGCGGTCGACGGCGACGGCGTCTGCGCCAACGTGCTGTTCCCCGCCCCCGCGGCGGTCCTCGACGACGCGCTGCAGGCGGCGAGCCCGGAGCACGCGGACGCGGTCGCGCGGTGGGCGCCGCGCCGCGTGGCCTGGGACCTGCTGGCGGTGCTCGACGGCTGCATCGGCGACGACTGGTGCAAGGGCCTCGCGCAGCACCTCGGCGGCACGGAGAGCGGACGGCGGCTGCGGGTGGTGACGCGGCTGGCGGCGGCGTACGCGCGCTACGCCTCCGCCCGCCCGGAGATGCTGCTCGCCTGGCGCTCGGGCCGCGACGAGCAGGGCGACGGCACGCCCCTGCCGGAGGACCTGCACTGGCAGGCCGAGCTGTGGCGGCGGCTGCGCGAGGAGCTGGGCGTCCCGTCCCCCGCCGAGCTGCTCGGCCCGGGCTGCGAGCGGCTGCGCCGCGAGCCCGCCCTCGCCGGGCTCCCCGCCCGGCTCAGCGTCTTCGGCGCCAGCCGCCTGTCCGTGGCCCGGCTGCGCGTGCTCGACGCGCTCGCCGAGCACCGCGACGTGCACCTGTGGCTCAACCACCCCTCCCCCGCGCTGTGGGACGCCGTCTCCGCGCAGCCGGCGCCGCGCCGGCGCGGGGACGACGTGGTCCGTACGCGCCTGCGCAACCCGCTGCTCGCCTCGCTCTCGCGCGACGTCGTCGAGCTGCAGCAGTCGCTCCCGCCGCACGCCGACGTCCACCACGCGACGCCCGACCCGGACCGGACGCTGCTGCAGCGCCTCAAGCACGACCTCGCGACCGACAGCGTCCCCACCGAGCCGCGGCCGCTGGACCCCGCCGACGACACGGTGCAGGTGCACGCCTGCCACGGGCGCACCCGCCAGGTCGAGGTCCTCCGCGAGGCGGTCCTGGGGCTGCTCGCCGCCGACCCGACGCTGGAGCCGCGCGACGTCATCGTCATGTGCCCGGACGTCGAGGCGTTCGCGCCGCTGCTCGCCGCGGCCTTCGCGCTCGGCGACGAGTCGGCGTCCGTCCACCCGGCGGCCCGGCTGCGGGTCCGGATCGCCGACCGCTCGCTGCGCCAGACCAACCCGCTGCTCGCGGTCCTCGCCACGCTCGTCGCGCTGGGCACCGGTCGCGTGACGGCGACCCAGCTGCTCGACCTCGCCGACGACCCGGCGG
Organism: Motilibacter rhizosphaerae; assembly: GCF_004216915.1. Lineage (NCBI taxonomy): Bacteria > Bacillati > Actinomycetota > Actinomycetes > Motilibacterales > Motilibacteraceae > Motilibacter > Motilibacter rhizosphaerae. The sequence goes on from NZ_SGXD01000003.1 coordinate 96,383, forward strand.
TGCGGGAGCGCTTCGGCTTCGACGACGACCAGGTCGAGCGGCTGCGCTCGTGGGTCGCCGCCTCGGGCGTGCGGTGGGGGCTGGACCGCGAGCACCGGCAGACGTGGAAGCTCGGCGGCATCGGGCAGGGCACGTGGCGCGAGGGGCTGGACCGGCTGCTGCTGGGTGTCGCGATGGAGGAGGCGCAGGGCGAGCTCGCCGGCATCGTGCCGCTCGACGACGTCGACAGCAGCGACATCGAGCTCGCCGGCCGGCTGGCCGAGCTCGTGGCCCGGGTCGAGCGCGCCGAGCTGCTCCTCGGCGGCACCTGGACCGCCGCCGAGTGGTGCTCGGGGCTGCTCGACGCCGTCCTCGGCGTGGCCGCGGCGCCGCCGACCGCCGGCTGGCAGGAGCTCCAGCTGCGCCAGGAGCTCAGCCAGGTCGCGGAGGACGCCGCCGGGTCGACCGCGCCGCTGACGCTCGCCGACGTCCGCGCCGTGCTCGATCCCGTGCTCGCCGGACGCCCGACGCGCTCGAGCTTCCGTACCGGCACGATGACGGTCTGCACCCTCGTCCCCATGCGCTCGGTCCCCCACCGCGTCGTCTGCCTGCTCGGGCTCGACGACGGGACCTTCCCGCGGCAGACCACCGGCGACGGCGACGACGTGCTCGCCCGCGACCCCTGGGTCGGCGAGCGCGACCCGCGCAGCGAGGACCGCCAGCTGCTGCTCGACGCCATCGGCGCCGCGGGCGAGCACCTGGTCGTGACCTACACGGGGGCCGACGAGCGCTCGGGCGCCACCGTCCCCCCGGCCGTGCCGCTCGGCGAGCTGCTCGACGCCGTGGACAGGACCGTCGCGGCACCCGCCGGGACGCGCGCCCGCGACCTCGTCGTCCGGCGGCACCCGTTGCAGCCCGCGGACGACCGCAACTTCGCCCTGCCGCAGCCGTTCTCCTTCGACCCGCTCGCCTTCGCCGGCGCGCGGGCGCAGGCGGCGGGGCGCGTACCCCCGAGCCCGCTGCTCAGCGCTCCCCTGCCCCCGGAGCCCGCGGCCGACGTCGCGCTGGCCGACCTCGCGCGCCTGCTCGACCACCCGGCTCGGGGCTTCCTGCGCCAGCGGCTCGAGGTCGCCGTGCCGCGCGACGAGGACGAGCCGCAGGACGCGCTGCCCGTCGACCCCGAGGGGCTCGACACCTGGGCCGTGGGCGACCGCATGCTGCGCGCGCGGCTCACCGGGGTCGACATGCACGAGTGCCTGCAGCGCGAGCTCGGGCGCGGCGCCCTGCCGCCGGGCGCGCTGGGCGAGCTCAAGGGCCGCAGCCTCGCGGCCTCCGTCGAGGCCGTCCTCGCGGCGAGCGAGCGGGAGCGGCAGCTGCCGCCCGAGGCGCTCGACGTCGATGTGGCGCTGGCCGACGGGACCCGGCTGACGGGGACGGTCAGCGGCGTACGCGGTGGCGTGCTGCTCTCGGTCGCCTACTCCTCGCTCGCCGCGAAGCACCGGCTGCGCGCGTGGGTCGAGCTCGTGGCGGCGAGCGCCGCGCACCCCGGCCGGGAGCTGCGCGCCGTCGCCGTCGGGCGCGGCAAGGGCGGGGCCGGGCGCTCCGAGCTGGCGCCGCTCGACGCCGACGAGGCCCGCGTCGCGCTCGAGGAGCTCGTGGCGCTCTACCGCTCCGGCCTGCGCGCGCCGCTGCCGCTGCCGGTGAAGGCGGCCGCCGCGTACGCCGCGCGCCGGCACGGGGGCGACCGCCGCTCGATGGCCCTGCGCCGGGCCGACTGGGCGTGGAGCGGTGACAGCTACCCCGGCGAGCGGGCGGAGGCGGAGTGGCGGCTGCTGCTCGGTGACGACGCCCCGCTCGACGCGCTGCTCGGCGAGCAGCCCTGGCCCGAGGAGGCCGGGCCGGGCTGGCCGACCGACGAGCCGGACCGCTTCAGCCTGCTCGCCGTCCGCCTCTGGGGCCGGCTGCTCGACCACGAGAGGCTGTCGTCGTGAGCGCGGCCCGCTTCGACCTCGCCGGCCCGCTGCCCGCAGGGACGACCGTGCTCGAGGCGAGCGCCGGCACGGGCAAGACGTTCACGATCGCCGCCCTCGTGCTGCGCTACCTGCTCGAAGCCGGTACGCCCATGGAGGAGCTGCTCGTCGTCAGCTTCAGCCGGGACGCGAGCCGCGAGCTGCGGGAGCGGGTCCGCGAGCGCCTGGTGACGGCGCGCGACGGCTTCGCGAGTGGCCGCGCCCACGAGCGCGACGAGGTGCTGCAGCGGCTGCTCGACACCGACGAGGAGGAGCGGCGGGAGCGGCTGCGCCGTCTCGACGTGGCGCTGGCGTCCTTCGACGCGGCGACGGTGACGACCACGCACGGGTTCTGCCAGCAGGTGCTGGCGACCCTCGGTACGGGCGCCGACCACGATCCCGCGGCCGTCCTGCTGGAGAACCCCCGCGACCTGCTCGCCGAGGTCGCCGACGACCTCTACCTGCGCAAGTGGGGCCTGCCCGGGGCTCCTCCGCCGGACATGTCGCGCAAGGAGTTCCTCGACCTCGCGAGTGCGGTGGCGCAGGACCCGGCGACGCGGCTCGTGCCGGGTCCGGACGCGCCGGAGCCCGCAGGGCAGCGCTCGCGCATCGCGACCGCGGTGCGCGGCGAGTTCGAGGCGCGCAAGCGGCGCCTGCGGCTGCTGGACTACGACGACATGCTGCAGCGGCTGGCCCGGACGCTCACCGACACGACCTCCGCACCGGCAGCGAAGGCCCGGCTGCGCAGGCGCTACTCGGTAGTGCTCGTCGACGAGTTCCAGGACACCGACCCGGTGCAGTGGTCGATCCTGCGGGAGGCGTTCCACCGGTACCGCACGCTCGTGCTCATCGGCGACCCGAAGCAGGCGATCTACCGCTTCCGCGGGGCGGACGTCCACGCGTACCTCAACGCCCTGTCGTCGGCGGAGGCCGTGAGCACGCTGCCGACCAACTGGCGCAGCGACGCGCTGCTGCTGCGCGGGCTCGACGCGGTGTTCTCCGGCGCCGCGCTGGGCGACCCGCGGATCCGCGTCGTGCCCGTGGAGTCGACGCACGCCGGTCGCCTCGTGCCCGCAGCCGCGCCCGTCCGGCTGCGGGTGGTGACGCGCACCGACCGCGACGTGCTGAAGTCCGGCCTGCTCTCCACCGCGGTCGCCCTCCCCGCTGTCGTGGCCGACGTCGCGGCCGAGGTGACGGGCCTGCTGGCCCGCGCCCGGCTGCACCCGCGGGACGGCTCCGCGGACCGGTCGGTCGAGCCGGGGGACATCGCGGTGCTGTGCCGGACCGCGAAGCAGGCCCTGGCGGTCGAGGAGGCGCTGCGCGGCGCGGGAGTGCCGGTCGTGCTCTCCAGCCGCAGCAGCGTGTTCGCGAGCCGGGCGGCGCAGGAGTGGCTGGTGCTGCTCGAGGCGCTGGAGCAGCCGCACCGGGCGACGCGCGTACGCCGGCTGGCCGTGAGCGCCTTCGTCGGGCTCACCGCCGAGGACCTCGACGCCCCTGACGCGCTGCGTCGCGTCGACGACCTCGCGCTCGCCCTGCGGACCTGGGCGCTGCTGCTCGAGGAGCGCGGGGTGGCCGCCCTGTTCGAGCAGGTGTCGCTCGCGGAGTCGCTGCAGCCGCGGGTGCTCGGGCAGCTCGGCGGCGAGCGGCTGCTCACCGACCTGCGCCACGTGACGGAGGCACTGCACCGCGCGGCGATCGAGGGCTCGCTGGGGCTCACCGCGCTGCTCACCTGGCTGCGCCGGCGGCGGGCGGAGGCCGAGGGCGACGAGGGCCAGGAGCGCAGCCGCCGGCTGGAGTCGGACGCGGCCGCGGTGCAGGTGATGACGGTGCACACGAGCAAGGGCCTGGAGTTCCCGGTCGTGCTCGTGCCGTTCGCCTACTCCCACTGGTCGCGCACGAACCCGAGCTCAGTGGTGTTCCACGAGGGCGACGAGCGGGTGCGTGACGTGGGCGGCCCGACGGCGCCCGACTGGCAGCGCCACCTGCGCGACCACGACGCCGAGGAGACCGACGACGAGCTGCGGCTGACCTACGTCGCGCTGACGCGAGCGCAGGGGCACCTCGTCATGTGGTGGGCGCCGACGACGAACACCCCCGCCGCACCGCTGCACCGGCTGCTCGCCGGCAGCGGCCCCGACGGCGTCCTGCCGCAGCGGTTGGACGTGCTGTCCGACGCGGCGAGCGTCGAGCAGTTCCGCGAGCGGGCCGCAGCGAGCGACGGCGGCTTCGCCGTGGAGGTCGTCGGGTCGCGCGAGCTGCAGGCGTGGAAGCCGACCCCTCCCCCGCCGCCGCAGCTCGAGCTCGCCCGCTTCGACCGGCCGCTGGACCTGCTGTGGCGCAGGACGTCCTACTCGTCGCTCACCGCAGCGGCCCACGAGGGCATGCGCTTCGGCTCCGAGCCCGAGACCGCCCAGAAGGAGGACGAGGCGGACCTGCCCGTCGAGGCCGCCCACAACGGCGAGGCGCACCTGCACGACGTGCCGTCGCCGTGGTCGGAGCTGCCCGGGGGCACGGCGTTCGGCACGCTCGTCCACGCGGCCCTCGAGGACCTCTCCGGCGACCTGCGCGGCGTCGTCACCCGCGCCGTCGGCCGCTACGCGCCCGGGCTCGCGCCCGACGGGCTCGTCGCCGCCCTGGAGTCGTCGCTCGCGACACCGCTCGACCTCGCGGGCGGCGTGCCGCTGGCCGCGTTCGAGGGCAAGGACCGCCTGGCGGAGCTGGAGTTCGAGCTGCCCCTCGCCGGCGGCGACGACCCCGGCGCGCTCGAGGTGCTGCTCGAGCGGCTCGCCCCGCTGTGGCGCCGGCACGTCCCCGGCGGACTGCTCAGCGCGTACGCCGCCGCCCTGGCGCACCTCGCGCCACCGCCCGTGCGCGGTTACCTCACCGGCAGCATCGACGCGGTGCTGCGCACCGGTGACGGGCGCTTCGTCGTCGTGGACTACAAGACCAACCGGCTCGCACCGTACGACGAGCCGCTGACCGCCTGGCACTACCGTCCGGCGGCGATGGAGCGGGCGATGATCGAGTCGCACTACCCCCTGCAAGCACTGCTCTACTCCGTGGCGCTGCACCGCTACCTGCGCTGGCGGCTGCCGGCGTACGACCCGGCGCAGCACCTCGGCGGCGCGCTCTACCTGTTCCTGCGCGGCATGGTCGGCCCCGGCGTCAGCGCGTCCGACGGCTCGGCGCCCGGCGTCTTCTCCTGGCAGCCGCCGCCCGGGCTGGTGGTCGACACCTCCGACCTGCTGGCAGGTACGCCGTGAGCGCCGTCTCCGTCGCCGCGTCCGGCTCCCTCGCGGACTTCGCCGCAGCGGGGGTGCTCGTGCCGGCTGACGTGCACGTCGCGACGCGGCTCGCCGCGCTGGCCGGGGAGACCGACGAGGCCGTGCTGCTCGCCGTGGCGCTGGCCGTGCGCTCGACGCGGCACGGCTCGGTCGTGCTCGACCTCGCCACCGCCGAGCAGACGACGAGCCCGGACGAGGACGTCGACGCGGAGCCCGTGGTGCTGCCGTGGCCGGGCGCGGACTGGGCGGCGCGCGTGGCAGCGAGCCCGCTCGTCGGCGGGCCGCTGCGGGTCGAGGGGTCGCGGGTGTGGCTGGCGCGCTACTGGCACCAGGAGGAGCAGGTCGCGGAGGAGCTGCTGGCGCGGACGGACTCCGCGCCCGACGACCTCGACGAGTCCCTGCTCCAGGCGGCGCTGGCCCGGCTGTTCCCGAAGGTCGACGACGCGGACCAGCGGGTCGCGGCGGAGCTCTGCGCACGGCACCGGGTGAGCGTGCTCGCCGGCGGCCCCGGCACCGGGAAGACCACGACGGTGTCGCGGCTGCTCGCGCTGCTGCTCGAGCAGCACCCGACCTGGCGCGTCGCCCTGGCTGCGCCGACCGGGAAGGCGGCGGTGCGCCTCGAGGAGGCGGTCCGCGCCTCCTCCGCCACGCTGGACTCCCCTGCCCGCGACCAGGTGCAGACGCTGAGGGCGACGACGCTGCACCGGCTGCTCGGCTGGCGGCCCGACGCCCGCAGCCGCTTCCGGCACGACCGCCACGACCGGCTGCCGGTCGACGTGCTCGTCGTCGACGAGGCCTCGATGCTGCCGCTGACGATGATGGCCCGGCTGCTCGAGGCGCTGCGCCCGGCTACCCGGGTCATCCTCGTCGGCGACCCGGACCAGCTAGCCTCGGTCGAGGCCGGCGCGGTGCTCGGCGACGTCGCCGCCTCGACCCGGCTCGCGGGCAGCGTCGCGCGGCTGACCTCCAACCGGCGCTTCGCCTCGACCGGGCCGATCGCCCGCCTCGCCCGCGCGGTGCAGGACGGCGAAGCCGCTGCGGCGCTGCAGGTCCTGCGCTCCGGTGACCCGAGCGTGCAGTTCGTCGAGGTGGCCGACGACGACCCGGTCGGCGAGGACGCCTGGGCCGGCATCCGCACGGACGCGCTCGACGCTGGGCGCGCGCTGCTGGCGGCCGCCCGGGTGGGCGACCTCCCCGGCGCGCTGGAAGCCGTCGACCGGCACCGCCTGCTCTGCGCGCACCGCACCGGTCCCCGCGGCGTCCAGCGGTGGAGCGGGCTGGTGCAGCGCTGGCTCGAGGAGGAGCTCGACCTCGACGTACGCCCGGACGGGCGCTACGTCGGCGAGCCGCTGCTCGTCACGGAGAACGACGCGGAGATCGGGCTGTTCAACGGCGACACGGGCGCCGTCGTGGAGCGGCGCGACGGCATCGTGGGGGCGTTCGGGCGGGGCGGCGCTCCCGTCGTGGTGCCGCTCGCGCGGCTCGGCGCCGTACGCCCGCTGCACGCGATGACCGTGCACCGCAGCCAGGGCAGCCAGTTCGCCCGGGTGAGCCTCGTGCTGCCGCCGGCGAGCTCGCCGCTGGGTACGCGGGAGACGCTCTACACCGCGCTGACCCGGGCGATCGGATCGGTGCGCGTCATCGGCTCGGAGGAGGCGGTCGTCGCGGCGGTGGAGCGGACGGCGGCGCGCGCGACGGGGCTGCGGGAGCGGCTCGGCTGAGCGTGTCCGCTTAGCAGTGCGTCTCCATGCCCGTGGCGTCCGTCCCCAGGATGCGCAGGTCGCGGACGACCGGCAGCGGCACCTGCTTCTCGACGTCGGCGCAGGCGACGGGACCACCGGACTCGTCGACGACGATGTGCCAGGCGCCGCCGGAGCGCTCGAGCACGGCGACGAGCTCGGTCTGCGTGCACACGCCCTCGCCCCACGCCCAGCCCCGATTGACCGTGGAGACGTGGAAGCCCAGCGGGCCGCCGCCGAGCTTCGCACCGCGCGACGCGCACTCCGCGGTGAAGGCCGCCGTGAGAGCGGTCAGCTCCGTCGCCGTCGGCGGCCGACCGCCGATCGGGACCACCTGGTAGTCGCGGACCATGTCGATCGAGCGCGAACGGTGGCCCTGCGCGTCGTGCTTCGGGTAGGTCAGCACGATCCGGCCGAAGATGCGCCCGCTGGCCTCGGTGTCGATCGGCCCGCTGAGCGCCAGTCGGACGGGGTAGCTCCGCCACGAGCCGTCGGCGCAGTCCGGCTTGCAATCGTTGACGGACTCGGTCCCCGTGCCGGTCGCGCCCGTCGCCGTCCACCGGGTCCAGCGAAGGCCCTTGAGCTCCCAGGTGCTGTCGCACGACAGCCAGAGCGTGTGCGGGCGCAGCGCGGCCTTGACGTCGCAGCCGCGGAGCTTCGGCAGCGGCGTCGCCGCCGAGGCCGGCGCCACGAGGGCGAGCGAGCTCACGATCGCGCTCAGCAGGGCGGCGAGCAGCGGGACCAGCAGGCGAGGGAGGCGCACGACGGCGACTCTAGCCACGGCAGGTGCGGGGACGGCTGCTCGCCGCTCGCGCGAGGGCCTTCGGCTCACCGCTGGAAAGTTGATCAGGTTGCCCGATCAGGTTCGCGCCCAGCAGCACGAGGTGGTCGCCGAAGGGGTTGAATCTCGTGATGCTCGCCGTCAGTTCGTGTGCCGCGCGGCTGAGGAGGCGGACGGCCTTGGCGGTGCGTCGCCCCATCAGTGTTGTGCCGCCGGGGCCACCGTCGTGGGCGAGTACGGATGGACCCCCATCGGGTAGCCGCCAGCGCAGGAGGCCGGCCGGCCGGGGGCGGGTCCGGGCCGTCGGGCGCCGTACCGCGTCAGCGGGCCCCGACGAGACCGCTCTCGCGCAGCCACTCCTCCCCCTCGGCGTGACTCCACTCGATCGGGCAGCCTGATCAAGTTCACCCCAGGACGGCCCGTGATCTGCATGATCACGGGCGAGGGAGGGGGCTCCGCCGCCACAAGATGTGCATGATCAGCGCGGGGAGGTGGGGCCCGCGAGGACCTCAGCGACGGCGCCCGCACTCAGCCCAGCAGGCCGCGTACGTCGTCCGCCGTGAGCGGGCCGGAGACCGCGCCGTCGTCGTCGACCACCTGGCGGAACAGCGCCTCCTTCTTCGCCTTGAGGTCCTGCACCTTCTCCTCGATCGTCCCGGTCGCCACAAGGCGGTAGACCATGACCGGCTTGTCCTGGCCGATGCGGTGGGCGCGGTCGACGGCCTGCGCCTCGACGGCGGGGTTCCACCACGGGTCGAGGATGTAGACGTAGTCGGCGGCGGTGAGGTTGAGCCCCACTCCCCCGGCCTTGAGGCTGATGAGGAACACCGACGCGGCACCCGAGCTGAACTCGGCGATCGGCGCCTCGCGGTCGCGCGTACGCCCGTCGAGGTAGGCGCTGCGGATCCCGGCGGAGTCCAGGCGCGTGCGGACGAGCTGGAGGAACCGGGTGAACTGGCTGAACACCAGCACCTGGTGGCCCTCGGCGACGACCTCGACCAGCTGCTCGAGCAGGACCTCGATCTTGCTGGAGGGCAGGCCCGTGTACTCAGGGTCGACGAGCTCCGGCGCGAGCGCGAGCTGGCGCAGCATCGTCAGCGACTTGAGGATCTCGAAGCGGTTGCGCTTGAAGTCGTGCAGCAGCCCCATGACCTTGCGCCGCTCGCGGTTGAGGTGCGCCTGGTAGACGCGGAAGTGCTTCGGCTCCAGGGGGACGTCGAGGATCTGCTCCTGCTTGGGCGGCAGCTCGGAGGCGACCTGCTCCTTGGTGCGCCGCAGCATAAGCGGCCGTACGCGCCGGTGGAGCTGCGCGAGCAGCTCGGGGTGGTTGCCCCGCTCGATGGGCCGCTGGTAGATCTCGGTGAAGACCTCGTGGTCCGGGTAGAGCCCGGGCGCGGCGATGGAGAGCAAGGACCACAGATCCAGCAGGCTGTTCTCGAGCGGGGTGCCCGTCACGGCCAACCGGAAGGGCGCGGAGATCTTGCGGGCAGCGGCGTACGTGCGCCCGCGCGGGTTCTTGACGTACTGCGCCTCGTCGAGCACGAGCCCGGCCCAGTCGAGCGCGCTGTAGGACGGCTCGTCGATGCGTAGCAGCGTGTAGGACGTGACCACGACGTCGGCCCCGGCGATGTCCTCGGCGAGCGGGACCCGCCGCTTGGACGTGGTCGCGGTGACCGTGCGCACGTCGAGACCCGGCGCGAACCGCGCCGCCTCCCGGGCCCAGCCCGCGACCACACTCGTCGGCGCGACGACGAGGAACGGCCCACCAGCAGGGGAAGCAGCGCGAGCGTGCAGCACGAGCGCCAGCGTCTGCAGAGTCTTCCCGAGGCCCATGTCATCGGCGAGGATGCCGCCGAGCTGGTGCTGCCAGAGGAAGGCCAGCCACTGGAAGCCGGCACGCTGGTAGGGCCGCAGTTCTGCCTGCAGGCCGGGAGGTTCCGGCGGAGGCGGAGCGTCGGGCAGCTCCAGCAGACCGCGTACGGCGGTGTTCCAGCGCTCGCTCTGCGACTGCACGATCCCCAGCCGCAGCAGCTCCTGCCAGAGGCCGACCTGGTAGACGCTCAGCGAGAGGTTCTCCGAGGTGCGGTCCTGCACGCGCTCAGCCTCCTCGATGAGCTCGCGCAGGGTCTCGAGCTCCGGTCGGCGCAGGTCGAGGTAGCTGCCGCCCTCGAGCATGAGGTGCGTCCGCCCCTGCACGAGCGAGCGGAACAGCTTGTCGAACGGCACGACCTCACCGTCGACCGAGACCGTGACGGCCAGGTCGTACCAGTCGCGGTGGCGCCCGGTCTCCTCCGCGGTGATGCCGATGACGGGCGGGAGCGTGACCGGCCGGAAGTCGGGCCGCTCCCCGAGCTCGGTGAGCCGCACGCCGGAGGAGCGCAGCAGCGGCAGCACCTCCTGCACGAGCTCGACCGCGTCCATGTCGCGGACGTGCGGCGGCATGTCGAGGAAGCGCTGGACCCGGTCGGAGAGGGCGTCGAGCACCCGGTGCTCCTCGTCGAGGTCACGGGAGACCCCGCTCGCGGCTCCGGTGAGCGGGACGCGGGTGACGGCGTCGCCCACGCGGTACTCGAACCCCCAGGCGAGGTCGGCCTCGAGCCCGGACCACGCGATGGTGAGGGCCAGCACGGGCGGCTCGACCTCGGGCGGGCTGACGCTGCCGTCGCGCGACACGAGCGGGGCGACCTGGCGCAGCGCCGGGTAGTAGCCCGAGAAGAACGCGGCGGACTCGGTCGCCGGGATCGTCAGCGGCTCGGTCGCGCGCCACAGCTCGCGGAGCCGGTCGTCGAGCTGCTCGGGGAAGGGCACGACGACGAGGCTGGCGTCCTGCTGGTCCGGCGCGAGGGCGGCGACGACGCGCGGGTCGTGCGAGAACGCCCCCACCGGCGGCTCGCCCACGAGGTCGAGCTCGGAGAGCGGCACGCCCCCGGCAGCGTGCTGGAGGACCGGCTGCAGGCGGATCGCGCCGTCCTCGTCGGCCAGGTCGAGGGCGACCGGCGCCGACTCCGCGAGGGCCACCGGGCGCAGCCGGTCGTCGACGAGGGCGACGCCGCGCGCCGCCGCCCGCTGCAGCAGCCGCAGCGCGGTCGGGCCGAAGTCGGTGACGCGGATCGAGCTCGAGCTGCTGCCGTAGTAGTAAGCCCCCGACACCGCCGCATGCGCCTGGGCGATGTCGCGCAGCGCCTCGCGCTGGGCCTTGTCGTAGCGGCCGAGCAGGTCCGTGCGCCGCAGGTCCAGCCACGACACCCCGGTCTTCACCCACTGCCCCTTGGCCCCCTGGCACAGCGGGCGCAGCCGCAGCTCCTGGCGCGTCCGCTGCCCCACCGCCGGCGTCGCCACCGCGTCGACGAGCAGCGCGAGCGGCTTCCCTCGCGAGGCGGGCACCGTCTCGACGACCGCGGCGAGGCTGCGCTGCCAGCTCGACCCGGCGGGCCCGGTGCGCGCGGCGAGCAGCAGGGCGGCCACGTGCTTGCAGTCGAACGCCACCGGGCAGGAGCAGTGGCCCGCGACGCCCTTGCCCTTGGGCGCGACGAGGACCTGGTAAGGCGCGGGCATCGTCCCCTTGACCAGCCCGGAGATCTCCCCCGACGCGGCGTCGCGGGTCAGGCCGGTGACACGGCCGGCCTCGGCCAGCGCCCGCCCCAGCTCGTACGCACGGGTGCCCACGAGCGCGCGGATCTCCGCGTCCGCGAGGGCGTCGAGCGAGCGGGCCATGCCGGCGAGTCTAGGAAGCGGGGGTGACAGGCCCTCGCGCACGTCATGCCGGGGACGTCCCTGCCGATGGGACGCGCGTGAGCAGCGCAGAGGGACGCCGCACGCGGGCCGTGCTCTGCCTGCTCCTCGCCCTCCTCGTGGTCCCCGTGGGCGTCGCCCGCGCCGCCTTCCGCGGGACCGGGACCAGCTCGAGCACGCTGACGGCGGCGTCCTCGTTCGACGACTACCCGACCGCGGTGGGCCGCCAGTCGCCCTCGCTCTACTACCGCCAGGACGAGGCCGCGTCGGCGAGCTCCACGAGCACCGCCACCAGCAGCAGCGGCTCCTCGTCGGGGACCTACAACGGGCGCACCGACGGCCCGTCGCTGTGGTGGAAGGCGGACGAGGCGTCGGGCACCACGGCGTACGACTCCTCGGGCGGGGCCGACCCCGGCACGGTCACCGGCGCGACCGTCGGGGCGACCGGCTGGTCCGGCAACGCGTTCTCCTTCGGCGCCAGCAGCGCCCAGGTGGTGGCGTCGGCGCGCCCGGCCGTGCGTACGGACCGGAGCTTCAGCGTCTCGGCGCGCATCATGTTCGCCGGCACCGCAGGGACCCAGACCGTCGTCAGCCAGGACGGCTCGGTCAACTCCGCGTTCTACCTCGGCTACAAGGCCGGGACCGGCTGGCGGTTCGTGCTCACGTCGGCCGACACCTCCGGCGCGACCCTCAACCAGTCCCTGCTGGCCAGCACGGCGGGCACCAGCTCGTGGTACGACCTCGTCGGGGTCTACGACAGCACCGCCGGCACGGCGACCGTCTACGTCAACGGCACGGCAGGCGGTGCCACCAGCGTGCCCGCGCTGTGGAACGCGACAGGGTCGCTCGAGGTCGGCCGGTCGCTCTACCACGGCGCCGCGAGCGACCCGGTCAACGGCAAGGTCGACGACATCCGCGTCTACAACCGGGCGCTGACGCCGAGCGAGATCTCGGCGATCTCCAGCAGCACGGCGTACTACGGCCGCTGGGACTTCTCCGAGTCGGCGGGCGCGTCGAGCGCGGCCGACACGTCGGGCAACACGCCGACCATCCCGCTGACGCTCGCCAGCGACGCCGGCTCCCCGCCGGCGTTCGGGCAGGGCGGGAAGTACGGCAACGGCCTCGCGCTGGCGGCCGCCAGCCAGCAGTACGCCACGAGCGGCAGCACACCCGTGGTCCCGGCGAACACCAGCTTCACGACGTCCGCGTGGGTGCTGACGAACACCCTCGGCAGCTACGCCGACGCGGTCACGCAGGTCGCCGACACCGGCAGCTACTTCTGGCTCACCTTCGACGGGACCTACGGCAGCTACGGGCGCTGGGTCTTCGGGATCAACAGCACGGTCAGCACCGCGGTCACCGCGACGTACGCACCGGCGAGCTCACCGGTGAACTCGTGGACGTTCCTCACGGGGACCTACGACGCGAGCACGCACCTGATGAAGCTGTACGTCGGCAGCACCCTGGTCAACACGGCCTCGGTGACGCTGAACTACGTGCCGACCACCATGGGCGGGCTGCAGGTCGGGCGCGGCCGCAACGCCGGCAGCCCGACGAACTACTGGCCGGGCACGCTCGACCAGGTGCACGTCTACAACCGTGCGCTGACCCAGGCCGAGGTCACGACGCTCTACAACAGCGGCGGCGCGCAGGGCACCGAGCCGGTCAGCAGCGACGTCATCGCCATGGCCGCAGCGCAGACCGGGGCGCTGCAGGGGGCGCAGCAGGGGCAGACGGGGTCGACGGCCGTCGCGTACTCCGGCACGGCCAACGGCTACGACACGACGCAGGTGACGACGCCGAGCTCGACCTTCTCGCTGGAGTGCTGGTTCAAGGTCGCGCCGGGCCAGGGCGGGGCGCTGATCGGCTACACGAACGACAAGACCGGGATGTCGAGCTCGGCCTGGAACCAGAACCTCTACATCGACACGGGCGGATACGTCGAGTTCGGCGTCAACAACGGCGCCAGCAGCCTCACGATCATCAAGTCCGACAGCCCGGAGGCCGACGGCGCCTGGCACCACGTCGCGGCGACCTCGGGTCCCGCCGGCATGCTGCTCTACGTCGACGGGGTCAAGCAGGCCATGACGGGCCCGGCCTACACCACCGTGCAGAACTACACGGGCTACTGGCGCTGGGGCGGGAACCAGCTGTCGGGGTGGCAGAACTCCCCGTCGAACCCGTACCTCGTCGGGAGCCTCGACGAGGTCGCGGTCTACCCCGTCCAGCTCACCGCGCAGCAGGTCGCCTGGCACTTCCACGCCAACCACTGAGCTTCCCGTCACCCGTTCGGAGGCGGGGAGCGCTCTCTTCGGCCCGCTGCGTCACGATCGCATCACGACTGCGGGCACGGTGTTCCGCACGGCTGGGCGCGGTGCCACGGTGTCGCTTGTCTCACCCGTCGGACGAGGAGGTCCGTGTGGAGCAGGACGAGAGTCGGATCAGCCAGCTGCTGCCGAGCCAGGCGCGGCGCCCCGTGCTCGTGACGATGGGCCCGGACGGGGACCTCAGCGTCGAGCGGCAGCGGGTGGCAGAAGCGGTCCGGACGAGCAGGGCCGGGGACGTGATCGTGCTGGACACCGCGGCGGTGCAGGGCCCGTCGGTGTCGCTGGCGTTCTTCCTGCACAGCGCCATCGAGGCAGCGCTGCTGCGCGGCGCGCGGCTCGAGGTGCTGCCCGAGGGCGGGCAGGTCCGCGAGCGGCTGGAGACCGAGGGCATCGGCGCGGGACGACCGGCGTAGCGACCGTCGACCGGAGCGGCGGGAGGGGCGCTCCGGTCGCAGGCCGCGTGGCGTACCCGAGTCGGGGACGGGGCGACTCGGGTACGGGTCGGCGCCGTCCCGGCTAGCGTCTGGCCATGCCCACCTCTCGCCTGGAAGCGTTCACCGACGGCGTCCTCGCCATCATCATCACGATCATGGTGCTCGAGCTGAAGGTGCCCGAGCAGACCACGTGGGCGGCCGTGCACGACGAGCTGCCGGTGCTGCTGAGCTACGTGCTGAGCTTCATCTTCGTCGGCATCTACTGGAACAACCACCACCACATGCTGCACGCCACCGACCGCGTGGACGGGCTGGTGCTGTGGGCGAACCTGCACCTGCTGTTCTGGCTCTCGCTGGTGCCGTGGGCGGCCGGCTTCATGGGCGAGCACCACTTCGACGCCGTCCCCGTCGCGCTGTACGGCGCCATCCAGCTCGCGGCGGCCATCGCGTACTTCCTGCTGCAGACGTGCATCATCCGGCTGCAGGGCGAGCAGTCGCTGGTGCGCATCGCCGTCGGCAGCGACCTCAAGGGCAAGCTGTCGCCGGTGCTCTGCCTGCTCGGGATCGCGCTGACGCCGCTGAGCGCGTGGGCCGGGCTGGCGGCGTACGTCGTGCTGGCGAGCGCCTGGCTGGTGCCCGACCGGCGGATCGAGCGGGTCGTGGCCGGGCGGGCGGAGGCGTAGGGCTAGCGGCGGCGCCGGTGCCTGCGCCGCTCGACGACGGACGCGGAGCCGAGCCCGAGGGCCGCGAGCAGGTAGAACGCGGCGGCTCCGCGCTGGCCGGAAGCCCAGGCGAAGGCGGCGGCCGCGAGCAGGCCGGCGGCCGCGACGCCGAGCAGCCGCGCACTCCTCATCGCCGGGTCACGCAGCCATGGTGCCTCAGCCGAGCTCGACCACGGGCCCCTGCTCGGTCCACGTCAGCGGCGCGAGGTGCGGGCGCCGTAGTCGGCGTGCGTCGTCCCACGCGTGGAAGACGAGGAAGTCCCTGCCCTCCGCGAGCAGCACGCTGCAGTGCCCGGGCCCGAGCAGGCCGCTCGCCGACGACAGGACGCTCGGCCCCTCCCCCACGGGAGCCCAGTCCCCGTCGAGGCTGGCCGCGGCGGCGAGGCCCACGCCGTAGCCCTCGCCCTGCCAGTTGCCGCCGCTGTAGAGCATCCACCAGCGGCCCTGCCGGTACTGCAGCGACGGACCCTCGAGCGTGTGCCAGTCGCGCCGCTCGCCGTAGATCAACCGGTCGCGCTGGTAGACCTGCCAGTCCGCGTCGGCCGTGAGGACGATCTCGACCGGTCCCAGCTCGGTCATGTGGTGGAGCCGCGCACGGGCGATCACGGTCCCGGGCCGGGGACCGGCCAGGTGGTCGGTCGCGAAGTAGAGCCACCAGGAGCCGTCGGCGTCCTGCACAGGCGAGGCGTCGATGGCGAAGGGGAGACCCGGCGTGAGGACGACCCCGACGTCCTCGAAGGGCCCCAGCGCGGAACGGGAGGCGGCGACCCGGAGGGCGTGACCCACCTCCCCCGCCCCCACCGAGTAGTAGAGGTAGTAGGTGCCGTCGGCGTGGGCGACCTCGGGTGCCCAGTACTCCGCGCCCTCGGGCTCGTCGGCGAGCCGGGTGAGTGCACCGCCCACGTGTCGCCACGTCCGCAGGTCCTCGCTGTGCAGCAGGCAGAACACACGCGGATCGTCCCGGGCGACCGTCGGGTCCGTGCCGTACAGGACGAAGCCCTCGGGCGTCGCGAGCGCGAAGGGGTCGGCGCAGTAGCCGTCCCAGGCGGGGATGCGGGCGGACACCGGGCCGGCCTGGACCGTGGTCATGCCTCCCCCTGCGCCGGGACCAGCCGCAGCACGCTCCAGGAGACCGGCGGCAGCGGGACGGAGAAGCCGGTCTCCGTGGCGCGTGCGGCCTCCGCCGTCCCCGCGGCGCTGCGCGGTGCCACGCGCTCGGGGGTCGCCCGGGTGTTGCTCGCGTCGAGGTCGGCCCCGCCCAGCAGCAGGTGCTCGGCGACGGTGAGAGCACCGAACGCCCGCAGGCCGAGCTGAAGGTCGACGGTCTGGTCCTGGTGCCGGTTGAGCGCGAACACCGTCACCGCGCCGGTCGCGGGGTCGTGCACCGCGACTGCGTCAGCGGCGGGGACCTCGCCGAGGGCCTTGGTGGGGATCGCGGCGACCTGCGGCCGGGTCTGCAGCACTATCCCCCGGGCGAGCCGCGCCGTGAGCGAGAACGGGAAGAACGTCGTCTGCCGCCAGGCGGCGACGTCGGGCTCGGCCCGGATCGGGGCGATGACGTTGACCAGCTGGGCGAGCGCGGCGACCCCGACGCGGTCGGCGTGCCGCAGCAGGCTCATGAGCAGGCCGCCGACGACGACCGCATCCTCGACGTCGTAGTCCTCCTCGATGAGCCGCGGGTCGGGGACCCAGTCCTCGGTGGTGCCGGGAGTCCT
Source organism: Motilibacter rhizosphaerae (assembly GCF_004216915.1). Lineage (NCBI taxonomy): Bacteria > Bacillati > Actinomycetota > Actinomycetes > Motilibacterales > Motilibacteraceae > Motilibacter > Motilibacter rhizosphaerae. Next base: position 113,105 of record NZ_SGXD01000003.1, read on the forward strand.
GCCGTCGTACCAGACGTTCCACTCGTCGAAGCTGACCATGAGCTTCTTGCGGGAGCGGCGCTTCGCACCGATGTGGTCCGCGGTCGCGACGACTCCGTCGATGAACTCGTCCATGGCGACGCCCGAGGCCAGCCAGCCGGCGCGGTCCTCGGGGTCGTTGGTGAAGTACGCGTGGAGCGAGATGTAGTCCACGACGTCGTACGCGTGCTCGAGGACCGTCGCCTCCCACTGTCCGAAGGTCGGCATGCTGGGCGTCGAGCTGCCGCAGGCGACGAGCTCGATCGTCGGGTCGACCGCGCGCATCGCCTTGCCGGTCTGGGCGGCGAGCCGGCCGTACTCGTCGGCCGACTTGAAGCCGAGCTGCCAGGGCCCGTCCATCTCGTTGCCGAGGCACCAGAGCCTGATGCCGAACGGGTCCGGCGAGCCGTTGCGGGCGCGCAGGTCCGACCACGCCGTGCCGCCGGGGTGGTTGGCGTACTCCAGCAGGTTGCAGGCGTCCTCGATGCCGCGCGTACCGAGGTTGACCGCCATCATCGGCTCGACCTCGGCCTGCGCGGCCCACGTCATGAACTCGTGCAGCCCGAAGGTGTTCGGCTCGGTGCTGTGCCAGGCGAGGTTGAGCCGGGAGGGACGCTGCTCGACCGGGCCGACGCCGTCCTCCCAGCGGTAGCCGGAGACGAAGTTCCCGCCCGGGTAGCGCACGAGGCTGACGCCGAGGTCGCGGGTGAGCTTGAGGACGTCGGCGCGGTAGCCCGCGGTGTCGGACTCGAGGTGGCCGGGGTCGACGATGCCGCCGTAGACGCAGCGGCCCATGTGCTCGATGAACGAGCCGAACAGGCGGCGGGGCACCTCCCCCACGGTGAAGTCGGGGTCGAGGGTGACGCGGCAGGTGATCACGGGAGGCTCCGGGTGGGAGGCGGGGCGGGTGTCACTTGAGCCCCGAGGCGGCGACGCCCTGGACGAAGAAGCGCTGCGCGAGCAGGAAGGCCAGCGCCAGCGGGCTGAGCGAGATGGCGGCGCCGGCCATGAGCGCGGCGTGGTCGACCCCGTCCGAGCTGGAGAACATCGTCAGCGCGGCGGGCAGCGTGCGCTTGGACGGGTCGCTGGTGACGACCAGGGGCCAGAGGAAGTCGTTCCACAGGGCGGCGAACTGGATGACGAACAGCGAGGCCAGTGCGGGCTTGGACAGCGGGAGGATGATCCGCCAGTAGATCGTCCACGGGCCCGCGCCGTCGATGCGCGCGGCCTCGTCGAGCTCCTTGGGAAGCTGGACGAAGAACTGGCGCAGCATGAAGATGCCGAGCGCGCTGGTGGCGCGCGGGAGGATGAGCCCGTGCTCGGTGTTGAGCCAGCCCAGGTGGAACAGCGTGAGGAACACCGGGATCAGCGTCACCTGGAACGGCACCATGAGGGTGGCGAGGATGAGCACGAACAGCGCGTTCTTGCCGCGGAACTCCAGCCGCGCCAGCGCGTACGCCGTGAGCGAGTCGAAGAACAGCAGCAGCACGCAGGTGCCGCCGGCGAAGACGAAGGTGTTGAGCACGAGCCGGCCGAAGGGCAGCTGGTCGACGACGGCGCGGAAGCCGTCCAGCGACCAGTGACCCGGCAGGATCGAGGCGGGGTGGGCGTAGAGGTCGGAGGCCGGGCGGAGCGCGACGCCCAGCATCCAGAGGAACGGCAGGATCGTCGCGAGCGCGGCGCCCGCGAGGACCACTGCGGCCATGAGGGATCCGGTGCGGGCGAGCAGCCGGGTGGCGCGAGGCGCCGGCCGACCCGGTGATGCCGCCCTGGTGCTGCGGGTGCCGGGGGCGGTCTCAGTCAACATCGCGGTACCTCAGGACGCGGAGCTGGACGAGGGCGACCGCGAGGATCACGACGAACAGCACCCAGGCGATGGCGCTCGCGTAGCCCAGGGAGAAGTCGACGAACCCGCGCTGGTAGAGGTACTGCACGACCGACTCGGTGTGGAACACCGGTCCGCCGCCGGTCATGACGTAGGACAGGTCGAACAGCTGCAGCCCCTGGATCGTCGCGATGACCGTGACGAAGAGCACCGAGGGGCGCAGCGTCGGCAGGGTGACGTGGCGGAACTGCGCCACCCTGCCGGCGCCGTCGAGCCGCGCGGCCTCGTACAGGTAGGTCGGGATCGCCTGGATCGCCGCGAGCAGCACGATCATGGTGAAGCCGAAGCCCTTCCAGATGCCGACCCCGATCATCGTGGGAAGCGCGAGCGATGTGGACTGCAGCCAGTTCGGGTGCCCGAGCCCCAGGTGGCCGGACCACGCGTCGACGAGGCCGACCTGGGGGTCGAGCAGGAACCGCCACACGATGCCGACGACTGCCATGGAGGCGATGAACGGGAAGAAGAACGCCGTCCGCAGCACCGAGCTGAACCACGTCGTGCGCCGGAGCGCCTCGGCCAGCAGCAGCCCGAGGGCCACCTGCCCCGCCGCGGTCCCTGCGGTGTAGAGGCAGGTGACCTTGAGCGCGTTCCAGAAGCGGCTGTCGTGCAGCAGGTCGGCGTAGTTGCCGAACCCGCGCATGCGGTGCGACGCCTCGCCCATCGACCAGTCGTGCAGGCTCATCCACCCGGACTGGACGATGGGCTCGACGATGAAAACGGCGATGAGCACGACGCTCGGGGCGACGAAGGCGTAGGCGGGGTTCCAGCGGAGGCGTCTCCGGGCCCGTGGGCCCGGCGACGTCCCCGTCGTCAACGCGGTCATCTCGTTCCTGCTCCCGTCGTGCTCGTGAGGTGGCTCAGGCCTTGCAGCCGGTGATGCCGTTGATCTGCTTGGCTGCAGCCGATGCTGCCCCGGCCACGTCGGAGCCGCGGGTGATCTTGCCGATCAGCGGGACGTAGACGTCACTGTCGACCTTCGACCCGGTGGGCAGGCCGGCGAGGTAGAGCCGGGCGTTCGGCAGGGCAGCGGCGAACTCCTTGGCGTCACCGGTCACCTGGCTCGCCAGATCCGTACGGACCGGCGGGAAGCCGCCCTTCGAGAACGCGAGCTGCGCGGTCTTGCCCGTCCAGTAGGCGAGGAACTGCTCCGCCTCCGCCTTGTGCTTGCTGGACTTCGCGACCATGAGCGGAACGGTGGAGGCGAGGGTGACCGGGCCGGCGCTGCCCGAGGGCACGGGAGCGATCCCGAGGTCGATGCCGGCCTTGCGGTAGCCGGCTGCCGCCCAGGGGCCGTTGATCTCGAACGCCGCCTTCTTCGAGGAGAACAGCGTGTCGGCGTCGGCACCCGTCTGGCCCACCGGGCTGACGTGGTCCTTCTGCACGAGGTCGGCCCAGGTCTTGAGGGCCGCGACGCTCTGCGGGCTGTCGATCGTCGCGCAGCCCTTCGCGTCGACGATGTCGCCGCCGCCGAGCCACTGCAGGATCGGCCACATCTGGATGGTCTCGTGGTCGGCGAGGGAGATGCCGTACTGCGTCGGCGTGCTCGACCCGGCCGGCAGCGTGAGCTTCTTGGCGTCGGTGACGAGCTCGTCGACCGTCGCCGGCGGGGCCGTGACGCCGGCCTTCTGCAGCAGGGCCTTGTTGTAGTAGAGGACGAGTGTCGCGAGGTTGGCGGGGACGGCGTACAGCTTGCCGTCGACCGTGAACGCCGAGGTGACGGTCTTCGGGAACGTGCTGACCTCGACCTTGGCGTCCCCGGTGCCGACAGCGGAGTCGAGCGGCTCGACCGAGTTGGTCTTGATGTACTGGAAGATCGCGTTCGGGTCGAAGCTCGGGGTCGCGAGGTCCGGGCCCTGGCCGGTGGCCCACGACTGCGGCAGCTTCTGCCCGATCGCGGCCCAGGGCTGGACGTCCATGGTCACCTGGATGTTGGGGTGCGCGGAGTTCCAGTTGTCGACGAGCGCCTGGTAGGACGGGCGGTCCGGACCCGTGAAGCCGGTGAGCATCTGCAGCTTCACGACCTTGCCGTTGTCCGACGCGGGCGTGCTCGACGAGCTGGACGAGCCGCACGCCGCGAGGGCGGTGAGGCTCAGGGCGATCGCCGCGCTGGGCAGCGCGCGGCGGGGGGCGTACGACATGGTGTCCTCCTTGACGGACCGTGGACGTGCAGGCATGGGGCGGCTGTGCGCCCGACCGCTGGCCGGGCGCGAGGGGGGGTTCCTGCGTCAGCAGCCGCAGGACGCGCGGGTGGTGAGCGAGACCGGCAGGGTCTCCGTACGCGGCTCCGGGACGTTGCGGTCGATGAGGTCGAGGAGCCGTCGGGCGGCGCGACGCCCGACGTCGACCGCGGGGACGGTGACGGTGCTGAGGGCAGGGGTGGTGAGGCGGGAGACGCCGAAGTCGTCGTAGCCGACGAGCCGCACGTCGCCCGGCACGTCGAGCCCGCGGGCGCGGAGCTCGAGCAGCGCGCCGTACGCCATCTCGTCGTTGGCGACGAAGATCGCCTGCATGTCAGAGTGTTCGTCGAGCAGCGCGGCGGTGGCGGCGCGCCCCGACTCCTCGCCGAAGTCGCCCTCGGCGATCCCGACCGGCTCGAGGCCGGCGGCGTGCAGGCTGCGGGTGAAGCCCTCGAGCCGGTCGATGGACGTCTGGTGGTTGTGCGGGCCGGTGATGGTGGCGATGCGGGTGGCGCCGTGGCCGACGAGGTGGTCGGTCGCCGCGCGGCCCCCGTCGACGTCGGCGACGCCGATGGCCACGGCGTCGGGGATCCGCGGGTAGTGCCCGACGAGCACGACCGGGACGCCGGAGTCCAGCAGCCGCAGCACGCCCGGGTCGTCGGCGGCGGCCGAGGCGATGATGGCGCCGTCGGCGGCGCGCGAGCGCAGGATCCGCTCGTACGCCGCCACTCCGTGCCGCTCGTCGGGGTTGGTGGAGATGAGCAGCGTGCCGTCGACCTCGTTGACGACCTCGTTGACTCCGTCGAGCAGGTGCATGAAGTACGGGTGGTTGAAGACGTGCTGGCCGGTGTTGGGCACGACGAGGGCGAGGGTGCCGGTCCGCTGGGCCCGCAGGGCGCGGGCGGCGGAGTTGGTGACGTAGCCGAGCTCCTGGGCGACCGCGCGGATCTCGCGCTTGGTCTGCTCGCCGATGCGGGCGTGGTCCGACAGGGCCATCGAGACGGCGCTGACGGACACCCCGGCGCGCTCCGCGATGTCGCGCAGCGTCACCCGCCGGGAGATCGGCGCCTGTGCCATGGAGTGCCCTTCGTCGGGCCGGTCGACCGGCTCGCTGTAACGATTGAGCAGACTGTGCGCTGCGGCGAAAGCGCCGTCAAGTACCGTTATCGAACCGTGACCTGATCGGGTGGGTCAGCTTGTGACCGCTGTTGACGGCGGCTCCGGCTCGCACTAGCGTCCTTGCTGCATCGATTGAGCAGGGCATCCCCCTCGGCGCCCTCCCCAACGTTGTGGGGCTGATTCGCGCCATAGCCCCGAACCAGCCCCACGACGTCGGGTGCGCGAGGGGGCTCGCCGCGCCAGGACCGCTACTTGCTCAGCCCCGCCAGCAGGTTGATGGTCGTGGCGAGGATGACCGCGCCGAACAGGAACGAGAGCAGCATGTGCCGGATCGCGAGGCGGCGCAGGGCGGAGGTCTGGAAGTCGGTGTCCGAGACCTGGAACGTCATGCCGATGGTCAGCGCGACGTAGGCGAAGTCGCTCCACACGGGCTGCGCGTCGGAGTTGAACGAGATGCCGCCGTCCTCGCCGCTGTAGTACTCCTGCGCGTACTTCAGCGTGTAGACCGTGTGCACGAGGAACCACGAGCTGGCGACGGTCGCGACCCCGATCGCCGCGAGGCCCAGCTCCTCCAGCCCCTTGGCCTGGCCGGCCTGCCCGAGGGCGTACGCGACGGCCCCGAGGCTGAGCACCGCCGCGAGGAGGAGGAGCAGGTCGGCCGCCCTGCGTGTCGGGTCCTCGCGCACGGCCGCGGCCGCAGTGCCCTCGGGGTCGAGGTGCCAGCTCGCCCGCCACACCCAGGCCAGGTAGACGACGAGGGTGACGACCCAGCCGAGCATCGCGGCGTACGCAGCGGGAACCGGCGTCGTCAGCCCCACGGCGAGGGCCACGGCGGTCCCGATGACGGCCGAGGTGACGACCTGGACGGCGGCGTGGGACGAGGGCGCCAGCCCGTGCTGCGGCAGGTCCTGCTGCGACGACGCCTTGTCGGTCATGATCTTGGGCTACCCCGCTCCGCGCGCTCCCCAACGTTGTGGTGCTGGTTCGCGTCATAGCCCCGAACCAGCACCACAACGTTGGGTGCCGAATTCAACGGCCGGGCCGGCGCCGCGGGTCGAGGCCGAGCGCCGTCCGCAGCGCGGGGACCACCTGCGCGGCGAGCTCGCCCGCGGGCATCGCGGCGACGGGGCCGACCTGCAGGAGGTAGCGCGCGAAGATCAGCCCCGCGATCTGCGCCATGCCCGCTGCGGCACGGGCGCGGGCGTGCGGCCCGGGCAGCCGCTCGGCGAGCCGGTCGAACACCTCGCGCTCGATGTACTCGCGCAACGCCGTCGCCATCGCCTCGTCGTGCAGGGCGCTGAGCATCAGGGTCCGCAGCAGCGGGCCGTCCACCGGGTCGTCCCAGACCTGCAGCACGCTGGCCACGATGCGCTCCGGGAGCAGGCGCACGTCGCCCTCGAGCAGGGCACCGAGGATCGCGGCGGGGTTCACCGGCAGCTCCATGGCGGCCCCGAACAGCCCCTTCTTGCTGCCGAAGTAGTGCGCGACGAGCTTGACGTCGACGCCCGCGGCCGCCGCGACCGCGCGCATGGTCGCCCGCTGGTAGCCGTGCTCGGCGAACTCCGTACGGGCCGCCGCGAGCAGCCGCTCGCGGGTGTCGGACGGCCCGGGGCGCCGGCCGCGGCGGGCGCGTACGGAATTCAACGCCGTTGCATTGGTCTCCACGGGCGCCCACGGTAGTCGCACCTGCTCCTCTCGTGGATCGAGGATCCGATGCGCCCCACCAGACCTGTCCTCGCCGTCGTCTGCCTCGCGCTGGCGACGGTCGTCTCCGCGGTGACCTCGCTCAACGTCGCGATCCCGAGCCTCGCCCGCGACCTGCACGGCACGTCCAGCGACCTCGCGTGGGTGGTGGACGCGTACTCCCTGGTGTTCGCGGCACTCCTGCTGCCCGGCGGAGCGCTCGGCGACCGCTTCGGCCGGCGGCGGGTGCTCGCCGTCGGGCTGTCGGTGTACGGCCTCACCGCGCTCGTCGCCATGACCGCTGGCGGGTTCGCGGAACTCGTTGCGCTGCGGGCGGTCCTCGGCCTCGCGGCCGCGCTCATCATGCCGGCGACGCTGTCGACGATCACGAGCACGTTCCCCGAGGAGCGACGCGCGCAGGGCGTGGCGGCGTGGACAGGAGTGGCTGGTGCGTCGGCAGTCCTCGGCCTGCTGACGTCGGGGCTGCTGCTGGAGTGGTTCTCGTGGCGCTCGGTCTTCGGGCTCAACGTCGTCCTCGCCCTGCTCGCGCTGGTCGGTACGCTGCGCATCGTTCCCGAGTCGGCAGATCCCGCTGCGCCACCGGCAGACCTCGTAGGGACGCTGCTCTCGGTCGCCGGTCTCGGCGTGCTCGTGTGGGCGCTCATCGAGGCGCCGACGAACGGCTGGGGCTCGGGCTCGACGCTCACGGGGCTCGCGGTCGGGATCCTCGTGCTCGCCGGGTTCCTCGTGTGGGAGCTGCGGATGGCGCGCCCAATGCTGGACCCGCGGCTCTTCGCGCGTCCCGCCTTCGCCGCGGGGACGCTGTCGGTGTGCGTGCAGTTCCTGGCGTTCTTCGGGTTCGCGTTCGTGTTCCTGCAGTACCTGCAGATCGTGCGGCACGACAGCGCGCTCGTCGCGGCCCTCTCGATGCTGCCGCTCGCGGTGGGGCTGATGCCGGCGGCGCGGCTGGCGCCGCGACTCGTGGGTCTTCGCGGTCCGGGTGTCGTCTGCGTGACCGGCCTGGGGCTCGCGGCCGTCGCGCTCGGCCTGCTCTCGCGGGTGGACGCCGGGACGTCGTACGCGTGGGTCGCCGCGTTCCTCGTCCCGCTCGGCATCGGCATGGGACTCGCGATGACCCCGGCGACGACGGCCATCACCGCAGCGCTGCCCGACGAGCAGCAGGGCGTCGCGTCGGCGGTCAACGACCTGTCCCGCGAGCTCGGCGGAGCGCTGGGCATCGCGATCCTCGGCAGTGTGCTCACCTCGACGTACCGGTCCAACCTCCCGCAGGGCCTGCCCGCCGCGGCGCGGGAGTCGGCGGGGGTGGCGTCCCAGGTGGGCGGGCGGGTGGCGGAGGCGGCGCGTACGGCGTTCGTGGACGGGCTGGGCGCCACGCTGCTCACAGGAGCGGGCGTGGTGGCCGTGGCCGCAGTCGTCGTGGGGGTGCTGCTGGGCCGCGCCGGAGAGCGGCAGCGCGACGCTGTGGACGACGCGATCGTCGTCACACCAGCGCACTAGCCTGGCGCGGGTGCGGACCCTCGCCGAGCACCTCGCCTCCCTCTCCCCCGACGCGCTCGCGGACCTGCTGTCGCTGCGCGCGGACGCGCTCGCGGAGCCGAGACCGGAGACGCTGGGCGATCTCGCGGCCCGGCTGGAGAGCGGGATGTCGGGGATGCGCGCGCTGAGCCTCGTCGACGGGCACGGCTTCGCGATAGCGCAGGCAGCGGCAGCGCTGGGCGACGGCTTCACGACCGCCGACCTCGAGTCGCTCGTCCCCGAGCCGGCCGGGACGGCACGGGCGGCGCTCGAGGAGCTGGCGCGTCGCGGCCTGGTCTGGCGCGACGGCGAGGAGTGGCGCAGCAGCAGGGGGTTCAGACGGCTGTTCCCCGACGCCCTGGGGCTCGGTCCGGCACTCGAGGAGGTCCTCGAGGGCTACACGGTCGCCGAGCTGAGGGACTACCTGTCGGCTCACGGCATCTCCCCCGATGGGCGGCGCGCGGTCCTGCTCCAGCGCCTGCTTCACCGGCTCCGCGACCCGGACACCACCGCGGCGGTGCTGAGCGGCGGACCACCCGGCACGGTCGAGCTCTTCAGTCGGCTGCTCGTGGAGCCGCTCACCGAGCTTGACTACCCCGACTACATCGCCGGCCACCGCAGCTCGAGGTACGCGAGGACTGACCGTCCCGGTGCATGGCTGCTGCAGATGGGCGTCCTGCACCGGGTGGACTACGGGCAGGCGGTCCTGCCACGCGACATCCACCTCGCGATCGCCCGCGCGATGGGGACACCCGAGACGGTGCCCCTGAGGCCGGCGCCGCCCGCGCCTGTCCCCGTCGCGGTTGAGGTGACCGCCGTGGAGAGGGCATGTGCGGGGGCGGCGGCGGCATGCCTCGACACCTGCCGCGCCGTCCTCGAAGCGGTCGCTTCGGCCCCGCCGCCCGCGCTGAAGACGGGCGGGCTTGGCGTCCGCGAGGTCCGTCGCCTGGCCAAGGAGATCGGCCGGGGCGAGCAGGAGATCGCGTTCGCGCTGCAGGTCGCGGGCGAGGCCGGGCTCGCCGACGGGACCGGCGACTCGGTCCTGGTGACGCCGGCCTACGACGAGTGGAGCGCGGCTGCACCCGAGCAGCGCTACGCCGTGCTGCTCGCAGCCTGGTGGGGGATGGCGTCGACCCCCGGCCGCCCCGTCGGCAGGGAGGCGCGCGGCTCGGTGCTCACGGCACCGCCGCGTACGCAGGTGGCGGCGACTCCGGAACGCTTGCTGCGCCACGACCTGATCCGGACCCTGGTGGCCCTCGGCGGTGCGGTGCCGTGGGAGCCGCTGACGGCGTGGCGGGCGTTCCAGCGCCCGCTGGCCTTCCCCGACGAGCTCGCCGACCATGCGGCGTCGGTAGCGGAGGAGGCGGAGCGGCTAGGCGTCGTCGCGCTCGACGCCGCCGGACCCGCGGCCCGCGCGCTCGTCGAGGGCTCGGTCGACGACCTGCTCGCCGCTGCGCGCGCGCTCGTGCCGTCCGCGGGCACGGTTGCGACGTTCCAGGCCGATCTCACGGCGCTCGTCGCCGGGAGCCCGCCGGCAGGGCTCTCGGCGCTGCTCGGCTCGCTCGCCGACGTCGAGTCCCGCGGCGCGGCGACCGTCTGGCGGTTCTCGGCCGGGTCCGTACGCCGTGCCTTCGACGCCGGCGCGACCGCGGAGGGCATCGTCGCCGACCTCGAGCGCGTCGCCGCGAAGCTGCCGCTGCCGCAGCCGCTGACCTACCTCGTGCACGACGTGGCGCGGCGCCACGGCGCTGTCCATGTGGTCCCGGTGGCGTGCTGCGTCGTCGGGCAGGACGCCGCGCTGCTGGCCGAGGTCGTGCGCACCCGCGCGCTCGCCGGGCTGGGGCTGCGTGCGCTGGCGCCCACCGTCCTCGCCGGTGCGAAGCCGCCGGAGGCGACGCTCGACGCCCTCCGCGCCGCGGGGTACGCGCCGGTGCTGGAGGACACGTCGGGGGCCATCGTCATCGAGCGAGCCGCCGTGCGCCGGTCGGCGACGACGGCGAGGACGGGCAGCCTTGCACTGGTCCTGCCTCCGGCGTCGGAGGGGCTCGAGTCAGCCGTGCACGGGCTCGAAGCGGCGGCCGCTGCGGCGCGCAGCCTGTCCGGCACGAGCACGGGTCTCGGCACCGTGCGGCAGGCCGGGGGGCTGCGGCTCAGCGAGCCGGCGCAGGACCGGCTCGGCAACGACGGGGTGCGCGTCCTCCACTGGGCGCTGCGGACCGGCAGGCCCGTCCAGCTGCACTACGTCGACGACCGGGACCGCCACCACCGCGTGGTCGCCCGAGGGCTCAAGGCCCTGCCAGGCACGCTGCTGTTCAACGTCGAGGGCGGGCCGAGCTACGCCCACATCGGCATCGGCGAGCTCGTCGCGGTCGGACCGGTGCTGCCCACGCCCTAGCAGCCCAGGCGCTCTGTCGGTGGCGGGTGCTTGAGTGCGGGCATCCCCGACGCCGAGCTCTGGAGGAGCCCAGATGTGCTGGTCCTGCGACAACCCGACCGCCACGATGGCCGACGCCCTGCGGAGCATGCAGGGACTCATCGACGAGCACGGCTGGGCGTTGCAGGGGGTCGAGGGCGAGGGGAAGCGGCCACCCTTCACCTACACCGTCGGGCTCACGAGACGCGGGCTCCCCGAGCTGTGCATCACGGGCATCGAGGGCGAGCGCTCCGCGCCGTACCTCAACGAGGCGGCGCGGGAGCTGGTGTCGGGCGGCGAGATCCGTCCGGGAGGCAGCGTGCACGTGCTGGGCATGCACTTCGAGGTCGTCGAGATGGCCTACGCGCCGGCCCACCTCAACACGGCCGTGAACCTCTACGGCGACACCATCACCGGCTGGCAGCTCGTCTGGCCCGACCGGCACGGCCGCTGGCCCTGGGACGAGCAGTGGGCGGAGCGCTGGGCGCAGCCGCTCCTCGGGGAGCTCAATGCCTGACCGCGTACGGTGCCTGCCATGAGGAGGCAGGCCGGCGTCGCCGCAGGCAACGCGGACACCGTGCGCACCGCGGTCGAGGTGCTGCGCGCCGGCGGCACAGCGGTCGATGCCGTCGTCGCGGCCGGCTTCGCCGCCGCCGTCTCCGAGCCGACCCTGACCGGGCTCGGGGGCGGCGGGTTCCTCCTCGTCGACCGGCCCGGCAACGAGCCGGTGGTGCTCGACTTCTTCGTCAGCTCCCCGGGGCAGGGCGCCGAGGTCGAGCCGCACATGGTGCCGGTGACGCTGCACTTCGAGGACGCCGACCAGGAGTTCCACGTGGGGTGGGGTTCCGTGGCGGTGCCCGGCTGCCTCGACGGCTACATCGCCGCGCACGCGCGGTGGGGCCGGCTGCCGCTCTCCGACGTCGTCGCCCCTGCGCGCCGCCTCGGGCTCGAGGGCAGCGTGCTCGACGGCATCCAGGCGGGGCTGCTCGTGCTGCTGCGCGAGGTGCTGACGCTGTCCGCCGAAGGGCGGGAGCTGTACGGGCCCGGCGGGAACCTGCTGCAGCAAGGGGAGATCCAGCGCAACGAGGCGTACGCAGCGCTGCTCTCCTCGGTCGCCGCGGGCGAGGTGCGTTCGCTCGCCTCGGACGCCCTGGTCGAGGCGGCGGCGGCCGGGGGCGGCGTGCTGACGCGCGCGGACCTCGCGTCGTACGCCGTGGTGGAGCGCGCGCCGCTGCGCTTCACGCACGCCGCCGGCGAGGTGCTGACGAACCCGCCTCCCTCTGTGGGCGGTTCGCGCGTCCTCGCTGCGCTGCAGCGGGTATCGGGAGGGGGTACGGCCGCGGACTGGGCGCAGAGCCTGACCTCCGCGCTCGTGCACGCGTCGGGTGTGCCGGCGCCGGCACCGCAGGTACGCCGCGGCACCACCCACATCAGCGTCGTCGACGCCGAGGGCACGGCGGCAGCGATGACGACCTCGCTCGGCAGCTGCTCCGGGGTGTTCGTACCCGGCACCGGCGTGCAGCTCAACAACATGATGGGCGAGCTCGACCTGCACCCGGACGGCCTGCACGCGCTCGCGCCGGGGACGCGGATCGGCTCGATGACCGCACCGACCGTGGTCCGTGCCCCCGACGGCACCGTCACCGCGCTCGGTACCGGCGGCAGCGAGCGCATCCGCTCCACGATGACGTGCGTGCTGTCGCGGCTCCTCGACCGCGGCTCCGAGCTCGAGCAGGCAGTACGCGCGCCGCGGGTGCACTGGGACGGCGAGCGGCTGCAGGTCGAGCCGGGGCTGCCCGAGGAGCCGCTGCGCGCGTACGCCGTCAACCGTTGGTCGCGGCCGGACCTGTACTTCGGCGGAGTGCACGCCGTGCGCCGCTCCCCCGACGGCACGGTCACCGCGGTCGGCGACGACCGGCGCGGCGGGGTGGCCGCCGTCATCGACCTCTAGCGCGTCAGAAGACCGTGTAGCCGCCGTCGGTGACGAGCACCGTGCCGGTGGCGAAGGACGAGGCGTCGCTGGCGAGGTAGAGCAGGCTGGGCGCGATCTCCTCCGGAGTCGAGTAGCGCTGCATCGGCGCGTCCTCGATCCAGTTCTGGCGGTACTGCGGCTCGTCGACCGGCGCCATCTCGGTCTTGACGTAGCCGGGGGCGAGCGCATTGACCCGGATCCCGAGCGGAGCCCACTCCGCGGCGAGCGACTTCGTGAGCTGGTGGACGGCGGCCTTCGAGGCGTTGTACGCCGGCTGCCACTGCGGCCGGTTGACGACCAGCCCCGACATCGAGCCGATGTTGACGATGGTCCCGCGGCCGCGCTCGGCCATGTGGCGGCCGAACGCCTGGCAGCAGTTCCAGACACCGGTCACGTTGGTGTCGATCACCTCCTGCCACTCGGCGTCGGTGACCTCGAGCGCGGGGCGGTGGACGCAGGTGCCGGCGTTGTTGACGAGCACGTCGACCCCGCCGAGCGCCTCGACGATCTCCTCGACGACGGCGTCGACCTCCGCGCGGCGGGAGACGTCGGCCCGGAAGGCGTGCGCGGAGATGCCCCGCTCGGCGAGGTCGGCCAGCACCAGCTCCGACTGCGCGGTGTCGCGGGCGAGGATCGCGACGGTTGCACCGGCCTCGCCGAGCGCGGTGGCGAACGCCCGTCCCAGCCCCCGGTTGCCGCCGGTGACCACCGCGGTGCGTCCGTCCAGTCGGAAGGCGTCCAGCACGCTCATGTTCGTCCTCGCTCCTGTCGTCGTCGACGCTCGGAGCGTACGGCGTCCGGGTAGCGTCGCAGTGTGGACGTCAGCGCAGGGCTCCCGCACGCCTCGGTCGCGAACCTGCACTTCGTCACGCCCGCGCTCGCCATCGGCGGGGACCTGGACGCGTACGACCCGCACCTCGCGGGCCGCCAGCTCGACGAGATCGCCGCGCTCGGCATCACCCGCATCGTCGACTGCCGACTCGAGTGGGACGACGCCGAGCTCGTGGCCGAGCGGCAGCCGCAGATCGCGTACCTCCACCACGGCATGGACGACGCCGGCCAGCGCGTACCGGCCGCGTGGTTCGACGAGGCCCTGCGCTTCGTGACCAGCGGCGGGCGCGACGCCGTCGTGCTCGCGCACTGCCACATGGGCATCAACCGCGGGCCGTCGCTCGGCTTCGCGCTGCTGCTCGCGCAGGGCTGGGACCCGATCGGCGCCATCTCCGCGATCCGCACGGCGCGGCCCGTCGCCAACGTCTGGTACGCGGAGGATGCCCTCCGCTGGCACCACGGCCGGCGGGGTACGAACCCGCGGGAGGACCTGAAGCGGCTCGCCGCGTGGCGGAAGAAGAACCCGCTGGACGTCGTGCGGATCATCCGCGGCGTGCGCGAGGCGGAGGGTCGGAAGTAGGGCCAGAGGACCATTGCTTGCTCGGCTAGCGTTCGGATGAGCTTCCTCGTGCTGTCCACCTCGGCGTTCGAGGACGGACGCAATGTACGCACGACGCCGACGGTGCCAGCCACGTGGCAGATCTGTGCCATGGCGTACCTCCCCTCCCGCATGCAGCCGATGCTGGCTGGGCAGCGGGGGAACTCGGCTCGATGACCCTGCCAGGCGGACTGGCGCGATCACGTCCATCAGGGACAGATGGGCGACCGAACGGCACGAGGCGGAGGCCAAGACGTGATCAAGCTCATCGACCTCCCGGCGACCCCCGCGGCCCCACGTCGGGACGGTGATGGCCGCCCGCGCCTCAGCTCTGCGGAAGTCCCCATGACTGGCCCGGCCAGCGTCGTGCGCGGGGCCGACATCCTGCTGTCCGCGACGCTGCCGGAGGGTCCGAGCCTGGTCCTGGTGCAGCGCGCCTTCGGCAGCACGTGGCTCCCCGTGGCGCCACCCTTGCGGACCAACGGCGGCGACGTTCGGGTCTTGGTCACGACGCGCGGGAGCGGCTGCCCATGCTTCCGCATGATGGTCGCTGTCGACGGCACGATGGCGACCTCGTCCGCCGTCTCAGTGAAAGTGCTGCCGCAGCAGGGCACTCACGGCCGCGACTGAAGCGCAGCCTCCTCCCGCCGCGCCCAGTCCTCAGGCCGCGTCGAGCAAGCCGGTCTGCTGCGCCCTGATCGCCAGCTGGAAGCGGGTCGACGCTCCCAACTCCTCCTGCAGGGCGGCGATGACACGAGCCAGCGTGCGCACGGAGATGTCGAGACGCCTCGCGATGGCGGTGTCGCTGTCACCTGCCGCGAGAGCGCGGAGTACGAGGAGACGCCGCTCCTGGGCGTCCTCCTTCTCCTGCATGGAGCGCGAGGTGCGCCACGCGTCCTCGAAGAGCCGCATCGCCAGCGCGACCACACCGGGGTCCTCGGAGAGGACAGCCGAGTCCGCCCAGTTCTCCGGGTCCGTCGCCACGATCACCAGGCGCCTGTCCAAGACGGACAGCCGCGTCGGTACCGGCGCCAGGCGCTGCTCCGCGCCTGCCGCGGACTCGGCGAGGAGGTGCTGGCGCACCGGTGCCGGCTGCGACCACAAGCGGTGGGCGTAGACCTCACGGAGGACGAACCCGTGCGACAGCAGCCACCTGCTCTCCTCCAGCATCGTGGCGGCGAACGACGGGTCGAGGAACCCCTGCCCGTAGTCGGCCGGATAGAGGGCCAGCTCTTCGCGGGCCCGCCTGCTGCTCGAGGTCAAGCGGTCCTGGATCGCGTCGGCTCCGTGCACGGTGGGCACCTCCGGCCGTGCGGCAAGCGCCTGAAGCGCAGCCATGAGGGGGAAGCGCATGTCTCCTCCAGTCGAGTGCCAGACGTCCTGGCCGAGGACGTGCTCATCGAACTCCTCGGCGCGAGCAGGGAGGGACCGTTGCTCCACGTGGGTGACGCCTTGTCCGGTCGCTGCCACCGGCTCGTCCGCCGCGGTCCGACTGCCGACACTCGAGGCATCGCAACGCCGCGTCCGCCCGAGGAGGCCAGGCGGCACTGACCGTCGCCCCTCCTCCGTACCTCATTTGCCAGGAGCCGTCATGATCGTCCGGCGCGTCCTCACTGCAGCGCTCGCCCTCGTCACCCTGCTCGTCCCGGTCGCAGGCTTCGGGACCGCTGCCCGGGCGGATGACGCGTACCCGCTGCCGAAGCACGCGTGTCCCGTCTACCTGGTGCAGCTGCGAGTCCAGTTCTACGTGAACTGTGAGCATCCGAAAGCTGGTGCAGGCCCGGTTGCCGTGTTCGGCGGGACTGTCGATCCGGGGAACAACGTGAGTCCGTGGGGCGACGCGGACCAGCCCGGGCAGACTCGTGCTGGCAACTTCATCGATCTAACCGGACTCGTCGTCAGGAACGTGCCGCCGGTGCCGGGCGTCTGCTGGGGCCACTGCTACGAGCCGTTCGCCGCGGGCGGTTCGGTCACCGCGACAGTACTGGCAGCGCCGCCGCGGTCACTCGGGTCCGCGCCGGTGGAGTCCGACGGCAGCTTCAAGATCAAGCACGTTTTCATCCCCGTCACGGGGTCGGTGATCCTGCACTACAGCGGCAACGGTGACGCACCAGCTGCGGACAACGGCCTGCTGCTGTCGGACGAGTACTTGAACGTCTTCGCCACCGCAGCGTGGAGCGCACGCGTCAGGCCTGTCACCGTCAAGCGCGGGAGCCGCGTCGTGATTACCGCCACGTTCCGCGACCCTGCGAGCCACGCGCCCATCCGGCACAGCAGCTGCCGCGTCGAACAGCGCCAGACTCATGGGCCACTGGTACCTCTGTTCGGCAAGGGGGAGCAGTCCTACACCGACAGCCAGGGAGTCTGCACGGTCACGTGGGTGCCGACGCAGCAGGGTGCCTACGAGGCCGCCGTCTACTTGGACGGCTGGTCCACCCTCGCGGGCTGGTGGCCCGTGTCGGTGAGGTAGTGCCGTGGCGTCGAGTTCCGCGCGCTCCCGCTTGCCGGCGGGACCGGTCACACGACGTCCCGCGCCGTTGACGCGTCAGGCGCTGTAGCCGTACGTGCTGGGCTGCCAGTCGTCGCTCGGCATGAGGATCCAGAGAAGCGGATAGACGAGGATCTGTGAGCCCGGCAGCACGATCATCGTGAGCACGAACAGCACGCGCGTGGGCCAGGGGTCGATGCCGAAGCGGCGGCCGAGGCCGGCGCAGACGCCTCCGATGATGCGGCCCGAGGTGGGGCGCGAGAGGCCGGCGGTGGCGAGGCTGTCGTGGATGCTGCCCATGGGAGGAGCCCTTCAGGAGTACGTGCGTGCTGACGTCTCCAGACTGCTCGCGCACGCTGCCACGGACATCAGGGACAGCCCCTGGCTGAGCCCTGGTCATGGCACCAGGGTCGCCCCTGAGAGTGCCCGAGGTTTCGATCACACGCCCTGCTGATGTCGTCAGCTCGAGGCGCGCTCCCTGCGCGCCACCGTCGCCGGCACGAAGGGCACGTCCACCCGGCAGCCGACGCCCGTTGTGCAGTCCTTCCGCGCAGCGGAGACGGACGACATGTCCGTGGTCACCCGGACCGACTGGACGGGCGGCGACGCGTTACCCGGCGTACCTGCGGGGAGCACCCAGAACCGGCCCGGACGTGGACCGGTGCCCCGGCTGCTCGTCGTCGGAGGCATCGCGGTGGGCAGGATGACGGGAGAAGTGCCGACCGGTCTGCCGAAATGCACCTCGCCAACGATCGGGCCGTAGCCGCGGTTCGTCAGGGACTGCATCTACAGCCGCGTGGGGTTCTCATGGGAGTCGAACGACCTCTCGCGGATGATGATTATCCCGGCGCTCTGGAAGCACCCGAACTCCCCGACGCTCAGCGTGAACGACAGCGGGCGCGGATCCTCGGGCAGCCGCTGGACGTGCGATAACGCTCCGGGCGCGAGCGGTCCGTCCTTGCGCTGCATCCGCATCCGGACGCGGTCGACGACCCCGTCTGCCTCGACAGGAGCGGTGGCGGTGAGGTCGGGTGCGCTCTGAGATACGTCGACCTGGAACTGCGAGGTCGATGACGCGAGGAGCGCTGGCTTCTCTTGCGCGAGCGCGTCGAACGGGCGGTCCGCCGACCAGATGGCGATGTAGCCCATCGTCGCGGGAGCGGCCGATGCCGTACGTGCCAGTCCTGCCACGACCCCCAGCGCTGCGAGCAGGACCATAACGGCCGTCGTTGCCGCCGATCCTCGCAACCTCGCCATGCCCGCCCCCAGGTCCAAGATCCCGACTTCACGTTCCCTCATCCGCCAACGAGGAAAACGGCTTCGGCCCTGTCGCCCTACGCGGGTGGCAGGTGCTCCTACGGAACGACGTGCGGGCGTACGACGGTGGGGGTGCTCCGCCTGCGCTGGGGACCTGGAGAGCACGACGTGCTCCAAGTGGTGGATCTGCTGGCAGTTTCCTGCCAGGGAGGTCGTGAGATCGCCGGCCTCGTCGATCCTCGTCGAGAGAGCCCGCCGTGACGCGGCGCGCCGCCCACCGCGAGAGGATCTCCGAATTGAGTAGGATCACCAGGACCAGGGTCCGTCTCCTCACGCCCCTGCTCGCCCTGCTGCCGTTCGCGCAGATGGCTCCGGCCTGTGCGGACGTGACGAGCGTGTTCCCGGTGAGTCCGCAGACCGGTCAGCCGATGGTCGATTACATCGGGGACGGCTGGATGGACGGCAGCCAGCTGGACCAGTTCGACGGACTGCCCTGGGACGCCTTCCACGCCGTCTACACCGTCACTGCGGTCTACACGCAGGCGGCGAAGGACTCGGGGCACTGCCTCGGCCAGGATGCCACGGACCTCGCGCACCCGGTCGTCGTGCAGTGGCGCTGCGGGTGGTACGGAGGGACCACGACTCCTGACGGCACCACTGAGTTCCCCGTGGGCGCTCAGATTCCAGACTGGCGACTGAGTCCCGCCGGCGGCCTCATGCTGCCGGTGGGCGGCAAGTCCCTCATGTCGAGTGGCTGGGACTTGATCGACGGAGCCGGTGGTGCGCTCCGCCAGGCCACGCCGACGGGTCCGACGACCGTGCCGCAGCCGGGCAGTGCCTACGTCAACCCTCCTGGCACTGACTCCCGCGGGTCGCTCGCGATCATGAAGCGGGGCTTCACCCCAGTTTGCGAGTCGACCGGAGCACCCTGGGGCGCGGCGGCAAGCTGCTTCACGAGCGCTCCTGCCGATCAGCGCGCACACGGCAGCCTCCCGTCGACTGACAAGACTGGCAACCTCTCCTACGTCTCCGCGGTGAAGCAGGGCTTGGAGGGGCGTGCGATGCCCGGCCAGGGCGCGGCGTACTCCGTGTTCACCCTGACCACCGGCACCACGAGCCACACCTTCTACATCACCGACGACACGACGATCCGAGCGTTGCTGCCCTTCAACGTGCCCGTCGTGGTGACCCAGGCGGACTGCAACCGCTATGGCTGCGTCCCCGGGCCATCCTTCTCGTGGCGGTCCGACCCCGGTCCGCGGGTCAAGCTGTGGGGGGCGGTGGACCGCGCGCGACACGTAACGATCACGGAGAACTGGGGCAGCGGGCCAGCCAGCCTCGGAGGTGTGCTGCGGACGCTGGACCGGGTGGAGGTTCGCGACGCGGTGACGAAGATGCTCGTGTACAGCGGTTCCACGGATTACCGGAGCGGCATGTTTGGCAATCTCGTCTTCCGGTTGCCCGCGAAGGCGGGGCACCGGCTCGTCGTGACGCACTCGGGTCCGTACGGCGAGGTGACGATCCCGAGCAGCGTCACGCTCACGACGTTGTGATTCTCGAGCCCCCCGGTGCTCACCCGCTCGCCCCGACTCGACCAGTCGCCTCACACAGCGGTGGAGCAGCTGGCCTTGTCGAGCAAGGGAAGCACTCCCACCCACTGGAAGCCGGGCAGCGGGAGGGGCATACGGCGACTGAGTGTGGTTCCACTTCCGATTCTGGCAAGAAGGAGACGCGGATGAGCAGTGCAGTGGATGTGAGCACGCTGGTGGCATCCATCGTCGGGGCGGCCGCCGCTTCCACGACGATGGTCCTCGACGTACTCCGCTACAGGCGTGAAGGACGAAGGCCACCCCTCCCTGACGTGGAGCCCATGACGGACGGCGACTGTACGTGGCTGGTCGTGCGCAACCGGAGTTCCGTCCGTTTCACCCGACGTTCGTCGGTCTGCGTGTTCCCGACGACGGCGGGACCTTCGTCGGTTGGGAGCGTGGTGGCAGGCAGCCGACGGCCAAGCAGGGGCCGCAACTGCCTGTCCCGATCGAGGCAGGGGAGCAGGCAGAGTGGTGGATCAGTCCGGCGAAGCTCAGGCAGTGGTCCCGGGACCTGAGTGCCGACCAGCGGCGGAAGGCCGACATCGTGGTGCGGTTCGGAGATGGCCGCTCGGTCTTGGCGGCGGTTCCGTCAGTGACACGAGCAGCTGCGGAAGAGCCCGGTGCAGAGGACGTGGCCACGACCTGATGGGTCAGGCGTTGCCGCGCGGGGGCTCGACGGTGGTGGTTGCTCGGCAGGCAGGTGCGACACCAGTGGATCAACCAAGAAGAAGCCGCGATCAGCGCAGCACGAGCACGGTGATCGTGACGAGTGGGCAAGGGAGCCAGAGGGTGGTGCGACAGTGGTGGCGCAGACCGTCCTGAATACCCTATGAGACGTCGTTGCAAGAAGGCGTTCGCTCGTGCTCTTCGAGATTCTGGGCGCCGGAGCCACTGGCGACCCTTGGGGGTCGACCTTAGTGGCGCCCTGCGTTCGGAGGACCGAGCAGCCGGGGTCTTCCGCGAGGGGCTCACCCTCGGCGTTCCCCTGACCAGACCACCGGAAGAGGACTGGAGCAACCGCGCGATCGGCCGGACATCTGCCGAAGTTGGACACTAGCCTTCGGTCCGTCAGTCACTCCGCGCACGGGAGCAAGGACCCGACGTGATGATGAAGCTTGTCCCATTTCTTCTCACGGCAGCAGTCTTCGCGGCCGGCCTCAGCGCCGCCGAACTGCCTGCCGCTGCCTCCGGCGCACGTCATTTCGCGAACTGCACACAGATGCACACGGTCTACATCGGCGGTGTCGCGCGACCGGGCGCAACGGACAAGCGCCGGCACGGCGGCCATGCGAAGTACGCCCCGAAGGTCAGCGCCGCGCTCTACAACGCGAACTCGGGAAGCGACCGCGACCACGACGGCATCGCCTGCGAGCAGTAGTCCGAGCCCTTCGTCGGCGATGCGAGCTCCTCAGCTTGCCGCGAGGAACTCCTGGTAACGCAACTCGAGCCGCTCCCGGTCCGGACGCTCTCGCGGAGAGTCGGGCACCTTCAACAGCCTCTGCCCGTGCCGCTCCTGCAGCCCGTGCCGCAGCATGGGACCGTCGACCTCCTCGAGCAGGTCCCTGCGAATCTGCACCACTAGGTCGGGCCGAACCCCGAGGATGTTCGCTCGAACGCCGCATGGTGGATCTTGCACAACGCCAAGCCGTTCGTGACGCTCGGGACTCCGAGCTCGTGGGCATCGCCGATGATGTGCGCCGCATCGAGCAGCTGCCCATGAGCGAGAGCGCGGACGGCGCAGCGTGTCGCGTACGCCCGCATCACCGTCGCGCGGAAGACGGGTTGGTGGACACGCCGTTTCGTCTCACGGGTGATGTACGCCGGAGGTACGCCTCCGTCGGACTGTCCGACTGGCGCAGGTCCGCGAGATCGTCGCCGACGCTCAGGACGAACTGCTGGTCCTGCGGCTCCTCCCACAGGAGATGAACCGGGAAGATCGGCTTGTAGACGCCCGGGCCCACACCGAAGAACCAGCTGAGGGGCAGACCTTGCGTCATAGCCGAGCGGAGGGCGCGGTTCTCCGGGTGCTCGGGGTCGTCGCCGCGCCACTCGTAGCGGATCAGGCCGTCCGCTCCCTCAGCGTCCTCGTACGGCCGCGCAGCACCCTCGGGCCGGTAGACCGTGCGGATCGACAGCGCCGCGCTCAGGGCGGCCGGCTTCCGGATGCCGCGCTGCGCGTCGAGGATCGGGAGCCGCTCCCCCGGGTACACGAAGTCACGCAGCTCGTCCGAGCTGATCACGCCGTGCCGTCCGCCGTTCGCCGCTCGAGCCACTCCATCGCCGAGGCGCGTACGGCTCGTTCGTCCAGCTCCAGCACGGCGACAGCTTCGCACGTCAGCCCGAGCGCGAGGTCCAGGTGCGCGAATCCCGCGCCTTCTCGTAGACGAGCTGAGCCGCCTGCGGCGACAGCCGCTCGGGCAGCGCACGGAGCCAGCGCGCCACCTGCGAGCGAGGCACGACGGTGACATCGCGCGGCTGGTCGCGGATCGTGAGCTTGGCCGCGCCGACCGGCACGACCAGTCCCTGCACAGGGACAGGCATGCCACACGCGGCGCTCAAGAGGCGAGCGGCCCGGGCCGCCTCGTGCCGGCTGTTGCGGACGTACGGGTACGGCCGGCCATTGACGCGGAGGCTGTCGCCACCGACCCAGATCGTGGCGTCGGGGTGGTGCTTCGCGTTCAGCGTGAACACGCCTCCGGGTCCGACGACGACATGGTCGATGTCACTGCCGCGGTTGCCCACTGGCACGGCGTGGAGCACGCACCAGCGCGGGTCCGAGGCGATGAGCTTCTGGAGCTCCGCGGCGACCTTCTCCTCGCCCTTCGCACCGATGCGCCACGCGCGCTCGTCGGTGTGGACGCCGAGCACGCGAGCGACCAGCGTGCGCACCGGTGCCGCCCGCCGCTCCGCGTCCGCCTGCTCGCGCGCTGCCGCACCGGCGCGGCGTTGCGCGAGGTCCTCGCCGGGCGGCGACGGAGGAGTCGATCGAGCAGGAGCAGGTCGCGGCTGCACCGGTTGCGGCACCTGCTGCTGATCTCCGAGCGAGGGGAAGCCGTGCTGCGAGCGCCAGTGGGCGACAGCGCGCTCGACCTCGAGCGCCCTCGCGCCCGGGTTCAGCATCGTGTGACCGGTCAGGAGGTCGTGCCACCCGAGTTGCTGGTCCTGGCCGTCCCGCACGTAGAGGCGGTCCTTGCCGTAGCGCCGCCAGCGGACGAGGGTCAGCGTCTGCTCCACTGGTGTTCTCTCGGCGCTCCCGGACCCGAGATGCAGACGTGTCCCCCGAGCGGACCAAGCTCACGCGCTGGCCCTCCGCTCTTCCACCGCGAGCGCGATCCGCAGCGCCGCGTCCTCGGGGTCCTCGTGCTCCCGCACGCGGACGGGCAGCCACCCCGCCGCGAGCAGCTGCGCGTCGGTGTCCCGGTCCCGAGCCACGACCGAAGCCAGCTTGAGCTCCCACCACTCCGCGTTGGCCTTCGGCATGTGCAGGTGAACCGAGCACGAGTGCCAGAAGCAGCCGTCAACGAACCCGGCGACGCGGCCGCGTCGTACGACGATGTCCGCGCGTCGACGCCGGCTCGTCCCCGGCGGGCTCCAGTCGACGCGGTAGCCGATGCCGAGGCTGCGCAGCGCCCGCCGCACGGCGAGCTCGGGCGCGGTGTCGCGACGCCGGTTGCGGGAGAGCACGCGTCGTACGGCCTCGGACGAGGCGGGCGGCGCGGGCGGGAGCTGCACGCCCGGGAGGCTAGGCGGGGCCACTGACAGGCCTCCCCCAGCCGCGCTGGCTAGGCTGCGAGGACAGTCGGCAGCGACACGGAGGCGTGGATGGGCGTCAGTCTGGCCAAGGGCGGCAACGTCTCGCTGAGCAAGGAGGCGGGCGGCAGCCTGACCTCGGTGGTCGTGGGCTGCGGGTGGGACGTCCGCGCGACCACCGGCATGGACTTCGACCTCGACGCGAGCGCGGTCGTCTGCGGCGCGAGCGGCAAGGTGCTCTCCGACGCGTACTTCGTGTTCTTCAACAACCTGCAGAGCCCCGACGGCCTCGTCCGGCACACCGGCGACAACCGCACCGGCGAGGGCGAGGGCGACGACGAGCAGGTGATCGTCGACCTGGCCGCGCTCGGGCCCGAGGTCAGCAAGGTCGTGGTCGTCGTGTCGATCTACGACGCGGACGCGCGGCGGCAGAACTTCGGGCAGGTGCAGAACGCGTTCATCCGCATCGTCGACGAGCCGACCGGGCGCGAGCTCGCGCGGTTCGACCTCACCGAGGACGCCTCAACCGAGACCGCGATGATCTTCGGCGAGCTGTACCGGCACGGCGGCGAGTGGAAGTTCCGCGCCGTCGGCCAGGGGTACGCGTCCGGCCTGCGCGGCATCGCGCTCGACTTCGGGGTCGGGGTGGCCTGATGGCGGTCTCGCTCGACAAGCTCGAGGCCCAGGCGCCCGGGCTCGTCTCGCTCGCCAAGACCGCGAACGTCAGCCTGCAGAAGCGCGACCTCACCGGCCACACCGCGAAGATGGCGCTCGCGCTCGACTTTAGCGGCTCCATGCGCAAGCTCTACCAGGACGGCACCGTCCAGCGGCTCGCCGAGCGCGTCCTCGCCCTCGCCACCCGGCTCGACGACGACGGCGCCATCGACGTCTTCCTCTTCCACAGCAGCGCCGAGTACGCCGGCGAGCTCACCCTGGACAACTACCAGAACGGCGTCGACCGGCTCGTCGAGGGCCGGCGCATGGGGACGACGAACTACGCCGCCGTCATGCGGCTGATCCGCGAGCACTACAAGAGCCCGACCGTACGCCGTGGCCTCTTCCGCAAGGAAGCGCAGGCAGCGGAGTTTCCCGCGTACGTCATGTTCATCACCGACGGCAACCCTGACAGCAAGACCGAAGCGACCCGGCAGCTCGTCGCCGCCAGCCGCGAGGGGATCTTCTGGCAGTTCATGGGCGTCGGGCGGGAGAAGTTCGAGTACCTGCACCGCCTCGACAGCGAGGTCCCGGGACGGCTCATCGACAACGCCAACTTCTTCGCCGCGAACGACGCCGGAGCGCTGAGCGACGAGCAGCTGTTCGACCTGATGCTCGCCGAGTACCCCGAGTGGCTGCCGCAGGCACGGAACCGGGGGCTCATCCACTGAGGGACGGCGAGACTGTCCGCTTCTGATTCTGTGCGCAGGTCTGTCTGACCGCCGACCCGGGCGGAGACCTGACCGACCTGGGGGTCTGGGGAACCGCCCAGGCAGCCCGCAACCACCCAGGTCTGATCGCGAATTACTTCGTCTCAGATCTCGACGTCATCTGTGTCAACCTGGAGCGATAAGTCCGCAGCTTGCTCACGCGACGCGCCGAACTTGGCGCTGGCGGCCAACAGTTCTGCTCCGTTCAAGGGGGGAACGAAAGAGGCACAGGCCTTCTGTGCGAGACTGGACGACCGTTCATCTATGCGATGGCGGGTCCAGGTACTCCCCGCGCTGATGTCCGAGTTCAATCTCAACCAATCATCCTGAAGCTTCTCGCGCTTCACAGCGAAGGGCAGATTGCTGAGTTCGCTGTTGATAGGCGTCAAGGTGAGATTGCCTAGCACGTGCAGCAGACCCTGATGCAGCTGTAGAGGGTTGTCCACACCCCACTCACGAAGATCCTCCACCCACCGCTCACTGAGGTTCTGCGGCAGGACGTGCTCAACTGAATACTTAGCTCGATTGAGAGGAGGTGGCGCGTGCTTCACATTGTCGAACAACTGGCGATTGATGCGATCAAGAAGCACGAAGACCCACGCGGCGCGACTTTCGGTATAGACCGGCGTCGAGCGGACTCGCGCCTTCACCAGTTCGTCACTTGGCCAGGTACGCACCTCCTCACCGATGGAAAGGAGGTAGTGCAAGTGCTCCACAATCGAGGTGCCGTTCGATTCATCGCTCCGCCCCGAGTGAAGCTTTCGCGTGACTGCAACAAAGATCGACTTGTGCAGGTTCGGCTCAAAGCCAGCGAGTTGTCGCCGCGCCACGAAAGAAAGAATGATCTCGAGAGCCTCGTGAAGGTCACTCATCGACAACCAGTTGGCGGCGTAGCCGCGGAGCAGCCAGAGGATAAGTCCCTCGGCGGGCAGCGGACCCCAATTGCGCAGGTCTGAAAGACTCCGCTTGCAGGCTTCATTCAAGCTACTGTCATCCGGCCGCCTGATCCAGTCGAAAAGGCGCACTGTGGAGACAAGGTCTTCGCCATACCGCAGGATCTCGCTCGGAGACCCTTCGTTTGGGAGCAGGTCCTTATGAAAGTAATTGAAAAGAGAGTCCTTGCCTCCAGAGTGCCCCTGGCTGATAGTCCACGCGACGAGGTACTCCTCGAGTTCCCGATCGGTATGGTCCCGCTCGAGAAGCCGCCAATGGCTAGCGTAGAACTCATTCCCGAGTTCACCGAGCAGCAGAAAGAAGTAGTTCCTCACCAGATCAGACTGCTTGAGCTTCTTGCCGCCAGCATTTAGGGTCTGGAAGACGCGGTGTGCATTGTCGCCGTCCTGCAGTGTCACCCAAACCGCGGAGAGCTTGACCAGCACCACGGAAAGAAGTGCGAGGATCTCCTCCTTACTTCGCGAGCCGAGGCGCTCCCTGAAGAAGAGGTAGGCCGACTCGACAAGGCTACTCTCCCCGCCACCCCAGGTGCCCTCAACAATCGGTCTGAGTAGCGCCGCATCCTTTTCCTGCAAGACCAGGCGCTCACGATGACCAGCTTGGAGATTCGTATTCAGAAGCAGTTGTGCTGTGTAGGGATCACGCCAGGACTCCTCGCCGCTTGGCGGATCCAGCTGTCCCAATCGATCTCGAATAGCGCAGATCAGGATCGTGAGCGTCGTTACTCTCTGCTGGCCCGTCGACAACGAGAAACCGGCGCGCTTCGCTTGGAAGCCCGGACCACGGAAGCGCCTTCAAGACGATGCTGCCCAAAAAGTGACTGGGCAGTCCCTCTGCCTGGACACGCTCCAAGTCGGACCACAGTTCCAGCAGCTGAGTCCGCTCCCAGCTGTAGTGCCGCTGCCAGAGCGGAATCATGAGCTGCTGATCGCTGCTGAAGAGCCTACCCGCTTCGATCTCTTCAGCCTTCAACGCGTTCTCCTAGTCTCGGATAGCTCTGACGGAGGCAGTTGATTGACCCTACAAGACCTGCAGGACGGACTCAACCACCCTCTGAGCGAGCAACGGAGGGACAGAGTTTCCGAGCTGAGCCTGCACACTGCTGCGAGACCCCACGAACTCGAACTCGTCTGGGAACGTGAATAGCCTCTTCACCTCCGGGACCCGTAGTCGACGGCTGTCCCAGTGGAAGGGGCCAACGTTCGGTCCAGGCTGTGCTTGAATGGTTGGAGAAGGCTTGTCGGGGTGCAGCTTCAGCAGGAAGGACCAGTACCTACTCCGCCACTCGAACTTCGGAGCAGGGTAACCTCGTTGAGCAGTAAAGTATAGGTAATTGTCGCCTGGCGGAATTTCCTCCAGGAGGTGCCCATACTGTCCGCGCAACACCTCCTCCGGCTCAGGATCTGCAATTACACCTTCAAGCGCCATGCCCGTGGTCACATGGGGCTTACCGGATTTCCCCGACTGCCGCCGCTCCCATGAACCACCGTGCGTTGGCTCTGGGAAGTCGGGAAGACGGTGGCCTTCTGGGACACCGATGACGAACAATCTGGGTCTTGCCTGCGGTACACCGAAATCCGCTGCGTTCAGCACGCGGGCGTGGAAATCGTAACCAGCTTCAGCAATCTCGCGCTGAAGCCGCTCATAGGCAGGCCGCGACGCACGATTGTTGTAGGTGAGAGCGTAGACGTTCTCGAGCACGAAGGCCCGCGGCCGCGACTCCGCGAGTACGCGGGTGTACGCCTGCAAGAGGGAGGCCCCCGGATCGAGACCGGCGCGCTTCCACTCCAGCCAAAAGCCACTCTTAGAGAACGGCGTGCAGGGGGGTCCACCAATAAGTAGATCAAGACCACCAACCGCGTCGACCTCCGCTGCCCCTAGCAGCTCTTCGGTCGACGTTTGCAAAATGTCCCGTTGAATCACCCCGCCGCGGAGATGCGTGAAGTTCTTCTCCATTGTGGCCACCGCGTCCGGATTGTGCTCGACGGCGGCCGCAACCTGTGCGCCAGCGTTTTCAGCTCCGAGGTCAAGTCCACCAGCACCAGAGAAAAGCGAGACGGCTACTGGTGCCGTGGTCATGAGGGACTCCATCGCTCAGAATAGGGGTTCGGTTGGCGGCGGGGTATCAGGCGATGAACTCCGCTCGGCGATGATTTTGTCGAGTTGATGTTGGACGGCCGGTCCGATCTTAAACTTGTACGCTTTCCAGAAGCGATAGAATTCTGCTTCTGACGAGAACTCTCCGGTACCGCTCCGCAGGTCCTCGAGACCCATCACGGCTCCGATGTACTCCCTGGTCGTCGAAGAGCGTTGTTTGCTCGCAATCCGCCAAGGGGGTTGGACGATTATCTCCAAATCGCGAACTCTACCCGGAGAGGTGTCATCAAGGGTATAGATACCAACAACGTCGAGATGGCTAGCGTATTCCCTAAATGCCCGGAAGGTTCCGGGCCATTGGACGTCGGGGTACCTGAAGTACGTGTTTCCCGTGTACAACGTGATTCTGCTTTGTGTCTGTGTGCTCGCCTTCCGCTTCAGAACTTTCCGCTGCGCAATCTTGACGTCGACGGCGTGGAAGCCGCCACCGAACGCGGAGCCAAAGATCTCCAAATCTGGATAGCCTCGTTCGGTTCCTCGCCGGGCCCCGGCGCCAGCGACCCGCACCACGCGATCGAGTAGGAAATCAACAATGCTCACTTCAAGAACGTTTGCCAATGCCGCCGGCTCCTTGGGCAGCGGCATCAACTGCCCCCTGTCCGCGAGCTGAGAGGCGAGGTCGGCCGCGTCAATTGCGATGAGTGGCCATGCCAGATCCACCGTGTTGGAGGAGCGCAGGACACCTGTCAGCTGGTAGCTGTAACTTCCGCAGGTGGCACGCAACCACCCACAAAGGTCGGTAGCGTCGACTTGGCTCATGTAGTGACCTGTCGTCTCAAGCAGGCTCGATCAGCTGCAGCCGCTGGTGCTCCCGCACCCCTCGCACACGTAGCACGATCCAGCCGGCCTCATCTTCGTCCCGCAGCTCATGCACAGCGGCGCGTCAGCGGTGAGCCCGTACTGCTGCTGCATGAGCTCGGCCGACGAGTGCACTGTCACGGGAGCCGGAGCCGCCGCCTTCGGAGCGGGCGCAGCGGGAGCCTGAGCCACGGGAGCCGACTGCGCGTACGTCTCCAGCTCGTCCTCGAGGTCACCGGAGGTGTCGGCGACCTCCTCGTACGACCCGGTCTCGAGCTGACGCGATCGCTCCGTGGCCGTGTAGATGCCAAGCTCGGAGCGCGTCTCGAAGTCGAGGTAGTCGAGCGCGAGGCGACGGAAGATGTAATCCATGATCGACTGCGCCATGCGCACGTCGGGGTCGTCGGTGAGGCCTGCCGGCTCGAAGCGCAGGTTGGTGAACTTCTCGACGTAGGTCTCGAGCGGCACGCCGTACTGCAGGCCGATCGACACCGCGATCGAGAAGGCGTCCATCACGCCGGCGAGGGTCGAGCCCTGCTTGCCAAGCTTGAGGAAGACCTCGCCGAGGCCGTCGTCGGGGTAGGACCCGGCCGTCATGTAGCCCTCGGCGCCGCCGACGCGGAACGAGGTCGTCAGCGACGGGCGCGACTTCGGCAGGCGCTTGCGGGTCGGGCGATACTCCACGACCGGAGCCGGCGCGGCGACCTCGGCAGCGGCCGGAGCCGCGTCCTTCTTCGCCTTGCCGTCCGAGAGCGGCTGGCCGACCTTGCAGTTGTCCCTGTAGATGGCGAGAGCCTTCAGGCCGTACTTCCAGCCCTGGAAGTAGACGTCCTCGATCTCCTCGACGGTCGCCGTCTCCGGCATGTTGACCGTCTTCGAGATCGCGCCGGAGAGGAACGGCTGCACCGCGGCCATCATGCGCACGTGGCCCATGGGCGCGATCGCGCGCTCGCCGATGGCGCAGTCGAAGACCTCGTAGTGCTCGCGCTTGAGGCCGGGGGCGTCGACGACGTGGCCGTGCTCGGCGATGTACTCGACGATCGCCTCGATGGTCTCCTGCGTGTAGCCCATCTTGCGCAGCGCGCGCGGCACCGTCTGGTTGACGATCTGCATCGAGCCGCCGCCGACGAGCTTCTTGAACTTCACCAGCGAGAAGTCGGGCTCGATGCCGGTGGTGTCGCAGTCCATCATGAAGCCGATGGTGCCGGTGGGCGCGAGGACCGAGGCCTGCGCGTTGCGCCAGCCGTTCTTCTCGCCGATCGCGAGCGACTCCTGCCACACCTGCGTCGCGAGCGCGTGCACCGCGCCGTCCGTCGCGTCGAGCGTACGGATCAGGTCGTTGGCCGCCGCGTGCTTGCGCATGACGCGCTTGTGGGCGGCCTCGTTGCGGGCGTAGCCCTCGTACGCGCCGACGACGCCGGCGAGCTCGGCCGAGCGCTTGTAGGCGGTGCCGGTCATCAGCGAGGTGATGGTCGCGGCGAGCGCCTGGCCCCCGGGGGAGTCGTAGCCGTGGCCGGTCGCCATGAGCAGCGAGCCGAGGTTGGCGTAGCCGATGCCGAGCTGGCGGTACTTGCGGGTCGTGTCGCCGATGGGCTCGGTCGGGAAGTCCGCGAAGCAGATGGAGATGTCCATCGCCGTGATGACGACCTCGACGGCCTTCTTGAAGGTCTCGGCGTCGAAGGTGTCGTCGTCGCGCAGGAACTTCATGAGGTTGAGCGAGGCGAGGTTGCACGACGAGTTGTCGAGCGACATGTACTCCGAGCACGGGTTGGACGCGGTGATGCGGCCGGTTTCGGGGTTGGTGTGCCAGGCGTTGATGGTGTCGTCGTACTGGATGCCGGGGTCGGCGCACTCCCACGCCGCCTGCGCGATCTCGCGCCACAGCTGCCGCGCGTCGACCGTCTCGATGACGCTGCCGTCGGTGCGCGAGCGCAGCCCGAACTCCGTGCCGGCCTCGACCGCGCGCATGAACTCGTCGGTGACCCGGACCGAGTTGTTGGCGTTCTGGTACTGCACCGAGGTGATGTCCGCGCCGCCGAGGTCCATGTCGAACCCGGCGTCGCGCAGCGCGCGGATCTTGTCCTCCTCGCGCGCCTTGGTCTGCACGAACTCGCGGATGTCGGGGTGGTCGACGTCGAGGACGACCATCTTCGCCGCGCGGCGGGTCGCGCCACCGGACTTGATCGTGCCCGCGGAGGCGTCCGCACCGCGCATGAAGGAGACCGGCCCGCTCGCGGTACCGCCGGAGGACAGCAGCTCCTTGCTCGAGCGGATGCGGGAGAGGTTGAGGCCCGCGCCGGAGCCGCCCTTGAAGATCAGCCCCTCCTCGCGGTACCAGTTGAGGATCGAGTCCATCGAGTCGTCGACGGAGAGGATGAAGCAGGCGCTGACCTGCTGCGGCGAGCTCGTGCCGACGTTGAACCACACCGGGCTGTTGAACGAGAAGACCTGGTGCAGCAGCATCCACGTCAGCTCGTGCTCGAAGACCTCCGCGTCCTCGTCGGTCGCGAAGTAGCCGAAGTCCTTGCCGGCCTTGGTGTAGGTCAGCACGACGCGGTCGAGCAGCTGCTTGAGGCTCCACTCGCGCACGTCGGTGCCGAGCGCGCCGCGGAAGTACTTCGTCGTGACGATCGTCGAGGCGTTGATCGACCAGGAGTCAGGGAACTCGACGCCCTTCTGCTCGAAGATCGTCTCGCCGGTCTTCCAGTTGGTCTGGACGACGTCGCGCCGCTCCCAGGTCACCTCGTCGTACGGGTGCACGCCCGGAGTCGTGTAGATGCGCTCCATCGCCACACCCGCTCCCCCACGGCGCTGGCGCTTGATCGTCGGCTTGCTGCTGACGATCTCGGGCTTGCGCTCGCTCGACGTCTCGGTCACGACGGTCCTCCTGGACGTGTCAACAACGACGGGAGCGCTGGCACTCCCGATGGGGCTGGTTGCTTGTGGGCGCCGGAGCGCCGGGTCCTGCGGCTGTGCGGTGGAGCTGGTGGATCAGGTGGCGGCGGGCTCGAGGCCGAGGGCCTCGCGCTCCGCCCGGAGCAGCGCGATGGCTGCCTCGAAGTCCTCGAGCGACTCGAACGCGCGGTAGACGCTGGCGAACCTGAGGTACGCGACCTCGTCGAGCTCGCGCAGCGGCTCCAGGACGGCCAGGCCGACCTCGTGCGCGTCGATCTCGGCGCAGCCGGAGGCCCGGATGGTCTCCTCGACCCGCTGGGCGAGCAGGGCCAGGTCGTCCTCGGTGACCGGGCGGCCCTGGCAGGCCTTCCGGACCCCGGCGAGCACCTTGGGCCGGCTGAACGGCTCGGTGACGCCGGAGCGCTTGACCACGGCGATGCTCGCGCTCTCCATGGTCGTGAAGCGGCGGCCGCACTCCGGGCACTGCCGACGCCGGCGCACGCCGGTGCCGTCGTCGAGGGTGCGACTGTCGATGACGCGGGAGTCGGGGTGGCGGCAGAACGGGCAGTGCATCTGACGCCTCCTCGAGGGTGGTTCCGGATGGTCCTCCGCGGTCCCTGTGCACCAGGTTGGGGACAACCTGCGGACATCCTGGGGACCAGATGTGGAGAACTACACGGCTGTAAGTACTAGATGTAGGGGACCCTACGCCCGTCGTCCCTACGGCTGTCAAGGCGGGCGCGGCACCCAGCGGCGTGTCGCGGAGAGCCTCCGCATCGCTGCAGGTAGAGGCCCTGATCACGCGCAGTGAGAGACGCCCACCGGCCCCTCCGGACAGCGAGGAGCCCGGTCCGCAGCAGCGGAACCGGGCTCCTGGGGACGGCTCCAGGGCCGTCGGCGGCTACTCCGCCGCGACCTGCTGCGGGAGGTGCTCCACGCTCAGCAGGTGGGCGTCGAGGTCGTAGACCTGCTCCTGGACCGCCACCTCGGCGACCCGGTCCTTCCGGAACCCGTTGACCGAGGAGAACGTTGCGCGTCCGCGCGGGACGGAGAAGCGCGTGGCGCCGGTGTTGATGGAGGTGAGGCGCAGGGTCGAGCGGTACTCGTTGAGCAGGCTCGAGGTCCGGAGCCGCAGGAGGGTGACGTCAGCCTGCTCCGAGTACTTCTCGGCCAGCTGACGCGCGCCCTCCTCGGTCGGGTAGAGGAAGACGAAGCTGTTGAGCAGCCGGAACCAGTCCTCGACCGTCATCCCGTCGCGCAGGTCCGACTGCAGCCGGCTCTCCTGGATCGGGGCCTGGTCGCGGAGCACGGCCACCCCGTGCACGGGGTGCTCCAGGCGCACGATCTCGGGCCGGCGCTGGGCGAGCAGCTGGTCAGCCTGGTCGGCCGGCACCTGCCAGCGCTTCACGATCGCGGCGGCGCTGAGGAGGCCGTGCTCCTGGATGCTGGGCCACGACTCCGTGAAGGCGACGTGCCACAGGACGGGGTGACGAGCGAGAGGGTCCACACCCCACCATCCCACTCCCGGGCCGGTTAGCGCGAAGCGGGGACCGCCAGCAGCTGACCGGGCGCCAGTGCGGAGTCGTGGAGGCCGTTGAGCCGGAC
Source organism: Motilibacter rhizosphaerae (assembly GCF_004216915.1). Taxonomy (NCBI): domain Bacteria; kingdom Bacillati; phylum Actinomycetota; class Actinomycetes; order Motilibacterales; family Motilibacteraceae; genus Motilibacter; species Motilibacter rhizosphaerae. The sequence goes on from NZ_SGXD01000003.1 coordinate 146,257, forward strand.
CAGCGTCGCGACCGCGTCACGGGTGTCCCGGCCGGGCTCCGCGCGCTCGGCGATCGACCAGAGGGTGTCGCCCGGCTGCACCGCGACCCACTGCGTGGCGGGGCCGCCGGAGGAGCTCGCTCCCACGGCCTGGGCGCCCACGGCGAGCCCGACGACGAGCACGGCCAGCGCGACGAGCAGGACCACGAGGCGGCCGCGGCGGGTCAGCCGGGTCGGTCGCGCAGCGGGGCCGGCGGGCGCGGCGGGACGCTGGCGGGCGCGCGGGTCGCGCGCGACCGGGGCGACGAGGACGAGGTGCCGCTCGGCGGTGATGGTGCTCATGTCCGACCTCCTGGGAGCCGTACGTACGTTCGATTCGAACGTACGTACGTTCTACCACCTGGCGCCGACAAGCAACACGCCGAGTCGAACAGATGTTTGAACAGGGGTGCCGACGGCGGTAGCGTCGATCACGTCCCAGCAGGTGCCGGGACGGCCCCGCGCCCGCGGGGCGGGTGGTCGGCAGAGGAAGCAGGAGGACCCGTGGGCGTGCGAGAGATCCCGGACGGACCGGCGGACGCGGACGGCCTGACGCCGCGCCAGCGCAAGGTCCTCGACGTGATCAAGCACAGCGTCGAGCGCCGCGGCTACCCGCCGAGCGTGCGCGAGATCGGCGAGGCCGTGGGCCTCACCAGCCCGAGCAGCGTCGCCCACCAGCTCAGCTCGCTGCAGAAGAAGGGCTTCCTGCGCCGCGACCCGAACCGCCCGCGGGCGATCGAGGTCGTCATGCCGGACCCCGCGGTCCCGGCGTACGACCCGACGGCCGAGGGCGACGACCGGCCGATGCCGAGCTACGTGCCGCTCGTGGGCCGCATCGCGGCCGGCGGCCCGATCCTCGCCGAGCAGGCGATCGAGGACGTGTTCCCGCTCCCCCGCCGGCTCGTCGGCGACGGGCAGCTCTTCCTGCTCGAGGTCCGCGGCGACTCGATGGTCGAAGCCGCGATCTGCGACGGCGACTGGGTCGTCGTGCGCCAGCAGCCGGTCGCCGACAAGGGCGACATCGTCGCGGCGATGATCGAGGGCGAGGCGACCGTCAAGACCTACACGCGCAAGGACGGGCACGTGTGGCTGCTACCGCACAACAGCGCCTACGAGCCGATCCCCGGCGACGACGCGACGGTCCTCGGCCGGGTTGTGGCCGTGCTGCGCAAGGTCTGAGCGCGCGAGCGTTCACACGATGGTGCACGAAGCCCCGCTGACCAAGAGGTCAGCGGGGCTGCGCGCGAGACGAAGACGTCCTACAGGACGTGGACGTTGACCGCCTGCGGACCCTTCTGGCCCTGCTCGACGTCGAACTCCACACGCTGACCCTCGGCGAGGGTCTTGAAGCCCGTGCCCTGGATAGCGCGGAAGTGGACGAACAGGTCGGGACCACCCTCCTGCTCGATGAACCCGTAACCCTTGTCGTCACGGAACCACTTGACAGTGCCCTGAGCCATAACCTCGGCCTTCCTGGCTCTGGTCGCCACGGGGGTCTCACCTCTGCTGAGACCAACGTGCCCGCGTGATGTTCCCTTGCGAGCAGCCTCACAGCAGACACGCACGAACCTTGCGACCAATGGCGACGGTAGCAGGGCACCAAGCGTTTGGGTAGTGCTTCCGTGCGCATTGTCCACCTACGCTCTACCCCCTGTTGCCGACCGTTCAGTAGGTAGTGCTACACGGGGTCTTCGATGAGCTGACTGTGCGCCGCGGCGACGGGCACATCGGCGACGAGTCCCTCGCCGTCGATGCGGTCGGGCACCTGCTCCCACGTGGACTCGCCCGCGTGCCGGTACTCCGCCTGCCAGCGCACCGTCACGTGCACGTGCTCGGTCTCGCCGGCGGTGCGGTACGCGTGGGTGACGTCCTGGTCGGGGTACGGCGCACCCGGGCTCGTGCTCGTCCTGACCGCACCGTCCCCGAAGTCCCAGGTGTACGTGCTCGCGGACGCCCGCACGTCGATCGCCTCACCCGCGACGACGACGTCGCTCCACGACTGCGACTCGACGCGGGTCCAGAAGATGGTCTCCAGCCCCATCACGGTGCGGTCGTCCGGCTGCACGTGGACCACGGCCCGCGGGAACGGCAGGTGCTTCACCGCCTCCGCGATCTCGGCGGGCGTCGCCCGGGGCGGCGGGTCCGGCTCGGTGAGGCTGCGGCAGTCGACGGCGTCGGTACGCGTCCACCCGCCCACGCCGTCGGTGACCGAGTGCGGCCGCTCCCAGCGCCACATGCGCAGGTCGGGCGGCGGGCAGTCCGCGTGGGCGCCAGGGCAGTCGACGTTGATGTTGTTGCCCGGGGTGTTCTCGGGGCAGGCGACGACCCAGGCGTGCTCCGTCCAGTCGGAGACGGGGCCGGGGGCGTGGTGGCCAGGGAGGGACGGGTCAGGCGTGTCGCCCGGGGTGCCCGTGCCGCCCTTGACGTCAGCGCCACCGCCCGGGCCGCAGACACTGCCGCACTCCGACACGTCAGCAAGTGCCTCAGTGGCCGCCGGAAGTGAGGCCACAAGGGCGCCAAGCACCAATACTGCTGACCAGCGCCGGCGACTCACGCGCCAGCGACCCATCGCCCCGACTGTTCCTGAAGCTTCCAACTGTGGCCGTGCAGTCGAAACAGGTACGTTAGGTGTCCAGGTCCCGGGTCCTCGATCGTCTTGCGAAGGCCGCTCTTGTCCTCGCCAATCAAGGCTGTACGGCCGGCGAACCACACGCGCACGTAGCGGCCCGTATTGCCGTCAATCCCGAGCGCGGTGACCCGACTGACATCCCAGTCTGTCTGTACATATCGGCCACCCGCGCCGTAGCGCTTCTTCACGGAATCGATGTATCTCGCGCAGACAGTGCACTTCGAGTCGCTGAGGCCGCGCAGCAGAGTCACGTCACCCGAGGAGTAGGCGTGTTCGAGCTCAGCCATGTACTGCCGCGCGAACGCCTCCGCCGACTCAGGCGTGTTCGCGCCGATGGCCGTCCGTACCGCATGCTCCGATGGGGACGCGGAAGGTGACGCACTCGCCGACGCAGAAGCCGACACCGACGCAGCCGCGCTCGCCACCGCCGTCACCGAGCCGACAGGAACAGGAGCCGCGGCCGGCGCACCCCCGCCCGAGCACGCCGCCAGCGACCCGACGACGACAGCCGCGAGTCCTGCCGCAGCACTCCGTACTCCACGCATGGAGCGAGAACATAGCCAGACCAGCAAGATCAAACGGGACTATCCACAACCCGATGACCCGGACGACCGAACCCGGCCACGCGCCGTCACTCCTTGACGACGTCGCCCGGACTCTTGTCCGGCCGCCAGCCGCGCCAGGACGGGTGCCGCAGCCGGCCATCCGGGGTCCAGTTGCCGTACGCGACCTCGCCGACGAGCTCGGGCCGCACCCAGTGCGCGCCGCGCCGCTGCAGCGACGGCACCTCGTCCACGAACGGCGACGCCGCGACCTCGAGAGGCCGCAGCAAAGCCAAAGCGGAATCAAGAGCCGCCGACGAGAACCCCGTGCCGACGTTACCGACGTACCGCAGCCCACCGCCGGCCACCGGCAGCCCGCAGAGCAGCGAGCCGATCGCGCCCGATCGCCGCCCCTCCCCCGGCTTCCACCCGCCGATGACGACCTCCTGGGTCGCGAAGTGCTTGATCTTCAGCCAGTCCGCGGACCGCCGCCCCGGCTCGTAGACCGACGTCAGGCGCTTCGCCAGCACGCCCTCCAGCCGCTGAGCCCGCGACAGCTCCAGCGCCGCAGCCCCGCCTCCACCCGAGAACGCCGGCGGCACGTCCCACGACGGCCCCGACAACCCGAGCGACTCGAGCTCGGCCCGCCGCGAGGAGTACGGGAGGTCCAGCAGCGACCGGCCGCCGATCGACAGCGCGTCGAACAGCAGCAGTGACACCGGGACCGAGGCCATCAGCTGCCGGACGGCAGACGCCCCGCGTACGTGCATCCGTTGCTGGAGGGCAGCGAACGAGATCGCGCCCGCAGCGTCGAACGCCACGATCTCCCCGTCCAGCACGAGCGAACGCCCCGCCAGCCCGCGGAGCTCCGGATAGGCGCCCGACACCTCGTTGCCGTTGCGCGACCACAGCTCGACGCCAGACGCAGACGTCACGACGATGGCGCGTACGCCGTCCCACTTCATCTCGTAGCCGAAGGCGGAGTCCTCATAAGCCGCAGGCAAAGAACCAGCGACAGCCAGCATCGGCGCGACGAAGCTCACGGCCGACCGCGTACGGGCCGGACCGGCGGCGCCGACTCGTCGATCCGCTGCAGCGCTGCGAGAACTGCCTCCCGCGACCGCGTCTTCCAGAACGGCGGCAGTGACTTCTGCAGGAACCCCGCATAGCCGGCAGAGGCCAGCCGCGGGTCGAGCACCGCCACCACCCCGCGGTCGTCGACCTGACGCAGCAGCCGGCCCGCCCCCTGCGCGAGCCGAAGCGCAGCAGCCGATGCGTAGATCGCGACGAACCCCGACGCACCAGCAGCATCTCGTCGCGCGGCGGCCAAAGGGTCGTCCGGCCGCGGGAACGGGATGCGGTCGATGACGACGAGCTGCAGCGCCGAACCGGGCACGTCGACGCCCTGCCACAGCGACATCGTCCCGAACAGGCACGTCGCCGCATCGGAGGCGAACTGCCGCACGAGTTCCGGCGTCCCCTCCTCGCCCTGCAGCAGGATCGGCAGGTCCAGCTCGCCGCGGACGTACTCCGCCGCCTGCTCCGCCGCCCGCATCGAGGAGAACAGCCCCAGCGTGCGGCCGCCGGCCGCGCGCACGAGCGACACCAACTCTTCCAGCGCAGCAGCGGAAACGCCCTCCCGCCCGGGCTGAGGCAGGTGCGACGCGATGTAGAGGATGCCCTGGCGGGCGGGGTCGAATGGCGTACCGACATCAAGGGATGTCCATGCCGGACCGTCCGAGCCACCGAGACCCAGATGCCCCGCGACGAGGTCGAACGACCCGCCCAGCTCGAGTGTCGCGGACGTCGCGACCACCGTCTTCTCCGCGAACAGCCGCTCCCTCAGCAGCCCCGCAACGGTCAGCGGCGCGATGTGCAGCGAGCGGGCCGGGCCGTTGGCGGAGATCCAGCAGACGTCGTACTGCGACCAGGCCAGCATCCGCGACGCCGTCTCGAACACCGCGTCCACCAGCGCCCGCGCCGCCCGGCGCGACACCTCGTCGCCGTCCTTGTCGCGCTGCAGCCCGGACTGGCACGCCCGCGCGGAGTCGCGGACCAGGACCAGCGCGTCGCCGAGCTGAGCAGGCAGGGAAGCCAAACGCCCGGGAGCCGCAGCCGCCAGCGCGTCGGACAGATCAGCAGCCGCCTCCGAGAGCCCGTCCACCCCGTCGTCGACGACCCGCGCGGCCCGCTGCGCCGCGCGCTCGACCATCGAGACCGTCAGCTCGTCGGTCGCGACGCCAGTGACGCGGTCGACCAGCTCGTGCGCCTCGTCGATGACGCAGACGTCGTGCTCGGGGAGCACCGAGAAGCTCTCCAGCGCGTCGATCGCCAGCAGCGCGTGGTTCGTCACGACGACGTCAGCCTCCGCCGCCCGCGCCCGGGCCAGCTCGGCGAAGCACTCCAGGCCGTACGCGCACTTCTGCGCCCCCACGCACTCGCGCGCCGACACCGAGACCTGCCGCCACGCGCGGTGCCCGACGCCCGGCAGCAACTCGTCGCGGTCGCCCGTGTCCGAGTCCGCCGCCCACTGCCGCGCCCGCGTGACCTCGCGGCCGAGCGGCGTCGACGGCGTAGAGAACAGTGCCGAGGGGTCGTCGTCCGGCACGACCCCCGCGATCTTCGCCTTGCACGCGTAGTTCGAGCGGCCCTTGAGGATCGCGAACGTCGGCTTGCGGCCCAGCAGCGGCTCGACCGCCTCGACCAGCCGCGGCAGGTCGCGGTCGACGATCTGCGCCTGCAGCGCCAGTGTCGCCGTCGCCACGACGACCGGCCCCTTGCCCTCCGCCGCGTGCAGCAGCGACGGCACGAGGTAGGCCAGCGACTTGCCGGTGCCCGTGCCCGCCTGGACGAGCAGGTGCTCCCCCGACGCCATCGACGCCGCGACCGCCTCGGCCATCTCGACCTGGCCCGGCCGCTCCGCTCCGCCGAGCGCGCCGACCGCCGCCGCGAGGGCCTCCCGGACCCCTGCGGCGGGTCGCGTCGTCGCCCGCTCTGCCACGACGTACGAGCCTAAGCGGTGCAGGGCTCGGATCCCGCGCCATCCACAGGCTGGGCCGTGCGGGTGAGCGGGCTGCATGTGCAGCCGCAACCAGCCGATGAGCCCCGCGTGAGACGCACCGCCCTGCTCGCGCTCGTCGCGGCTGTGACTGGCCTGGTCACCGCCGCTCCCGCCGACGCCGCGCCCGCGACGACCGTGCAGGGCCGGGTCACCGACGTCGACGTCGACTACGCCCCCGGCGCCACCGGCCCCGAGCACCGCCACGTCCTGCGCGTCGGCGCCAGCACCGTCGACCTCGCGAGCGCCGGGCTCGGCGACGTCCCCGGCGGCACCCACGTCGCGGTCTCCGTCGCCGGCGCGCGCAGCAGCACCGAGGCGCTCCAGGCCCTCGCGACCGGCGGGTCGAGCGCGACGGTCACCGACGCGTACACCTCCGCGATGACCGTGCCCGGCGTGCACAGCACGATCATCGTGCCGGTCAAGTGGGGCAGCGGGACCAACCCGCGCTCCGCGACGAGCTGGCGCACGGTCGTCGACAAGGCGTGGGGCTTCTGGTCGAGCGAGACCGGCGGCCTCGTCACCGAGGGCAGCGTCACCGTCAAGCGGACGGTCACCGTGACCGACCCCGGCGACTGCTCGACCGACCCGACCAGCCAGGCGCTCTCCCTCGCCCGCGTGAACCCGAGCACCACCTCCGCGCACGTCGTCGTGGTCTTCCCGACGATGCCCGGCGGCCTCGACTCCACCTGCGTCGACGGCTGGCTCGGGCTCGGCGAGGTCGGCGGCAACGTGCTCTGGCTCGCCGACAGCCTCACCGGAAGCCCGTCGGCGACGACCGGGTCGGAGACGTACGCCGCGAAGGTCCTCGGCCACGAGCTCGGCCACAACCTCGGGCTCGGGCACGCCAACGCCTACTCCTGCGGGACGCTGCCCCTCGCCGCCGCGGCGAGCTGCACCGAGCAGCCCTACCAGGACTACTCGCAGATCATGGGCTACGGCTTCGGCACGCTCGCCCCGCCGCAGGCGCAGCTGCTGGGCGCTCTGCCCTCCGCCGCCGTGACCGACGTGACCGGCCCGGGCACGTGGACGCTCGCCGGCGTCGACACGGGTACGGGCCTGCGCGCCCTGCGCCTCACGATCCCGCTCGACGGCGCGAACGCCTCGGTCTACCTCGACGCCGAGACCCCCACCTCCGTACGCAGTGAGCAGACCGCCGCGCCCGCGGGCTACCCGGGGTGGACCGGCCTCGTCGCCCGCGTCGTCGACGGCGACGAGACGCGGCTGCTCGACCTCACGCCGACGGGCCCGACCGGAGCCGCTGGTACGCCCGCGCTCGGCGCCGGCGGAAGCTGGGCCGTCCCCGGCACCAGCCTCACCGTGAACGTCACCTCCGCCGACGCGACGGGCGCGACCGTGCAGGTCACCTCCACGAGCGCGGCTCCCGCGTGGGCGGCGGCTCCGGTCCGTACGGACCGGACGACCGGCTGGGCCAACCCGACGCAGCCGGTGTCGCTGTCGTGGACGGCGCCGAGCGACGCGACCGGCCTCGTGCGCTACGAGGTCCTCGCCGACAGCACCGTGCTCGCCACCCTGCCGCCCGGCACGACCAGCGCGACCGTCACCCCGGGCGCGGCCCGCGACGGCAGCAGCGTCACGCTCGCCGTCCGCGCCTGGAACGCCGGCGGCCTCGCCACCGTCGCCACGCTGCCGCTGACGGCGGACAGCACGCCGCCGAGCGTGCCCCTGCTCGCCGTGCCCCCGCAGACCATCGGCCCCCTGCAGCTCTCCTGGCCCGCCGCGACCGACGCCGGCTCCGGGCTCGACCACTACCTGCTGCGGGTCGACGGCGGCGCCGCCCAGTCGCTCGCCGGCAGCGTCACGGGGACGATGCTCGACCTGCCCGTGGGCGCGCACACGGTGGCACTCGCGGCCGTCGACGCGGCGGGCAACACCTCGGCCGTGGCGACCGCGAGCTCGACCCGGGTGACCCCGCCGCCGCCCCCGGTCCCGGCGCCGGTCGTCGTGCCCGTGCCCGCGCCCGTGGCGGCCGCACCCGTCCCCGTTCCGACGCCGACCCCCGCGCCCGTCCCGCCGACCTTCACCGGCGCCGCCGTCACCCTGCGCCTGGGTCCGGTCAGCCCGCTGGCGATCCCGCTGTCCGTCAGCGGCAGCGTCGCCGCCGGGTCCTCCGCCCTCTGCTCCTACACGGCCCGCGCCGACGGCCGCGACCTGCTCACGGCTGCCAGCGTGCCGACCTCGGTGCCCGCTGCTGTCGCTCCGGGCAGGCGCAGCGTCGCGCAGACCGTCACCGACTGCAGCGGGCGCAGCGCGAACTCCTCCGCGCACCCGGTCGTCACGCTGACCGCGGAGAGCACCAGCGTGTGGACCGGGATCTGGCTGCCCGTCAGCCGGCGGACCGCGCTCGGCGGCCGGATGCTCGCGTCCGCGGCCCGCGGGAGCGCCCTCGCGTACACCTTCAACGGGACCTCGGTCGGCGTCGCCGGCCCGCGCGGCCCGGGCAACGCGCCGTTCGACGTCTACCTCGACGGCCGCAAGGTCGCCCGCGTCGACCCCTCGCGCGGCACCGGCACGGAGGTGCTCTGGGCCGCCGCCGTCCCCGCCGGCAAGCACGTCGTCAAGGTCGGCGTCGGCAAGGTCGGGCGCAACACCCTCGTGCGGGTGGACGGCTTCCTCACGGTGGCGTAGCACTGGGCTGGAACATCCACTGAAACAACAGCGGCCGCCGGAGGCATGTGCAGACGTGACCCCCACCGACGCCGAGCTGCTCCGCCGCTCCGGCTCCGACCCCACGGCGTACCGCGAGCTCTACGACCGGCACGCCGAGCGCGTCGCGGCCTTCCTCGAGCGGCGTACGCGCGACCGGGACGCCGCCCTCGACCTCACCGCCGAGACCTTCGCCCAGGCGTGGCTCTCCCGGCACCGCTTCGACGACCAGCACGCCGGCTCGTGCGGGCCGTGGCTGTTCGGCATCGCCCGCCACCTGCTGCTCCGGTCCGTACGCGAGCAGCGCCTCGCCTCCGACGCCGCGCGCCGCCTCCACCTCACCGTCGACCGGGCCACCGTCCCGCCCGCCGACGCGTGGGTCGAGGGCCTCGAGGAGGACCTCCACGCCGCGCTCGCCGAGCTGCCCGAGGGCCAGCGCCGCGCCGTGCAGCTGCGCGTGCTCGACGACCTGCCCTACGACCGGGTCGCCGACGACCTGGCCATCTCCCCCGGCGCGGCCCGCATCCGCGTCTCGCGCGGGCTCGCCGCCCTGCGCGTCTCCCTCTCCTCCACCGATCGGAGCACCCCGTGAACCCCGACCTCGTCCTGCTCGGCGACGAGCTGCAGACCGCCGTGTCCCGCAGCCTCACCACCCGCGGTGTCGTCACCCGTCGTTCCCGCCGACTGCGCTCCCGCGGCACCCTCGTCGCCGGCGTCGCCACCGCCGTGGTCGTCGCCGGAGCGGGGAGCGCCGCGGCGTACGCGCTGCTGGGGTCCGGCGACGTGGCCACCGGCCTGCCCGCGGCCAACGTGTGGTTCGCCGGCGTCCAGCCGGTGTGCACGTCGACCGGCGACAGCACGTTCCGCTGCACGGTCGAGGGCGGGCTGCGCAGCACCGCGGTCAGCGACTGGACCGGCACGATCGAGCCGTTCACCGGCAAGGACGAGCGGATCGCCGGCGGCTGCCGCAGCCAGGACGCCAAGGGCACGGTGTGGGTCTGCTACTCCGGGCAGAAGGCCGTCGACGAGCAGCTCATCGGCCAGGACTTCCTCGGCGAGTACGCGCCCGAGCCCGGCGTCGGCTGAGTCTTCCCGCGTCGTTCACCTGACGTCGCCGTTCGCGTACTAGCGTCCGGAGCGTGATCGACACGGCACAGCCCGCCATCGAGGTCCGCGGCCTGGTCAAGGCGTTCGGCGACGTCACCGCCCTCGACGGCGTCGACCTCGAGGTGCCCGAAGGCTCCGTCCACGGCCTGCTCGGCCCCAACGGCGCCGGGAAGACCACGCTGCTCCGCATCCTCGTCGGCCTGGTGTCGCCGAGCGCCGGGACCGTGCGCGTGCTCGGTCACGATCCCGCGCTCGGCCCGGCGGCGCGCGAGGGCGTCGCGTCGCTCATCGAGTCGCCGCGCTTCAAGCCGTCGCTGTCGGCGCGCACCAACCTGCGCATGCTCGCCGACCTCGACGGGCTCGGCGCCGCGGGTGACGTCGAGGACGCCCTGGCGCGCGTCGGGCTCGACAGCAGGCAGACTCGTGCCGTGCGGCACTACTCCCTCGGCATGCGGCAGCGTCTGGGCATCGCCGCCTGCCTCGTCCGGCGGCCGCGCCTGCTGCTGCTCGACGAGCCGGCCAACGGGCTCGACCCGTCGGGGGCGCGGGACGTGCGCATGCTCGTGCGCGAGCTCGCGGACGAGGGCACCACCGTGCTGCTCTCCAGCCACGACATGGCCGAGGTCGACGAGCTCTGCGACAGCGTGACGATCCTCGCGCGGGGGCGGGTGGCGCGTACCGGGTCGATGGCGGGGCTGCGCACCGAGGCGCCGGTCGCGGCGTACCTCCTGTGCACGGCGGACGACGCCACCGCCGCGACCCTCGCTCCCGCCGGCGTCACCGTCGAGCGGACGCCCGCCGGGCTCGTCGTCAGCGCGACGCAGGCCGACATGGACGCGTACGCCGTGGTGCTGGGCCGCTCCGGCGTCCCCATCCGCACCCTGCAGCTGCAGACCGCTCCGCTCGAGGCGCTGTTCTTCGCGCTGACGGATGTGGCGTGACGACGGTCCTCCGCTGGGAGCTCCGCACCCTCGCGTCACTGTGGCGCGTCCGCATCGCCGCCCTGCTCTGCCTCGTCGGCCCCTTCGCCTTCGTGGTGCTGCTCGAGTCGCAGTCGCAGCTGCCCGTCGACACGCTGTTCGGGCGGTGGGTGAAGGAGTCGGGCTACGCACTCCCCCTGCTGGTGCTGGGGTTCGTCGCGCAGTGGGCGTTCCCCGCGCTCACCTGCGTCGTCGCCGGTGACATCTTCAGCGTCGAGGACGCCCACGGGACGTGGAAGACCCTGCTGACCCGCAGCCGCAGCCGGGGTGAGGTGTTCACCGGCAAGGTGCTCGCCGCCGCGTGCTGGACGGTCTTCCTCGTCGCACTGCTCGCCGTCTCCTCGACGCTCGCAGGGGTGCTGCTCGTCGGGTCGCACCCGCTGGTCGGGCTGTCGGGCAACGTGCTGTCGCCGGGCTCCGCCCTCGGGCTCGACCTCGGCGCGTGGCTCACCTGCCTGCCGCCCGCGCTCGGCTTCACCTCGCTCGGGGTCGCGCTCAGCGTGGTCTCGCGCAGCTCCGTCGTCGGGGTCGTCGCGCCGGTCGTCCTCGGGCTGCTCATGCAGCTCTACGCCTTCCTCGGCCGCTCCGACCTGCTCGGCCACCTGCTGCTGACGCTGGACTTCGGCGCCTGGCACGGACTGGCTGCGGCACCGGTGTTCCTGCGCCCCTTGGTCGAGTCGCTCGCCGTCAGCGCGGCGTACGTCGTCGTGCTGGTGTCGGTCGCCTGGTGGCGGTTCCACGACCGCGACGAGGTGGGCTGATGCGCCGCGCGCTCCCACTGCTGCCGCTCGCGCTGCTGATCGCTGCCTGCGGGCCCGACGACGTCACGGTCGACCGCCTCCAGACGTCGCTGCAGACGAGCTTCGACCGGCTCTACGTGCGCCAGCAGGCGCGGCTCGGCACGGCCGGGCTGTCCGAAGAAGCCGTGTCAGCACGGGCTTCCTGCGCCAAGCCCGGGTCGGCGTCGCGCTCCGGTGCCGGTGAGTGGACGTGCACGCTGCGCTGGTTCGCCGCCGACGGCTCTCCGCTCGAGGCCGACTACGACGTCAGTGCGAAGGCCGGCGGCTGCTGGACGGCGACCGGCCAGCAGGCCGTCGTCGGCGCGCCCGAGCTCTCGGCGCCGGACGGCTCGCGGTTCGTCAACCCGGTCTACGGCATCGACGGCTGCTTCGGCACCTGAGCGTCCAGACGCACGAACGCCCCCGGGGATCTCCCCGGGGGCGTCGTGCGTCGCTGCGGTGCTACGAGACGATCCGCTCCGCCTTCGCGTAGAGCGCCGCCTGCTGCTTCGCGTACGCGGGAGCCGACAGCGCCGCCTTGTGCTTCGACAGCGCCAGCGACTGGAAGTAGACCGAGGTCAGCTTCTGCAGCTGGCCCGTCCCCGTGTCGTAGGTCCCGGTCGGCAGCTTCGACGCCAGCGACCAGACCTTCGCCACCTCAGCCGGGACGTGCGCCGCAGCCTGGGTCGCGACCGGGCTCCACGGCGTCAGGTCGGGCTTGGTGGTGAAGTAGCCGAGCAGGTCGTTGGCGAGCAGGTCGCCGTAGCTCATCGCCGGCAGGTCGAGGATCTCCTCGATCGTCTTCGGCACCGAGACCGTGGAGCCGAAGTCGTGGACCACCTGGCCGCGCACGGCGTACGGCGAGATGACCGTCGTGTAGGTGCGGTGCGCGTTGATGTGGTCCGGCGAGCTCTGCGCGTCGTCCTGCGTGAGGAAGATCGCGGTGTCCTTCCAGATCGGCGAGTGCGTGAGGTAGTCGATGATCTGGCCCAGGGCGACGTCGTTGTCGGCGACCTCCTGGTTGGGAGTGCACTTCGTCGTCGGGGTCGCGCACCCGCCAGTGTGGTCACCCGGCAGCCACACGGACGCGAACTGCGGCGCCGTGCCCTTGCTGACGAGCGAGCCGTAGTCGGAGATGAACTCCTTGGCGCGCCGCTGGTCCGAGATCCGGAGGTTCCAGCCCGGGTAGTTCTCGTCGAGGTGGCCGCCGAGGACCTTCAGCGCCGGCAGCGTCTCGCTGTACGTGCCACCCAGTCCCGCCGTCGGCGACGTCGTGTCGGCGATCGTGTTGTAGGTCGCGTTGCTGCAGCCGGGCTTCGGGTCGTCGCTGCAGAAGTCGTTGCTCGACCCGTCGTCGTAGCCGCTGATGCGGATGTTGTCGCCGTAGTCGCGGTAGGACTTCCCGTTGCGCGCCATGGCGTTGTAGATGTAGCCCTGCAGCGGGTAGTCCTCGGGGTCCTCGTTCTTGATGTTGACGAGGGGCCGCTGGAAGCGCGACAGCAGGGTCTTCTGCTGGTAGTCCGTCGACGTGCCCGCCAGCGCGAACGAGTGACCGGCGTTCGACTCCTCCGAGTCGGCGTAGTTGTTGTCGCCGACGTTGAAGGTCTCGGCGAGCGACTTGGCGTTGCGGACGTAGGGGCCGTACTGCGCGTAGTCGGGGTTGCCGCGGGCGCCGCGGCCGTTGAGGACCGCGTCGTCACCGAAGTAGGTGTCGTAGGACTTGTTCTCCCGCAGGATGAACACCACGTGCTTGAGGTTCTTCTGCAGCACGCCGAGCTTCGCGGTGTCCGCGGCCTTCTTCACGACGGTGTTCTTCACGACCTGCGCGGTCGAGCGCGGCAGGTTGATGCGCGAGAGGTCGACCTTCTGCACCGAGCCGTAGAACCAGTTGACGTCGGGGTTCGTGTAGACGCCGGGCGAGACGTAGGTGCCCTGGTAGTGGTACGGCGCGCCCGCACCCTTGGCGTTGGTGACGTAGAGCTGGGAGCCGTCCGGCGAGACGGTCACCCCGACCGGGTACCAGCCCGTGGGGATCCGGCCGCGGAAGGACGGCGCCGTCGGGTCCTTGAGGTCGTAGACCGCGATGCTGTTGAGCCCGGCCTCGGCGGCGTAGAGCGTCTTCTGGTCCGGGCTGACCGCGAGGGCGTTCGGGGTGAGGCCGAAGGTGGTCGGGCCGGTGCCCTCCCCGCCCTGCACGGCACCCGGCAGCGTCGGCACCGGGAGCAGCACGCGGCGCAGCAGCTTCTCGCTCGTCGGGTCGACGACCGCGATCGCGTCCTCGTTGGCGTCGGCGACGTAGACCGCCTGCTTGCCGCGCTTGGCGGCGTACGCCAGGGCGGAGGGGTGCGTGCCGCCGACGACGTTGATCCCGTCGATCGGGCGGGCGAGGCTCACCGAGGTCTTCGCCGTCAGGCCGCTGGCGAGGTCGAGCACCGACAGGCTGGAGGACTTCGCCGGGTCGGTGTCCGGGTTGGCGAAGCGGTTGGTCGTCCCGCCGCCGATCTTGGTGGTGAACGCGTGCGTCGCGACGCCGGTCTTCGGGTCGACCGTGCCCTGGCCGTCGGCGAAGGTGCGCGTGGTCACGCCCCAGTTGCTGACGAACAGCTTGTCCTTGACCTGCAGCGCGGCGTACGGGAAGTAGCCGACGGGCACCGGCGTGCCGGGCGTGAACGTCCGCAGGTCGACCGGGGTGACGCTGTTGCCGTTGTTGTTGACGACGTAGAGCGTCTGCTTGTCGGCCGACAGCGTCAGCCAGCCGGGAGCCGCCATGCCGTACGTCGCCTGCGTCGTGTCCGTCGGCACCGGCAGCGGGATCTGCTGCGGCGCGGCGGCGATCGTCCCGTCCGCGCCCACCGAGTAGACGTAGACGACGTCGGCGACGCCGCCGCTCGCGAAGACGCGGTAGCCGGGCGTGCCGTCGGGGTTGGCCTGCACGGCCACCCCGAGGAAGAGCCCGTTGCTGGCGTCGGAGTCGACGCGCCCGTTGGAGGTGGACCCGGGGTGCGGGTAGTTCGTCTTCGGCGGCGTCACCGACGCGACGACCGTCATCGTCGTCGTGTCGACGATGCTCAGCGCGTACGACGACAGGGCCGCGCCCGACCCGCGCTTGCGGTCCGCCGGGTCGATGATGGTGCCGACCTTCGGCGGGGTGTTCCGCTCGTCGGAGTTGCTCGTGACGAGGAAGTGCCCGTCCGGCGTCAGCACGGAGTTGAGCGGGTTCTGCCCGACCTGGATGCTGCGGCCGGCCGGGGTGATGCGACGGCCGTTGGGCAGCGTCGCCGAGAACAGGTTGGGCCCGTCC
This sequence comes from Motilibacter rhizosphaerae, assembly GCF_004216915.1. Taxonomy (NCBI): domain Bacteria; kingdom Bacillati; phylum Actinomycetota; class Actinomycetes; order Motilibacterales; family Motilibacteraceae; genus Motilibacter; species Motilibacter rhizosphaerae. Next base: position 161,338 of record NZ_SGXD01000003.1, read on the forward strand.
GGGCCGGGGACGCTGCGCGCCGGCGACCCGAGGGCGGCGAGCTGGGCACCGTGCAGCGGCGCGGGCCCGGTGCCGGCGGACGCGCCGCCCGGCAGCAGGCTCGGCGCGAGGGCGAGGCCCGGGAGGGCCAGCGCCGCGCTGAGCGGGAGGAGACGACGGACACGCATGCAGTCCTCCTGGACCTGAGCACCGGCTGTCCGGGTGCTGTGCGCCCGGCGAGCCGAACGCTACGCCCGCCCGAAGAGTTCCGGAAAGGGGGGTTCGACCTGCACGTTCCTCGCTGCCGTGCCCGCCCCCGGGGACGGCGAGAGGGGCGGGGTGCTCGGCACCCCGCCCCTCCGACCTGCTCCTGCTGGCTACACCGCGCTGGGCGCGTACGCCGCCAGCTCGCCTGCCAGCGCCTCGCTCACGCGGGCGACCAGGCGCGTGCCCTCACCGAGGTGCTCCTCGCGCAGCACCTCGCCGCGCTCGTGGACCCGCGCGACCAGGGCGCCCGCGGCGTACGGCAGCACGACGTCCACCGTCACCTCGGGCCGCGGCAGCGCCTCCTCCACCGCGCGCTTGAGCTCGGCGATGCCCTCGCCGGTCTTCGCGGAGACGATGACGACGTCGCGCTCGTTGCGCCGCAGCCGGTCGAGCACCGCCGGGTCGGCCGCGTCGGCCTTGTTGACCACGACGAGCTCGCGGACGTGCCGCGCGTCGATCTCGCCGAGCACCTCGCGGACCGCGGCCAGCTGCAGCTCCGGGGAGGAGTGCGAGCCGTCGACGACATGGAGGATGAGGTCGGAGTCGCGGACCTCCTCCAGCGTCGAGCGGAACGCCTCGACCAGCTGGTGCGGAAGGTGGCGCACGAACCCGACGGTGTCGGTGATGGTGTACGCCCGCCCCTCCGGCGTCTCCGCCCGGCGCACGGTCGGGTCGAGGGTCGCGAACAGCGCGTCCTCGACGAGCACGCCGGCACCGGTCAGCCGGTTGAGCAGCGAGGACTTGCCCGCGTTGGTGTAGCCCGCGATCGCGACCGACGGGACGCCGCCACGACGACGGGACGCCCGCTGGGTCTCGCGCGCCGTACCCATCTCGCGGATCTCGCGGCGCAGCTTCGCCATGCTGTGGCGGATGCGGCGGCGGTCGGTCTCGATCTTCGTCTCACCGGGGCCGCGGGTGCCGATGCCCCCACCGCCGGCCACGCGACCACCGGCTTGCCGGGACATCGACTCACCCCAGCCGCGCAGGCGCGGCAGCATGTACTGCATCTGCGCGAGCGCGACCTGCGCCTTGCCCTCACGGGACTTCGCGTGCTGGGCGAAGATGTCGAGGATCAGCGCGGTGCGGTCGATGACCTTGACCTTGACCGCCTTCTCCAGCGCGATGAGCTGGCCAGGGGTCAGCTCGCCGTCGCAGATGACGGTGTCGGCGCCGGTCGCGATGACGACCTCGCGGAGCTCCTTGGCCTTGCCCGAGCCGATGAAGGTGCCGGCGTCGGGCTTGTCGCGGCGCTGGATCAGCGCGTCGAGGACCTCGGAGCCGGCGGTCTCGGCGAGCGCGGCCAGCTCGGCCATGCTCGTCTCCGCGTCCTCCGCGGTGCCCTCGGTCCACACGCCGACGAGGACCACGCGCTCGAGGCGCAGCTGGCGGTACTCGACCTCGGTGACGTCCTGGAGCTCGGTCGACAGCCCGACGACGCGGCGCAGGGCCTGGCGGTCGGAGCGGTCGAGCTCGCCGGTCTCGGGGTCGTCATCCAGCCCGGTGTCGTCGAGCCCGGTGTCGTCGAGGTGGATGTCGGTGGTGTCCTCGAGCTCGTCGTCGAGGGCGTACGTCTCGGCCGTGGCGGCCGTCATGGGGTTCGTCATACGTCGGGGTCAACGCTCCGGGGTCGGCGATGCTTCCCACGAGGGTGGCACGCCGACCCCGTCGCGTCACGCGGGAATCCGCCAGCGGGTCAGCGCGGAGGGGTCTACCTCGAGCGTGGCTACGAGCACGGCCGGCCCGGTCAGCTCGAGGGTGCCGTCCGGCAGCAGCGCCACCGAGCAGGTCCCGCCCGGCACCTCGACCTGCCACGTGCTGGTCCCGGGGTGGCTGCGCGCCGCGACGACCGCCGCCGCGCAGATGCCCGTGCCGCAGGAGCGGGTCTCCCCCACCCCGCGCTCGTGGACCCGCATGCGCAGCAGGCCCGGCGCGACGACCTGCACGAACTCGACGTTGACGCCCTCGGGGTACGCCGTGGCCGGCTCCACGAGCGGCACGTCCACGAGCGTGCCGACCGCGTCCGGGTCGTCGACGAGCGCGACCGCGTGCGGGTTCGGCAGGTGCACGCCGCTCGCCGTCCACTGCCCGGCCCCGGTCGTCACCGTGACGCGCTCCGGCCCCGGTCCCGGCACGCCCATGCCGACCGTGATGGCGCCGTCGTCCTCGAAGCGCACGGCCTTCAGGCCGCCGCGCGTCGCCACCGACAGCGGCAGGTCGGGCTCGACGAGCCCCTGCGCGGCGAGGAACCGGGCGAAGACCCGCACCCCGTTGCCGCACATCTCCGCGATGCTGCCGTCGGCGTTGCGGTAGTCCATGAACCACGTCGCCTCGTCGTACGCCGCCCCCTCGGGCAGCGCGCCGCTGCGCACCGCCCTGATGAGCCCGTCCGCGCCGATCCCCGCCCGGCGGTCGCAGAGCGCGGCGACGAGGTCGGGGCCGATGTCGAGCAGCCCGTCGGGGTCGGCGACCAGGAGGAAGTCGTTCTCCGTGCCGTGGCCCTTGGTCAGCTGCAGCAAGCCGCTCATGGCTCCAGTGTGCCCGGACCGGTCACCCGGTCGTCCTCACTCCGCGTGCACGACCGCGGCACTGCCCCCGCCGCGGGGGTCACCGACGGCCTCGACCCGCCCGTCGCGGACGTACTCGACGGCGACGAGCGGCGCGGCCTGGGCGCGTACGGCGTCGCGGAGACCGCTGCCGTCGCTCGTCCGCGCCTGCAGCACGTCGCGCACCGCCGCCCGGCTGTCGGCTGTCGCCGGCCTCCGCGCGCTTCCCGGGGCGACCGCGAGCAGCGGGTCCAGCTGGCCGCCCGCGCCGGGCGCGAGCAGCACGGTGGGCAGGGCGTCCCCGCAGAGCGCCGGCAGGTCCGCGCCCCGCGCGACGCCGGTCGTCCGGTCCACAGCGCCGCTCCCGCCGACGCGGCCCATCGAGCTGACGACGGCGGTGAGGCTGCCCCAGCGGTCGGCGACGACGACCGTGGCGTACGCGTCGCCCGCGACGTGCGCGGCTCGTGCCCCGACGGCGCCGCCCGCCACGTCGAGGTCGCCGAGGCGCTCGGTCGGCAGCGACTGGGGGGCGACAGCCGACGAGGTACGCGACAGATGGGCCGTCGCGCTCGCCAGGGCACGGCGCAGCGGGGCCGCGGCGAGGTGCTCCGCCGCGCCGTAGACGTCGAGGTCCTCCTCCTTCGCGCCCCACGCGGCCTCGGCAGCGCGCCAGGCGTCCGGCGCGGAGAGCGGGGCGCAGCCGTCGACCGCTGCGGCACCGGAGGCGTCGACGTGGACGACCACCGACCCGCCTCCCAGGCCCGCGACCCTCGGCTGGCGGACCGCGAGGACAGCGGCCGCTCCGACCGCCGCGTCGGTCGAGGTACCGCCGGAGGCGAGGATGTCGTGGGCCGCCCGCGTCGCCTCGTCGTCCTGGCTGGCGACCCCGCCCCCGAAGCCCGCCGCGCTCGCCGCGCTGCCGGGCTCGGCCACCGACGCGCCGAGCGGCGGGGGGACGACGAGGAGCCCGAGGCAGATCGCGCCGAGCAATCCCATGTGGGGAGAAACCCGACATCTCGCTCGCATGACGAGGCTGTACCCGCCCGCGGCGATCGACTCACGCTCGTGTTACGGGCGTGTTGCACAGGTGATCAACGCGACGTGCTGGGTGACGCGGCGAGCTCGGCGACAAGGGCGTCGAGACCGGCCGCGTCGCCCCCGTCGACCCACCGCACGCGCGGGTCCCGCCCGAACCACGACTCCTGGCGGCGGGCGAAGCGCCGCGTCGCCCGCACCGTCTCCTCGCGCGCGGCGTCGAGCGTCGTCGCACCCTCGAGCGCGCGCAGCACCTGCGCGTAGCCGAGCGCCCGGCTCGCGGTCGGCCCCTCCGCCAGGCCCTCCCCGACGAGCCGCTCGACCTCGTCGACGAGCCCGCGCTCCCACATCCGGTCCACGCGGGCGGCGATCCGCTCGTCGAGGACGCTCCGCTCACGGCGCACCCCGAGCTGGACGGTCGGGCGCAGGTAGCGCGGCTCCGGCAGCTGCGCGCGGAACGAGCCGGTCAGCTCCACGACCTCCAGCGCGCGGACCAGTCGGCGCCCGTTGCTCGGCAGGATCGCCGCCGCCGCAGCGGGGTCCCTCGTCGCGAGCCGCGCGTGCAGGGCGGCTGGACCGACCTCGGCGAGCTCGGCCTCCAGCGCCCGGCGCACCTCAGGGTCCGTGCCGGGCAGCTCGAGGTCGTCGAGGACCGCGCGCACGTAGAGCCCCGAGCCCCCGACGAGGACAGGGGTACGGCCGCGGGCCTCGATCTCGGCGACCGCCGCACGGGCGGCCGTCCGGTAGCGGGCGACGTCCGCCGGCTCGGTGACCGGCCACAGGTCGAGCACGTGGTGCGGGACGCCCTGCCGCTCCTCCTCGCTCGCCTTGGCCGTGCCGATGTCCATGCCGCGGTAGAGCTGCATCGAGTCGGCGTTGACGACCTCGCCGCCGAGCGCGAGCGCCAGCCGGACGCCGAGCTCGGTCTTGCCGGTGGCCGTCGCCCCGACGACGGCGACCAGGGTCACGCCGGGGTCCAGCTCGCCACCGCGTACGCCACGCCCCAGGGCGCGCACGAGCAGCGCAGCTCGCCGCTCCACGACCGGCCGGCGGCGGCACCGGCGAGCACCTGCCAGGGCGCCCGCCCGTCGACGGCCAGCTCCACGGCGAGCGCCGGGTCGAGGGCGGCGAGGGCCGCCGGGTCGCCGGCAGCGAGCGCCTCCTCGACAGCGGTGTCCCACGGCACGGCCCGCTCGTCCGGCCAGCGCGGGGAGCCGGGGCCCCGCCGGGCGCTGCCGTCGCCGACGCAGAGCAGCGCGGTACGGCCGCTCCCGTCCGCCAGGGCCTGCCCGAGCGCGAGGCACGTCGCCGTGGGCTCGTCCGTCGCGACGCCGAGGTGCTCGACCGGTCCGGTCCAGCCGGCGCGGCCGAGCAGCCAAGCGCCGAGCGCACTCCCGAGCGGGAACCGCCCCGGGCCCTCGCCGCCACCCAGCCGCAGGTCCAGCCCGTACGCCGCGAGGTCGGCCCGCTCGTCGGCCTCCCGCGGTCCGGTCGAGGGGGCCGTGGCGACGACCACGACGTGGTCGGGGGCGTGGGCCACCAGAGCGGCGACGGCCGCGTCGCAGGCGGCACGGAGCTCGTCGAGCTCGCCCGCGGCGCCGGAGGCGAGCTCGGGGACGAGGGCAGGCGGCGAGGGGACGACCGCTGCGGCCACGAGCGCCACGTCAGACCACCACGCCGTCGAGCACGTCGGCGCCCGCGGTCAGCGAGCGGGACGGCATCTCGGTGAGCACGCCGGGCAGCCTCCCAGGGACCACGCCAGGGACCACGCCAGGGACCACGCCAGGGATCACGCCGGGGATCACGTCGGGCACCGCGTCAGGCATCGCGTGGGAGGGCACGGCGGGCGCTCCGCCTCAGGACGCCGCACAGGCCGGGGCGTCGGCAGGCAGCGGCTCAGGCGCGCCGACAGCGGGCAGGCCGAGGGAGACCGCGCGCCGCTGGGCCGGCGGCCGGGCCTGCGCCGCCTCCCACGCGTCACCGCCCCTCGTGCGCCGCACCCCGGTCGGCGCCTCGTCGGCGACGAGGTGGTGCGGGGCCGCGTAGGTCACGCCGACCTCGACCAGGTCGCCCGGCCTGGGCGCCGTCGCTCCAGGGGCGAAGTGCACCAGGCGCCCGTCGCGCCCGCGCCCGGAGAGCCGCCGGGTCTCCCCGTCCTTGCGGCCCTCGCCCTCGGCGACCAGCACCTCGACCCGGCGGCCGACGAGCCGCTTGGCCTCGTCCCAGGACACCTGCTCCTGGAGCTCGACGAGCCGCTCGTAGCGCTCCTGCACGACCTGCTTGGGCAGCTGGCCCTCCATCTCGGCGGCGGGCGTGCCCGGGCGCTTGGAGTACTGGAAGGTGAACGCGCTGGAGAACCGCGCAGCCCGCACGACGTCGAGGGTCGCCTGGAAGTCCGCCTCGGTCTCTCCGGGGAAGCCCACGATGATGTCCGTGGTGATGGCGGCGTCGGGGATCGCGGCGCGGACGTCCTCGACGATCCGCAGGTAGCGCTCCTGCCGGTAGGAGCGGCGCATCCGCCGCAGCACGTCGTCGGACCCGGACTGCAGCGGCATGTGCAGGCTCGGCATGGCGTTGGGCGTCTCGGCCATGGCGGCGATGACGTCGTCGGTGAAGTCGCGCGGGTGCGGTGAGGTGAAGCGCACCCGCTCCAGGCCGTCGACGCCCCCGCAGGCGCGCAGCAGCTTGGCGAACGCCCCCCTGTCGCCGAACTCCGCGCCGTAGGCGTTGACGTTCTGCCCGAGCAGCGTCACCTCGACGACGCCCTGCTCGACGAGCGCCTCCACCTCGGCGAGCACGTCGCCGGGGCGGCGGTCGCGCTCCTTGCCGCGCAGCGCCGGCACGATGCAGAAGGTGCAGGTGTTGTTGCAGCCGACGCTGATGCTCACCCAGCCGCTGTAGGGGCTCTCGCGCCGGCTCGGCAGCGTCGAGGGGAAGGTCTCGAGGGCGTCGAGGATCTCCACCTGCGCCTCGGCGTTGTGCCGGGCGCGCTCGAGCAGCACCGGCAGCGAGCCGAGGTTGTGGGTGCCGAAGACGACGTCGACCCAGGGGGCGCGGCGCACGATCTCGCCCTTGTCCTTCTGGGCGAGGCAGCCGCCGACGGCGATCTGCATCCCGGGGTTGGCGGCCTTCGCCGGCGCCAGGTGCCCGAGGTTGCCGTAGAGCTTGTTGTCGGCGTTCTCGCGCACCGCGCAGGTGTTGAGGACGACGAGGTCCGCCACCCCGTCCCCCTCGGCGCGCTCGTAGCCCGCGGCCTCGAGCAGGCCGGAGAGCCGCTCGGAGTCGTGGACGTTCATCTGGCACCCGTAGGTGCGCACCTGGTACGTGCGGGCCACGAGGCACAAGGGTACGGCCGGGGGGCGGTGCGCGGTCCCGGCGCGGGGAGCGGGCGCCTGGCCGCACCGCCGGCGCCGGGGCATCCTGGAGGGGTGAGGCTCACGGACTTCCAGGAGCGGATGCGCGAGGCCTTCGGCGCGCAGGCCGAGTGGGTGGCGCGCGACCACGTCCTGCTCGGGCTCGGGCAGCGCACGGTCGACGAGGCGCTCGCCGCCGGCGAGGACGCCCGCGAGGTGTGGCGCGTGGTCCACGCCGAGCTGCAGCTGCCCGCGGCGCTGAGGTAGTCGCACGCCCGCTCCTCCCCGCCGCCCGCTGCGGCGTGTCGTGTTGATCCTCGAACACGTGTTCGCTTCACTGGGAGCACACCGTACGCACCTCGCGTGCGGCAGCACGCCGGTCGTCCACAGGCGCGCACGCAGGGCCCGTCGTCCACAGGCGCGGCCCGCGCGGAGCGGCTCTGTCGGTGCCCGGCCCTAGCCTCCGGAGACGTGGCGAGACAAGTGGGCACCAAGACCGGGAGGATCTCCGTGGCACCAGCAGCAGACCGGGGGAAGGCGCTCGACACCGCCCTCGCGCAGATCGAGCGGCAGTTCGGCAAGGGCTCCGTCATGCGGCTCGGCGAGGAGGGGCGCGCCCCCGTCGAGGTCATCCCGACCGGCGCCATCTCCCTCGACGTCGCGCTCGGCATCGGCGGGCTCCCCCGCGGCCGCATCGTCGAGGTCTACGGCCCGGAGTCCTCGGGCAAGACGACCGTCGCCCTGCACGCAGTGGCCAACGCCCAGCGCGCCGGCGGCATCGCGGCCTTCATCGACGCCGAGCACGCCCTCGACCCGGAGTACGCGAAGAAGCTCGGCGTCGACACCGACGCCCTGCTCGTCTCGCAGCCGGACACCGGCGAGCAGGCGCTCGAGATCGCGGACATGCTCATCCGCTCGGGCGCCCTCGACGTCATCGTCATCGACTCGGTCGCCGCTCTCGTGCCGCGCGCCGAGATCGAGGGCGAGATGGGCGACGCGCACGTCGGCCTGCAGGCCCGCCTCATGAGCCAGGCGCTGCGCAAGATCACGGGTGCGCTGTCGCAGTCGGGCACCACCGCGATCTTCATCAACCAGCTGCGCGAGAAGGTGGGCGTGTTCTTCGGCTCGCCGGAGACGACGACCGGTGGCAAGGCGCTGAAGTTCTACGCCTCGGTCCGCCTCGACGTGCGGCGCATCGAGACGCTGAAGGACGGGGCCGACCCCGTCGGCAACCGCACCCGCGTCAAGGTCGTGAAGAACAAGATGGCCCCGCCGTTCAAGCAGGCCGAGTTCGACATCCTCTACGGCATCGGCATCAGCCGCGAGGGCGGGCTCATCGACCTCGGCGTCGAGCAGGGCTTCGTCCGCAAGTCCGGCGCCTGGTACACGTACGAGGGCGACCAGCTGGGCCAGGGCAAGGAGAACGCCCGCGCCTTCCTGCGCGACAACCCCGACCTCGCCGACGAGATCGAGAAGCGCATCAAGGAGAAGCTCGGCGTCGGGCCGCAGCTGGACGCCCCCGCCGAGGACGTCAGCATCGAGGACGTCGACTTCTAGCGGTGGACTCCGGAGCCCCAGGGCCGGCCGACGCGCCCGACGAGGGCCGCGGCCGGCCGGCCGGAGGACGGCGCGGTCGGCGGACGAGGACCGAGGGCGCCCGCTCCCGGCCCTCCCCCGCCGACCGGGCGGCGCGCGCTGCCGAGGCCGCGGCCGCGCGGACCCCCGAGCAGCACGAGTCCGTCGCGCGCGAGGCCGTGCTGCGCCAGCTCACGGCCGCGGCCCGCACCCGCGGCCAGCTCGAGCAGGCGCTGCGCCGCAAGGGCGTGCCCGACGACGTCGCGGCACGCGTCCTCGACCGCTTCACCGAGCTCGGCTACGTCGACGACGCCGCGTACGCCGCCGGCTTCGCGCGCAGCAGGGTGGCCTCGCGCGGCCTGTCCCGGCGGGCGGTCGCCATGGAGCTGCGCGAGCGCGGCGTGGACCGGGACGACGTCGAGGCGGCCCTGGAGCAGGTCGACCCCGACGACGAGCGCGAGGCGGCCCGGGCGCTCGTCCGCAAGCGCGTGCGCGCGGCCCGCAGCCTCCCGCGGGAGGTGGCCGAACGGCGCCTGGTGGCCATGCTCGCCCGCAAGGGGCACTCGCCGGGGACGGCCTTCGCCCTCGTGCGCGAGGAGCTGGACGCCGTGGCGACCGGGGAGGCGGACACCGGCGCCTGGTCGCTGGACGACGGCGTCGGCGGCCTCGACGAGGACAGCGACGAGCACGACGGCGAGCACGACGGCGAGCACGACGGCGAGCACGACGGCGAGCCCGGCGCCTCCAGCACCACCGGCACTCGCGCCAGCGAGGACCCCGGCGATGATCCCGGTGGCCCCCTCGGCGACGGGCGCGGCGGGCGCCTCCGGTCGGCCGGCCGACGGCCCCTCGGGGGCAGGGCCGGGAGCCGGCGCGGCTGGTCCTGACGGGTGTCCCCGGGCACGACCTGGCCCGCCCACGGCGTACCGTGGGACCTTCCACCCCAGGTGGGACGGGCCCCCGGGAGGGGGACGGAGGCGGAAGGAGCGACCGGTGTCGAGCGGAGCCGCGCAGCTGCTGGCCCTGCTCGTGCTGGGTGCGGTCGCCCTGCTCGCCCTCGGTCTGCTGCTGCGCCAGCAGCGCCACAGCGCCTCCCGCGCGCTCGACACCGCGGCCCTGCTCCGCGCCGCCCAGGACGAGGCCGCTGCCGTGCGCCTGCGCGTGGACGAGGAGCTCGGCGCCGCCCGGAGCGAGCTCACCCGCCTGCGCGAGGACCTCGAGCGCCGCGAGCGGCGCGCGTCCGACCGCGAGGACCGGGTCGAGGAGCTGGCCCGGCGGGCGGCGGAGCGCGAGGCCGCCCTGGCCGAGCGCGAGCGGGCCCTCGCCGAGCGCGCGGAGCAGCTCTCCCGCCTCGAGGAGGAGCGCCTCGCCGTCCTCGAGCGGACCGCGGGGCTCGGTGTGGCGCAAGCCCGTGCCGAGGTCCTCGCAGCAGCTGAGCGGCAGGCCAAGCGCGACGCCGTCCTCCGCGTGCGCGAGATCGAGCGGCTCGCCCAGGAGGAGGGCGACGCGCGCGCCCGCGAGGTCGTCACCTCCGCCATCCAGCGCGTGGCCTCGGAGCAGACGACGGAGTCCGTCGTCACCGCCCTGCACCTGCCGAGCGACGACGTGAAGGGCCGCATCATCGGCCGCGAGGGCCGCAACATCCGCGCCTTCGAGGCCGTCACCGGCGTGAACCTGCTCGTCGACGACACGCCCGAGGCGGTCCTGCTCTCCAGCTTCGACCCGGTGCGCCGCGAGGTGGCCCGGACCGCGCTGGAGGCCCTCGTGCTCGACGGGCGCATCCACCCCTCGCGCATCGAGGAGGCCGTGGAGCGGGCCCAGCGCGACGTCGACGCCCGCTGCCTGCGAGCCGCGGAGAACGCCCTGGTCGAGGTCGGCGTCACCGACCTCCACCCCGAGCTCGTGGCGCTGCTCGGCAAGCTCCGCTACCGCACCTCCTACGGCCAGAACGTCCTGCGCCACTCGGTCGAGAGCGCTCACCTCGCCGGCCTCATGGCGGGGGAGCTGGGGCTGGACCAGCAGCTGCTGCGCCGCGCCGCGTTCCTCCACGACCTCGGCAAGGCGCTGACCCACGAGGCGCAGGGCAGCCACGCGCTGGTCGGGGCCGACGTCGCCCGCAAGTACGGCGAGGACGCCGAGGTCGTCCACGCCATCGAGGCCCACCACAACGAGGTCGAGCCGCGGACGGTCGAGGCCGTGCTCGTGCAGGCGGCGGACGCCATCAGCGGCTCGCGCCCCGGTGCGCGCCGCGAGCCGGTCGAGGCCTACGTCAAGCGCCTCGAGCGGCTCGAGGAGATCGCCCACGCGCACGAGGGCGTCGACAAGGTCTTCGCGATGCAGGCCGGGCGCGAGCTGCGCGTCATGGTGCTGCCCGACCGCGTGGACGACATCCAGGCGCAGGTGCTGGCCCGGGAGATCGCCAAGCAGATCCAGGACGAGCTCACCTACCCGGGGCAGATCAAGGTCGTCGTCGTCCGGGAGTCCCGGGCGACCGAGACCGCGCGCTGACGCGCCCTCGCGGCACCCGGACCCCTCCCGCCCGTCAGCACGTGTTGACGCCGGGCTCCTCCGTGCGTACCGTCATCGTCAGCACGTGCTGACGATGAGGAGACGCTCCAGTGGAGGTGGGGACCTTGGTGGCACTCGCCCAGGCGGCAGGTGACGACGACCCGCGGGCGGCGCTCCGCGCCGCGGCGGAGCTGCGCCGGGAGACCGAACGGCTCGAGGCGCAGCTGGTGCGCCGGGCCCGCAACGCCGGGCTCTCCTGGGCCGAGGTCGCCGCGCAGCTCGGGGTGACGAAGCAGTCCGTGCACCGCAAGCACGGGGGCGGCGGCGTCCTGGGCCTCGGCCGACAGGCCTAGCGGGAGGAGCCGGCAGGCCCAGCGGGAGGAGCCGGCAGGCCCAGCAGGGGCAGCCGGCAGGACCAGCCTCCGGAGCCGGCTCAGCCGAGGGGAGCCGCAGGTCAGGCCGTTCCCCCCGCTCGCCGGGCGGTGAGTGTCGGTGCCGCGGGGCATGCTGGGAGGGTGCCCCGCCGCCATGCCACCCCCACCCCGTCCGACCCGGACGCGGCCACCGCGGGCACGGCACTGACGGACCCAGCACCGACGGCCCCGACACCCACCAGCCCGGCCGGCGACGCTCCCGCACCCGGCACCGACGTGCTCGACCGCTTCTCCCCCGCCACCCGCGCCTGGTTCACCGGTGCGTTCGCCGCACCGACCGAGGCGCAGCGGGGGGCCTGGGAGGCGGTCAGCACCGGGCGCGACGCGCTCGTGGTCGCGCCGACGGGGTCCGGCAAGACGCTCGCGGCGTTCCTCTGGTCGCTCGACCGGCTCGCCGCCGCTCCCCCGCCCGACGACGCGAAGCAGCGCTGCCGCGTGCTCTACGTCTCGCCGCTCAAGGCGCTGGCCGTCGACGTGGAGCGCAACCTGCGCGCGCCGCTCACGGGCATCCGGCAGTCGGCGGCCCGGCTGGGCCTCGCAGTGCCGGACGTCGCCGTCGGGGTCCGCTCCGGCGACACCCCCGCCGACGAGCGGCGCGCGTTCGCACGCCGCCCACCCGACATCCTCATCACCACGCCCGAGTCGCTCTTCCTCGTGCTCACCTCGCAGGCGCGCGAGAGCCTGCGCGGGGTCGAGACGGTCATCGTCGACGAGGTCCACGCGGTCGCGGGCACCAAGCGCGGCGCCCACCTCGCGCTGAGCCTGGAGCGGCTGGACGCCCTGCTCGAGCGACCGGCCCAGCGGATCGGCCTGTCGGCCACGGTCCGCCCGGCCGAGGAGGTCGCCCGCTTCCTGTCCGGCAGCCGGTCGGCCGTCGTCGTCCGCCCGCCGAGCAGCAAGCAGTTCGACCTCTCGGTCGTGGTCCCCGTCGAGGACATGGCGGAGCCCGGGGCGAGCCCCTCGGCCAGCGCGCCCCAGCCCGGAGAGCCGTTCGGCTCCGCCGCGGGCAGTGAGCGGCGCGCCAGCATCTGGCCGCACGTCGAGGAGCGGATCGTCGACCTCGTCGCGGCGCACCGCTCGACGCTGGTCTTCGCCAACTCCCGACGGCTGGCCGAGCGGCTCACCGCGCGGTTGAACGAGATCGCCTGGGAGCGGGCGCAGGGCGAGCAGCTCGCCCCCTCCGGCGAGCAGCAGCCCGCGGCGGTGATGGCACAGGCGGGGGCCAGCCGCGGCGTCCCCGCCGGGGCGGAGATCGCGCGGGCGCACCACGGCTCGGTCAGTCGGGAGCAGCGCGCGCTCACCGAGGAGGCGCTGAAGGCGGGCCTGCTGCCGGCGGTGGTCGCCACGAGCAGCCTCGAGCTCGGCATCGACATGGGCGCGGTCGACCTGGTGATCCAGGTGGAGTCCCCGCCCTCCGTGGCGAGCGGGCTGCAGCGCGTCGGCCGCGCCGGGCACCAGGTCGGGGCGGTGAGCCGCGGTGTCGTCTTCCCCAAGTACCGCGGCGACCTGCTGCAGACCGCGGTCGTCACCGAGCGCATGCGCGAGGGCGCGATCGAGTCGCTCACCGTGCCGCGCAACCCCCTCGACGTGCTCGCCCAGCAGGTCGTGGCGATGGTCGCCATGGAGCCCTGGGACGTCGACGACCTCCTCGAGCTCGTGCGGCGGGCGGCGCCGTTCGCCGAGCTGCCCCGCAGCGCGTACGACGCGGTGCTCGACATGCTCGCCGGCCGCTACCCCAGCGACGAGTTCGCCGAGCTGCGGCCGCGCATCGTCTGGGACCGCACGACGGGCGAGCTCACCGGCCGCCCGGGCGCGCAGCGCCTCGCCGTGACCAGCGGCGGCACGATCCCGGACCGCGGGCTGTTCGGGGTGTTCCTCGCCTCGGGCGAGGGCGCCTCGCGCCGCGTCGGCGAGCTCGACGAGGAGATGGTCTACGAGTCGCGCGTGGGCGACGTCTTCACGCTCGGCTCCAGCAGCTGGCGCATCGAGGACATCACGCACGACCGCGTGCTCGTCTCCCCCGCCCCGGGCGTGCCGGGCAAGCTGCCGTTCTGGCACGGCGACTCGCTCGGCCGCCCGCTCGAGCTCGGCCGGGCGCTCGGCGCGTTCGTCCGCGAGCTCGGCAGGCTCGACCCCGCCGCCGCCGCGGAGCGGGTCACGCGCGCGGGGCTCGACGAGTGGGCCACGAGCAACCTGCTGGCCTACCTCGACGAGCAGCGCGCCGCGACGGGCGTCGTGCCCGACGACCGGACCATCGTCGTCGAGCGGTTCCGCGACGAGCTCGGCGACTGGCGGGTCTGCGTCCACTCGCCGTTCGGCGCACAGGTGCACGCGCCGTGGGCGCTGGCCCTCTCCGCCCGCCTGCGGGAGCGGACCGGCCTCGACGTCCAGGTCATGCACGCGGACGACGGCATCGTGCTGCGACTGCCGGACGTCGACGTGCTCCCCGGCGACGCCGAGGACCCCGCGGCCGGAGCCGCCGCCGGCGCCGAGGCCGCCGTGCTCGACCCCGAGGAGGTCGAGCCGCAGGTCACCGGCGAGGTGGGCGCGTCGGCGCTGTTCGCCGCCCGCTTCCGCGAGTGCGCCGCGCGGGCCCTGCTGCTGCCCCGGCGCGACCCCCGCCGCCGCACGCCGCTGTGGGCGCAGCGCCAGCGCAGCGCCCAGCTGCTCAGCGTCGCGAGCTCCTACGGCTCGTTCCCGATCGTGCTCGAGACCGTGCGCGAGTGCCTGCAGGACGTGTTCGACGTCCCCGGGCTGGTCGAGCTCATGCGCCAGGTCGCCGCCCGCGAGGTGCGGGTCGTGGAGGTGGAGACGCCCACGCCGAGCCCGTTCGCGCGCTCGCTCGTCTTCGGCTACGTCGCGCAGTACCTCTACGAGGGCGACTCGCCGCTCGCCGAGCGCCGCGCCCAGGCCCTGGCGCTCGACCCCGCGCTGCTCGCCGAGCTGCTCGGGCAGGCCGAGCTGCGCGAGCTGCTGGAGCCCGACGTCGTCGCGCAGCTCGACCGCGAGCTGCAGTGGCTCACCGACGAGCGCCGCGTCCGCGACCTCGAGGGCACCTCCGACCTGCTGCGCACGCTCGGCCCGCTGAGCACGGCGGAGGCGGTGGAGCGCGGGGCGCAGCCGGACTGGCTCGTCGAGCTCGAGGGGCGGCGGCGGGTGCTCCGCACGCGCATCGCGGGCGAGGAGCAGTGGGCGCCGGTCGAGGACGCCGGCCGCCTGCGCGACGCGCTCGGCGCCCCCCTGCCCGTCGGCGTCCCGGAGGCGTTCCTCGAGCTGGCCGCCGACCCGCTCGGTGACCTCGTCTCCCGCTACGCGCGCACCCACGGCCCGTTCACCGCGCTGGACGTCGCCGCCCGCTTCGGCATCGGCGTCGCCGTGGCCACCGACGCGCTGCGCCGCCTCGCCGCGGCGCAGCGGGTGGCGGAGGGCGAGTTCCGCCCTGGCGCGGCCGGTACCGAGTGGTGCGACGCCGGCGTCCTGCGCACCCTGCGCCGCCGCTCGCTCGCCGCCCTGCGCAAGGAGGTCGAGCCCGTCGCCCCGCGCGCGCTGGCCCGCTTCCTGCCGGCCTGGCACTCCATCGGCAGTCCCGAGCGCGGGCTCGACGGGGTCCTGCGCGCCGCCGCCCAGCTCAGCGGAGCCGCGCTGCCCGCGACCGCGCTGGAGTCGCTCGTCCTCCCGCTGCGCGTCGCGGGCTACGACCCCGGTCACCTCGACGAGCTCTGCGCGAGCGGCGAGGTGCTCTGGGCGGGCGCAGGTGCGCTGCCCGGGGGCGACGGCTGGGTCGGCCTCCACCTCGCCGACGGGGCCGCGCTCACGCTGCCGCTGCCGGTGGAGGAGGCGGTCTCCACCCCGGTCCACGCCGCCCTGCTCGACGCGCTCGGGCGCGGCGGGGGCTGGTTCTTCCGCCAGCTGTCCGACGCGGTCGCGGGCGCCCTCGACGAGCCCGTGCTCGAGACGGTCCTCGGCGCGGCGCTCTGGGACCTCGTCTGGGGCGGCTGGGCCACCAACGACACGCTCGCGCCGCTGCGCGCCGTCCTCGGCGACCGGGCGTCGACCAGGCGGACGAGCGGGCGCCCCGCCCGGCCGGGACGCCCCTCGGTGCGCAGCATGCGCACGCTCGGCACCGCCGCGCGCAGCGCCCCCGCCACGCTGGGGGGGCGCTGGTCGCTGCTGCCCGAGCGGGAGACCGACGCGACCCTCCGGGCCACCGCCGCCGCCGAGCTGCTCCTCGAACGGCACGGCGTCGTCACCCGCGGCGCCGTCGGCGCCGAGCACCTGCCCGGCGGCTTCGCCGGCGTCTACTCGGTCCTGCGCGCGTTCGAGGAGCACGGCCGGGTGCGCCGGGGCTACTTCGTCGAGGGCCTCGGCGCCGCGCAGTTCGCCCTGCCCGGCGCGGTCGACCGGATGCGCGCCCTCCAGCAGGCCGCGGAGCGGGACGACGCCGCCCGCGGCTGGGAGGACCCCGCCGTCGAGCGGCTCACCGTCCCGGACTGGGCGTCGGGCGGACTGCGCCCCGGACGCCCGACGAGCGGGCGGGCGGCCGGCGGCGACGCGCTGGTCCTCGCCGCGACGGACCCCGCCAACGCGTACGGCGCTGCGCTGCCGTGGCCGGAGCGCCCGGGCGAGACCGCGGGGGGGCACAAGCCGGGGCGCAAGGCGGGCGCGGTCGTCGTGCTGGTCGACGGCGAGCTCGTGGCCTACGTCGAGCGGGGCGGGCGCTCGCTGCTGACCTGGACCGAGGACCCCGCGCAGCTCCAGCCCGCGGCGGACGCCCTCGCCCTCGCCGTGCGCGACGGCGCGCTCGGCCGGCTGACGATCGAGCGGGCCGACGGCAGCGCCGTCCTCGGAGGCGCCCCCGCGCCCGTCAGCGAGGCGCTCACCGCGGCGGGCTTCCTCGTCACGCCGCGCGGGCTGCGGATGCGGGGGTGAGCCGTGCCCGAGGGTGACACGGTCTGGCTCGCCGGACGACGGCTGGACGCGGCCCTGCGCGGCCAGGTGCTGACGCGGACCGACTTCCGCGTGCCGCAGCACGCGACCGCCGACCTCAGCGGCCGCCGGGTGCTGGAGGTCGCGTCCCGCGGCAAGCACCTGCTGTTCCGCATCGAGGGCGGGACGACGCTGCACACCCACTTCCGCATGGACGGCAGCTGGCACCTCTACCGACCGGGGCGGCGCTGGGGCGGCGGGCCCGACTTCCAGGTCCGGGTCGTGCTGCAGACCGCGCCGTGGACGGCGGTCGGCTACCGCCTGCCCGTCGTCGAGCTGCTGCCCACCGCCGACGAGGACGAGGCGGTGGGGCACCTCGGGCCCGACCTGCTCGCCGACGACTGGGGCGAGCCCATGGTCGCCGAGGCGGTGCGCCGGCTCTCCGCCGCGCCCGCCACCAGCATCGGCGAGGCGCTGCTCGACCAGCGCAACGTGGCGGGCATGGGCACCGTCTACCGCGCGGAGGTGCTGTTCCTCGAGGGGCTGCACCCGCGGCTGCCGGTGGGCAGCGTGCCCGACCTCGCCAAGCCCGTGCGCCGCGGCCACGCGCTGCTCCACCGCAACCGCAACCGCCCGGAGCAGTCGACGACGGGGAGCCTCGAGCGCGGGGCCGACCACTGGGTCTACGGCCGGGGCGGGAAGCCCTGCCGCGTGTGCGGGACCCGCATCGAGGTCGAGGAGTACGGTCCGCTCACCCAGGAGCGGCTGAGCTACTGGTGCCCGACCTGCCAGGCGCTGCCCGGCGCAGCACCGCCGGCGCAGGACCCGGGCGTCCCCCGAGAGGGGGGCGTGGGAGCAGAGCGCCCCTCCCCGTAACACGCGCCCGGTAGCCTCTGGCGCGTGGAGGGCAGAGGGCACCGCGTCGCGGGCGCGGTGCTCGCGACCGTCGTCACGAGCGCGGCCGTCGTCACCAGCGGGTTCGTCACCCTGCACTCCTCCGCCTCGCCGCGGGTGCCTTCGCCGTTCGGGACGCGCCGCCCCGGAGCACCGTCGCCGGGTGCGCGGCCCGTCGCCGCGCCGGCGACCACGCCCGACGCCGCCGAGACGAGCGCACCGGCCGAGAGCACGAGCCCGTCCCCTGCGCCGGTCGTCAAGGGCGCCGTGCCGATCGCCGAGCTGCAGGGCGCCGCCGTCGGCACCTCGGTGACCGTGGCCGCGCCGACCGGCGCGTCCGCCGTGCGGTGGATCATCGACGGGCGCTTCAAGGAGAAGGACACCGCAGCGCCGTACGCCGTGCGCCTGGCGCTCGGCCCGGGCCGGCACCGGCTCGAGGCGCGGATGCTGCGGGACGGCGTCCGCTCCTCGGTGCGCGTGCGCTTCCACGTCACGGGGACGGCGCCGCGCCGTACGCCCGTCCCGAGCGCGCCCGCGGTCCGGCCCGTCGGGCCCGACCCGACGAAGCGGCTGCCGACGCTCCCCGCGCCGCTGCAGACGATCGACGTCTCCGACTCCGACGGGCTCTCGGTCGCGCTCGCCGAGGCCCAGCCGGGCGACCGCATCCACCTGGCGGACGGCACCTACACGTCGGACCAGTTCGAGGCCGCGGCCTCAGGCACCGCCGCGCGGCCGGTCGTCCTCGAGGGCTCACCGCAGGCCGTGCTCACCACCGGGGACACCGAGCACGGCGGCTACGCCCTGCACGTCACCGGCAGCTTCTGGCGCCTCGTCGGCTTCAGCGTGCGCAACGCGAAGAAGGGCATCGTTCTCGACGGCTCGGTCGGCACCGTGCTCGACTCGCTCGACGTCGGCATGATCGGCGAGGAGGGCGTGCACTTCCGCTCCGGCTCCAGCCTCAATGCCATCGTGCGCTCGACGGTCCACGACACCGGGCTCTTCCAGGCGCGCTACGGCGAGGGCGTCTACGTCGGCACGGCCCACTCCAACTGGGCCGACGTGACCGGCGGCCAGCCGGACCGTACGGACCACGTCCTCATCGCCGACGACACCATCTCCGACGCGGCGGCGGAGGGCATCGACGTCAAGGAGGGCACGACCGGCGGGGTCATCCGCGGCGTGCGCTTCACCAGGGACGGCACCAGCGGGCAGAACAGCGCCGACTCCTGGGTCGACGTCAAGGGCAACGGCTGGACCGTCACCGGCAACTCCGGCAGCACCACGCTGCTCGACGCCTTCCAGGTGCACCAGGTGGTCGACGGCTGGGGGCGCGGCAACGCCTTCCGGGCGAACCGCGTCACCGGCGGCGTGCCCGGCTGGACCGTCGGGATCTACCCGCCGAAGGCCGGGAGCGGCAACCGCGTCGCCTGCGACGACCGCGGCGGCCGCAAGGGCGTATCGAACGTCTCCTGCGGCTAGACGCAGCAGCGCCCGGCCCCTCAAGGGGACCGGGCGCTGGACGCGTGCGAGGGGCTAGGCGGCGACGTCGACCGGGACGCGGGCAGGCCCGTCGGTCTCGCCCGCGGGGGCGAGCAGCGGGACGCCGGGCTGGCGGACGGCCTCGCGCAGGGCCGCGTCGCGCAGGGCGGACTCCGCCTCGGCCACGACGAGCCCGTCGGACACCTCGCGCAGCACCTCGGACATCGGGACGTCGAGCGCCGCGCAGATCGAGGCGATGAGCTCGGAGGAGGCTTCCTTCTGCCCTCGCTCGACCTCGGAGAGGTAGCCGAGGGACACCCGGGCGGCGGCCGAGACCTCGCGCAACGTGCGGCCCTGCCGCTGGCGCTGGGTGCGCAGCACGTCCCCGAGCAGGCGACGCAAGAGAACCATCGCGGTGCTCCCTTCTGGGACGGTGGAGACCACCGTACCCGCCTCTGCTCGTCACGCGTCGGCGGGGACCGTAGCGTTCGCTAGCAGACGATTCCGGTGGCTGTCGTGTGCAACAGTGTAATCACTGTATCGCTTCCCGCAGCAGGACGAGGGCCGTGACGACGGCGGTCGTCCGGACCCGGTCGCGGTCCCCGCGCAGCTGCACCGAGCGCACCCGCACCTCCCCCTCGCGCGCAGCGGCGACGTGCACCTCGCCGACGGGCCGGCCGTCCTGCGGCTCGGGCCCCGCGACGCCGGTCGTGGCGACGCCCCAGGTCGCGCCGGTCCGCAGGCGCACCCCCTCCGCCATCTGCCGGGCCACGTCGGGGTCCACGGCGCCGCGCTCGGCGAGCAGTCCGGCGTCCACGCCCAGGAGACCCGCCTTGAGCTCGGTCGCGTAGGACACGACGCCGGCCCGCAGCACGGCCGAGGCGCCGGGCACGGCGACGAGCGCGGCGGTGACGAGCCCGCCCGTGAGCGACTCGGCGACGGCGAGGGTCTCCCCGGCACCGCGCAGGACAGCGAGCACCGAGGCCGGCAGCGGCTCGTCGAGCACGAGGGCGGCGGGCAGCGCGGCCCGCAGCTGCGTACGCGCCCGCGCGGCGAGGGGTGCCACCACCTCGGGTAATCCGGTCAGCCGCACCTCGGTGCTGCCGCCACCGGCGAGGTAGCCGAGCCGTACGCCGTCCGGCAGCGCCGCCTCGAGCGGACCGAGCGCATCACCGACGGCGGCCTCGTCGGCGAGGGGGAGCCACAGGCTGGTGGTGGTGCGCTCCCCGCCCGCGAGCCCCGGGAGCACGGAGGCGGCGGCGATGGCCCGCACCTCGGCGGGGACGCCCGGCAGCGCGACGACCTGCGCACCACCCACGCGGAGGCGGAGCCCGGGCGCGGTGCCGGCCGGGTTGGCGAGCACCTCCGCGCCCTCCACGACGTCGGCCATCGCGAGCGCACCGGCAGGCGGCTCGGCAGCGCGCTTGGCGTAGCGGTCGCGCAGCGCCTGCTCGAGCCGGGGGTCCCGGACCACGGGCCGCCCGGCCACCCGGGCGAGCGCCTCCCGCGTGAGGTCGTCGGAGGTGCCCCCGAGACCGCCGGTGACGAGGACGAGGGGGACGCGGGCGCACGCAGCGGCCACCGCGTCGGCGACGGCGTCGAGCTCGTCGGGCACGGTCGCGACGCGGACGAGCCGCCAGCCGGCCTCGGCGAGCCGGGCACCGAGCCAGCCGGAGTTGGTGTCGGTGACCCGACCGGAGAGCAGCTCGTCCCCGACGCAGACCACCTCAGCGCTGGGCACGCGCCTCCCGCCGGAGCCGCAGCGCCCGGGCGACGTAGTCGCCGCCCGTGGCGAGCGTGATGACGAGGGCGGGGACCATAACCGCCCACGGGAGCACCGCGAGGACGCCGGGGTGGGGCAGGACGAACAGGCCGATGGCGACGTCCTGCAGCAGCGTCTTCACCTTCCCGCCGCGGCTGGCGGGGATGACGCCGTGCCGAATGACCCACAGCCGCAGGCCCGTCACGCCGAACTCGCGCACGAGGACGACGACCGTGAGCCACCAGGGCAGGTCCCCCAGCGCCGACAGCGTGACGAGCGCGGCACCGGTCAGCGCCTTGTCGGCGATGGGGTCGACGAGCTTGCCGAACTCCGTCACCGACCCGCGACGCCGGGCGAGGTCGCCGTCGACGACGTCGGTGACGCAGGCCAGGGCGAACACCGCCCAGGCCGCGATGCGGTACGCGTCGCTGGTGCCGGAGCGCTGCACGAGCAGCACGACGAAGACGGGGACGAGCAGCAGCCGCAGCACCGTCAGGGTGTTGGGGATGTTGAGCGTGCCCGGGGGCTCGGTGGCTCCCCCGGTCCCCGAGGACGCCACTCCGGTCACGCGCCGACCTGCCCGGTGGGGGCGGGCAGCGGCTCGGCGACGAGGTCGACGCCCTCCGCGGCGACGACGCGGGCGCGGACGAGGCTGCCGACGGGCGCGGGGGCCAGCAGGGCCGTGACCCCGTCGACCTCGGGCGCCTGGTGGCCGGCCGGCCCGACCCAGCGGCCGTCCTCCTCGCGCTCGACGAGCACCTCGACGGTCTCGCCGATGCGGTCCTCGGCGCGCTGGGCGACGAGCTCCTCGACGAGCCGGGAGAGGTGCTCGTGGCGGGCGGCGATCTCGTGCTCGGGGAGCTTGCCCTCGAGCGTCGCGCCCTCGGTCCCCTCCTCGTCGCTGTAGGCGAACACCCCCATGGCGTCGAGCCGCGCGGACTCGAGGAAGCGCTGCAGCTCCGCGACGTCCTCCTCGGTCTCGCCGGGGAAGCCGACGATGAAGCTGGACCGGGCGCCGGCGAGCGGGACCCGCGTGCGCACCTGCTCGAGCAGCTCGAGGAAGCGCTCGGTGTCGCCGAAGCGGCGCATGCGGCGCAGCACCGGGCCCGACGCGTGCTGGAAGGAGAGGTCGAAGTACGGCGCGATCCCGGGCGTACCGGCCATGACGTCGAGCAGCCCGGGGCGCACCTCGGCGGGCTGGAGGTAGGACACGCGCACGCGGAGCAGGCCGTCGACCGCGGCGAGCTCGGGCAGCAGGCCCTCCAGCGCGCGGATGTCGCCGAGGTCCTTGCCGTAGGAGGAGGAGTTCTCGCTCACCAGGACGACCTCGCGCACGCCCTGCTCGGCGAGCCAGCGGGCTTCCGCGAGCACGTCGGCCGGCGGGCGCGACACGTACGCCCCGCGGAAGCTCGGGATCGCGCAGAACGCGCAGCGCCGGTCGCAGCCGGAGGCCAGCTTGAGCGGGGCGACGGGCCCCTCCCCCAGCCGCCGGCGCAGGACCAGCGGGCCCGAGGCCGGGGCGACCCCCTCTGGCAGGTCCGCCACGCCGTGGCCCGGCGTCGCGACCGCCGCCGCCTGGCGCGCCACGGGCGAGAGCGGCAGCAGCGCCCGGCGGTCGCGCGGCACGTGGGACGTGTGCGACCCGCCGGCGAGGATCGTCTGCAGGCGGGCGGAGACGTCGGCGTAGTCGTCGAAGCCGAGGACCGCGTCCGCCTCGGGCAGCGCCCCGGCGAGCTCGGCGCCGTAGCGCTCGGCCATGCAGCCGACCGCGACGACGGCCTGGGTGCGGCCGGAGCCCTTGAGCTCGGCCGCCTCGATGAGCGCGTCGACCGAGTCCTTCTTCGCCGACTCGACGAACCCGCAGGTGTTGACCACCGCGACGTCGGCGTCGGCCGCGTCGTCCACGAGCTGCCAGCCGTCGGCGGCCAAGCGCCCGGCGAGCTCCTCCGAGTCGACCTCGTTGCGCGCGCAGCCCAGGGTCACGAGGGCGACGGTGCGGGGGGCGGCTGCAGCGGAGGACACGAGTCACCAGGGTAGGGCGTCGCGCCCGCGGCGGGGCGCGGGCAGCGGCACGAACGGGCTAGGCGGGGTCCTGCGGGCCGAAGCTGACGTTGGCGACCTGGCCCTTGGCCCCGGGCGCGCCGACCTGCTTGCCGTTGACCGTGAGGGCGACCGCTCCGGCGTTGCCGATGACGAGGCGCACGCCCTTGCGGTCGGTGAACTGCTTGCTGCCGCCCTTGGCGACCATCCCCTCGAACAGCGTCGCCCCCGCCGCGGTGGTCGCGCGCAGCCAGCTCGCCCCGCCGCTCGCGGCGACGATGACGCTCACCCCGCTGCGCGGCGCCTGGGCGACCGGCGCGGGCGTGGCCGTGCGGCGGGCCGAGGGCCGCGGCGCGCTCGACGCCGAGCTGGTCGCGACGGCCGGCGTCGAGGTCAGCGGGGCCGCGGCCGGCGAGCCCCCGCCGCTGCCGCCGCGCAGCACGACGCCCACGGTGTAGACGAGCACGACGACGAGCGAGGCGGCGAGCACGGCCGACCAGTTCAGCGACCAGCGCCGCCGGTCGAGGCCGCCGACGAGGTCGATCTTCTCGCTGGGGAGCAGGGCGGGCTCGGGGCGCGCCACCTCGCGGTCGTAGGACGCCACGAGCGCGTCGCCGTCGGTGCCGACGATGCGCGCGAGCGTGCGCAGGTGCCCCCGGGCGTACGCGTCGCCCCCGCACAGCGAGAAGTCGTCGCGCTCGACGGCGGCGAGCACGCTGCGCCGGATGCGGCTCTTGTCCGCGACCTCCTCGAGGGAGAGCCCGGCCGCCTGGCGCGCCGCGGCGAGGTCGCTGCCGACCGTCACTGGGCCTCCCCCGAGCTGATCGTGGTCACGTCACAAACCGGGCGAACGAGCCCTGCGAGGAGTCTACGGAACGATCGGCCGCACGCCGCACGGCCCGTGCTCAGCCGCCGCGCAGCTCGAACACGACCCCGTCGAGCTCGTCGGGCTTGATGAGCACGTCGCGCGCCTTGCTCCCCTCGCTCGGCCCGACGATCCCGCGGCTCTCCATGAGGTCCATGAGCCGGCCGGCCTTCGCGAAGCCGACGCGCAGCTTGCGCTGCAGCATCGAGGTGGAGCCGAACTGCGTCGTGACGACGAGCTCGACCGCCTGCACGAGCAGGTCGAGGTCGTCGCCGACCTCCTCGTCGACCTCCTTCTTCTGCGCCGGCGCCGCGATGTCCTCGCGGTAGGTCGGCTGCAGCTGGGTCTTGCAGTGCTCGACGACCGAGACGACCTCGGCCTCGGTCACCCACGCGCCCTGGATGCGGACCGGCTTGCTCGCCCCCATCGGCAGGAACAGCCCGTCGCCCTGCCCGACGAGCTTCTCCGCGCCCGGCTGGTCGAGGATGACGCGGCTGTCGGCGAGGCTCGAGGTCGCGAAGGCGAGCCGCGAGGGGACGTTGGCCTTGATGATGCCGGTGACGACGTCGACGCTCGGGCGCTGCGTGGCGAGCACGAGGTGGATGCCGGCGGCGCGGGCGAGCTGGGTGATGCGCTGGATGCTCGCCTCGACGTCGCGCGGCGCGACCATCATGAGGTCGGCGAGCTCGTCGACGATGACGAGGAGGTACGGGTACGGCCGCAGCACGCGCTCGCTGCCCTCGAGCGGCTTGAGCGTGCCCTCCCGGACCGCCTTGTTGAAGTCGTCGACGTGGCGGAAGCCGAACGCTGCGAGGTCGTCGTAGCGCAGGTCCATCTCGCGCACGACCCACTCGAGCGCCTCGGCGGCCTTCTTCGGGTTCGTGATGATCGGCGTGACGAGGTGCGGGATGCCCTCGTACGCCGTCAGCTCCACGCGCTTGGGGTCGATGAGGACGAGCCGCACCTCGTCCGGGGTCGCCCGCACCATGATCGAGGTGATCATGGAGTTGACGAAGCTCGACTTGCCGGAGCCGGTGGCGCCCGCGACGAGCAGGTGGGGCATCTTCGCGAGGTTCGCGACGACGAAGCCGCCCTCGACGTCCTTGCCCAGCCCGACGACGAGCGGGTGCGTGCTCGTCGTCGCCGTGCGCGACCGGAGGACGTCGCCGAGCGCGACGATCTCCTTGTCGGTGTTGGGGATCTCGATGCCGATCGCCGACTTGCCAGGGATCGGCGAGAGGATGCGGACGTCGGCGCTCGCCACGGCGTACGCGATGTTCTTGGAGAGCGCGGTGACGCGCTCGACCTTCACCGCGGTGCCGAGCTCGACCTCGTAGCGGGTGACGGTCGGGCCGCGGGTGTAGCCCGTGACGTGCGCGTCGATCTCGAACTGCTCGAGCACGCCCTGGAGCGACTCGACGACGGCGTCGCTCGCGGGCGTGCGGGCCTTGTGCACCGACCCCGTCTGCAGTGTCGTGGGGTCGGGCAGCGAGTACGTCACGTCGCCCGAGAGCAGCAGCTGCTCCACGCGCGGCGGCGCGGGCGTGTGCGGCGGCGGCTCGAGGACGGGCCGCTCGGCGGCGGGCGCGGGCGGCGCCGGGCGTACGCGGCCCGGGCGGACGAACGCCTCGGTCGGCGGGTCGAGGTCGACCTCCGGCTCGGGCTCGGGCGCCGGCCGCTTCCGGGTGCGGCGCGGGGCCGGGGCGTCCTCGAGCGCGGCGACGTCGAAGACGTCGGTCTCGCCCTCCTCCGGTGCCTCCGGCTCGTCGTCGGCGAGCAGCGGGCTGTCGTACGGCGAGTCCCCCGCGCGCTCGTGGCGCAGCGAGGTGCGCTCGCGGCGGGGCCGGTCCGCACCGAGCGCCGTCCGCAGGTGCCCACCGGTGAGCGCGCGCAGCCGGTCGGGGACCTCGGCCACCGGCGTGGCCGTGACCACGAGGACGCCGAAGGCGAGCAGCAGCGCGAGCAGGAGGCCCGCGAGCCAGGGCCCGGCAGCGTCCTCGAGCGGCGAGGCGGCGAGCCAGCCCGCGCCGCCGGCGCCGTGCTGCAGGGCGTGCACCCCGCCGCCCGTGCCCGAGGGCTCCGGCGAGCCGCAGAGCAGGTGGAGCAGGCCGAGCCCGGAGAGCAGGACCGCGGCCCAGCCGATGACGAGCCGGCCGCTGGCCAGCTCGCGGTCGGGGTGGCGCAGCACGCGCCAGGCGAGCAGGCCCAGCGCGAGCGGGACCAGCACGCCGGCGCGGCCGACGGTGCCGGCGACGATGTCCGTGGTGGTGCGGCCGAGCGGGCCGTCGAGCCCGAACCACGCGGCGGCGGCCGTGATCGCGGCGAGCGCCAGCAGCGCGAGGCCCGCGCCGTCGCGGCGCAGGGCCGGGTCGAGGTCGCGCGCGCCGTTGCCCAGCCGGCGCACGGCGCCGCCGAGGACGTGCCCGAGGCAGGTCCAGGCGAGCACGAGCCCGCGGACGACGGCGCGGAGCAGCCGGGCGCCGAGCCCGGGACCAGTGGGAGCCGGCTTCGGGGCGGGACGGCGGCCGGACGGGGCCGGGCGACCGCCGCCGGCGCGGGGGCCGGGCGAGGTGCGGGGCGCCGGCGTACGGCGTGCACCGGAGCCCGACGCGCGCGGGGCGGGCCGCGCCGCAGTGCCGGGACGGGTGCCGCCAGGGGGCCGGGTCGCCATGGGAGGAGGGTAGCCCCCCGTCCCACTGTTCACAGGAGTCGCAGCAGCACCAGCGCGCCGCTCAGCCGGCGAGCTCCTCGTCGCCCGGCAGCGCGCGGGTCAGCAGCCTCCAGACCTCCGTCGCCGTCGCGGGACGCAGGGCCCAGCCCTCCCCCTCGCGCTCGACGAGCGCGAGGCCGGCGCTGCCATCGACAGCGGCCAGCTGGCGCTCCCCCGCCTGCCACCGCACGTCGAGCGTCCAGGACCAGTCCGCGCCGAGCACGGCGTACGCCGAGGAGCGCCGCAGCCCGTCCGCGTGCGCCAGGTCCTCGAGCACCTCCTGCTCCACGGGGGCGGGCTCCCGGCGTCCGTGCCGAGGGCCGAGCCGCACGACGCGGGCGACGGCGGCGGGGAACGCCGCCGGTGCCGTGACGAGCAGCTGGGCCACCTCGTCGTGCACGGCGAGCAGCAGCGCGCAGACGTCGCGGTCGAGGAAGGCGGTGGAGCTCGTCACGAGGTCCGGACCCGCGACCACGAGCTCCGCGACCACGAGCGGGGCGGACAGCGCGTCGAGCGCCTCGGGGACGCCCTGGACCGCGAGCGCCGAGGCCGCCGGCCCCTCGGCCGCCCCCGCCGCGTGCGCCTCCCGCAGGCGGGCGAGGCCGTCGGGGTCGACGCGCACGACCCCCGTCCCGGCGGCGACGTCGAGGATCACGGCACCACCAGGGTCGCGGCGCACGCCGCCAGCTCGTCGGCGAGCGCGTCGTAGCGCAGGGTGTCGACGGTGGCCGTCAGGGTGAAGCCCTTCCCGTCGACGAGCACCATCCACTGCTCGAGCGTGACGTCCGCACCGTCCTCGGTCACGTGGTGCGCGAGCCGCCGTCCTCCGGGCCGCCCCGCGACGTGCGGGCGCTCGAGGTCGAGCAGGAGGTAGTCGTGCAGCACCGAGGGCAGCAGGGCATCGGCGCCCACCTGCCACTCGCGGAAGGACGCTCCGGTGTCCTCGACCGTCAGCACGAGGCTCGCCCTGAACCCGTCGTGCTCCGGCTCCAGCGCGAGCGCCGCGCCGGTGCCCTCGTCCGTGGTCGTCCCCCACCCGTCGGGTACGCCGCAGCGCGCCCCGCTCGCGGGGTGCTCGAGCACGGTCACGTGCGCGCCGCCTTCCGCGCGGGCTTCCGGGCGCGGCGGCGCTCCTTCTGCGCGCGCTCCCGTGCCTTGCGGGCGTCGAGGTGCGGGCGGTACCACCCGGGCAGCGACCAGCGCGGCATCGGCACCTCGCACACCCCGAAGACGACGACGGCGACCGCCGGGAGCGCGATGACCTCGGCGCAGGCGTGCGCCAGGTCCCCGCCGCGGCGGTCGAGGACGAAGCCGGCGCACGCGCCCACGATGACGCCGAGCACCGGCAGGAGCAGGTAGAACCGCTCCCTCCAGGGCCAGACGTCGTCGACCCAGGAGCGGGCACCCGTGCTCCGGCCCAGCCGCAGCCAGACGCCGAGGACGACGAGACCGACCCCGATGACGAGGAGGACGGCCGCGAGGACGAGGTCGAGGGTCATGGTTCAGTCCCAGAAGGTGATGGCGTCGCCGACGTCCTTGGCCACGTCCACGGCGCCCTTGCCGAGGTCCACAGCCGCGTGCCCGATGCCGTCCGCGGCGTCGTTGAGCTGGTCCCCGACCCAGGCCCCCGCGGTGGAGCCCGCGAAGCCGCCGATGAGGCCGCCCACGGCGCCCCCGACGACCGTGCCGACGCCGGGGCAGATCGCGGTGCCGATCGCGCCGCCGAGCTCCCCGCCCGCGAGGCCCCCGGCCCAGGCTCCCCCGGCGGTGAACCCGGCCTTGGTCACGGTGCGGTCGACGCGCTCGCCCGTGTCGAGCGAGGGGTCGTCGGCGTCCTTCTGCCACTGGTCCCAGCCGGCGGTCGCGGCCGTGACGACGAGGCCGGCCCGGCCCACCCACGTCGCGCCGGTGGCCCAGCTGTCGCGCGTCGCGGCCTGGTACGGCTTGGCGTGCCAGGCGGTCGGGTCGAAGCTGCGCGTGAAGCGCTGCCACGGGTCGAGGTTGCGCCCCATCGGGCCCCAGAGGCGGCCGTTCTTGGGCTGGAACACTTGGAGCCGCTGCTTGAGCATCCAGCTGCTCCCCAGGCCGAAGGCCCAGGTGCCGCGACCGGCGACCCAGCTCGCCCGGTCCCAGGGGTCCGTGCTGTCCGGCGGGAGGAAGCCGAGCTTCTGCGCGAGGTTCTCGACCCAGCCGTCGTCGTCGGTGGCCCTCATCGCGGACTCGAGCGCGTCGTGCGCGGCCCGCTCCTTGCCCCGCGCGGACTCCGCCTGGTCGAAGCAGGCGTTGTAGACGTCGACCTTCGCGTCGTAGGCCCGTACCTCCGCGTCGTCGGCCGCCTCCGCGGGCTCGCTCGGCGGGGCGATGCTGTCGCCGGAGACGTCGAGACCGCCGGCGAGGGCGTCGCCGCGGATCGAGGCGAACTGCGCCTTGACCGCGTCGAGGTCGCCGGCGAACGTGTCGAGCGCAGTGGTCGCCGGGAGGATCCGGTCGGCCAGGTCCTGCAGGCCCGTACGCGTGTCGCCGAGGACGGCACGGAAGCCGTCCGCGGCCTCCCCGGTCCACGCGCTCGTGCTGGTGGAGCCGGCCTGCTTGAGCGCGCTCACGGCGTCGTCGACCGTGCTCGCGACGGTCCTGGCGGCCTGCGCGGCGGCGCGGCAGGCGCCCGGGTCGCCGTGGACGCTGAGGTCGATCACGGCGTCGCCCCGGGTCCGGAGAACGACCGCGCGGCACCGGAGTCCGACCCCGTGTAGGTCGAGACGGCGTCGGAGACGCCGACGGAGAGCCCCTGCACCGTCTCGGCGAGGCCCCGGAGCGCGGAGCTCAGCGCGGCGAACGCGCCGGCGACCTCGCCGCTCGAGCTCCCCGCGTCGGGCGTGACCGCGAGCGCGCCCACCTGCCCGGACAGCGTGCCCGACGTGGTCGACAGGTCGCCCGCGACGCCCGCCACCACCGTGGTGTCGATGTTGTAGCCGTCTGCCACGGGGGCAGCATTCCCGGACGTCAGCGCGTCTCACACCTGTCGTCGCGAGGAGCCGGAGTGAAGGGCGAGACCGAGCAGACCTGGTCGGAGCCGTCGTGGGAGGCGCTGCGGGCGCACCTGCTCGACGAGGTCGCGCGCCTCGAGGAGCTGGAGAACGTCGTCCTCACCGAGCCGGTGACCTACGGGCCGCCCACGGGCCTGCTCCGCAAGAAGCCGCGCCCGCTGCCCGGCCGCTTCGTGCAGTTCCTGCGGGTGGACCCGTGGATGTCGGCCGAGGTGGTCGGTGCCACGGTCTTCGGGGGCGACTGGGAGACGACCCCCGAGCAGGACGCGGCGATCCGCGCCCTCGGCTGGTACGCGCCGGGCGAGCAGCCGGACACGGCGGCCTCGACCACGAACTACCGCAACGACCTGCCGCTGGCCGAGGTCCCCGCGCTCGTGGCGAACGCCGTCGCCGCGCTCGAGGTGCTCGGGCTCACGCCGCAGGGGCCGTGGACCTTCCTGCGCCACACCCGCCGCGACTGACCCTCAACGTTGTGGGGTTCTTTCAGGGCTATCACGCGAACCAGCCCCACAACGTCGGGTGTCAGGCCACCCAGAGGTGGGCGGCGAAGGCCAGCGAGAGCGCGACGAGGAACGGCACGCAGAGCGCGGCCGCCACCGGGACCAGCCAGCGCCACCGCAGCGCCACCTGCGCGGCGAGGACGTAGCCCGGGAACCAGAGCAGCGCGTACCTCGGGCTCGAGGCCATGGGCACCGAGCTCGTGGCGGCGAGCAGGTTCAGCCCGATGTACGCCGCCTCGGGCCAGCGCCGGCGGACGAGCAGCGCGACGGTCAGCGCGAGCCCGAACGCCGCGGTGACCAGCTCCGCCCAGTACGCGACGGTGACGTCCGGCGCGGGGGCGTGCACCGCCGCCTTCCACGCGAGCGGCAGCGCACGCCACGGCGGCTCGGTCGTCCGGTGCCAGCCGAGGTCCTCGGCGTGGCTCCACGACGACCATGACCCCGTCCGCGCGTGCAGCCAGGTGAAGTACCCCAGCACCGCGGCCCACGGGAGGAGCAGCGCGAGCGCGTCGAGGCGGAGCAGCCTCCCCCGGGTGCGGCGCGCACCCAGGTAGGCGAGCGCGAGCATCACCGCGAGGAAGAGCCCGTTGACCCGCACGAGGCAGGCGAGTCCCGCGAGCACGCCGGCCAGCCACCAGTGCTGCCGCGTCCCCGCCCACCAGGCGCCGAGCGCGAGGGCGAGGAAGAGCGCCTCGGAGTACATCGCGGAGAGGAACACGCCGTACGGCGCCACGGCGAGGAACCCGACGGCCGCCCGCGCCGACCAGCGGCTGCCCGTGGCGTCGTACGCGACCCGCCAGAGCAGCACGGCTGCGACGGCCGCCGCGACCCAGGTGACGAGCAGCCCGGCGAGCTGGTCGTTCCCGGCGACGAGCGGCACCAGCGCCCTGACCGAGAGCGGGTAGCCGGGGAAGAAGGCCTGCTCGCAGCAGGAGCGGCCCTCGCCGAAGTAGCCGGTCCGCACGATGCGCAGGTAGTGGAACGAGTCCCACTGCACGAACCGGTCGAAGGGGCCGAGGCCGGGGTAGCGCGCCGGGTAGGTCCGGTAGAACCGGAGCAGCCACGAGGCGAGCACGACGACGAGCGTCAGCGCGAACCGGCTGAGCAGCCAGATCCCGAGCCCGTCGCGGACGGCGTCGCGCCAGCCGGCCGCGTCGCGCGCAGGAGACCCGGCTCGGACGCGCGCGGCCAGCTGGGAGGTGCTCACACCTCGACGACGACCGGCACGATCATCGGCCGGCGGCGCAACGACCCGCTCACCCAGGAGCCGACGGCGCGGCGGACCAGCTGCTGCATCTGGTACGCGTCGGTGACCCCGTCCTGCGCGGCGCGGGCGAGGGCCTCCTCGATGCGCGGGCGCACCTCGTCGAAGACCGAGTCGTCCTCGACGACACCGCGCGCGGAGATCTGCGGGCCGGCGAGCACCTTGCCGCTCGAGGAGTCGACGGCGACGAACACCGAGATGAACCCCTCGTCGCGCAGGATGCGCCGGTCCTTGAGGGCCGACTCGGTGACGTCGCCGACCGTGGAACCGTCGACGTAGACGTAGTTGCAGGGCACCGCCCCGACGACGCGCGCGACGCCGTCGACCAGGTCGACGACCGCGCCGTCGTCGACGACGAGCGCGCGGGCGGGGTCGACGCCGGTGGCGATGGCGAGGTCGGCGTTGGCGCGCAGGTGCCGTACCTCGCCGTGGACAGGCATGACGTTGCGCGGGCCGACGATGTTGTAGACGTGCAGGAGCTCGCCGGCGCTCGCGTGGCCGGAGGTGTGCACGAGCGCGTTGCCCTTGTGGACGACCTTCGCGCCCCAGCGGGTCAGCCCGTTGATGACGCGGAAGACGGCGTTCTCGTTGCCCGGGATCAGCGAGGAGGCGAGCACGACGGTGTCGCCCTCGCTGATGCGGATCCAGTGGTCGCGGTTGGCGATGCGCGACAGGGCCGACATGGGCTCGCCCTGCGACCCCGTGCACACCAGCACGACCCGGTCGTCCGGCATGCCCTCGAGGGCCTTGACGTCGACGACCGTGTCGTCGGGCACGCGCAGGTAGCCGAGGTCGCGGGCGATGCCCATGTTGCGGACCATGCTGCGCCCGACGAGCGCCACCTTGCGGCCGTGCTTCGCCGCGGCGTCGAGGACCTGCTGGACGCGGTGCACGTGCGAGGCGAAGCAGGCGACGATGATCCGCCGCTCCGCGCCGCTGAACACGCGGTCGATGACCGGGGCGATGTCGCGCTCGGGGGTGACGAAGCCCGGCACCTCGGCGTTGGTTGAGTCCACGAGGAAGAGGTCGACGCCCTCGTCCCCGAGCCGGGCGAGCGCGCGCAGGTCGGTGACGCGCCGGTCGAGCGGCAGCGGGTCGACCTTGAAGTCGCCGGTGTGGAGGACCAGGCCGGCGTCCGTACGGATCGCGACGGCGAGCGCGTCCGGGATCGAGTGGTTGACCGCGACGAACTCGCAGTCGAACGGCCCGAGCCGCTCGCGCTGGCCCTCGCGCACGGTGAGGGAGTACGGCGTGATCCGGTGCTCCTGCAGCTTCGCCTCGACCAGCGCCAGCGTCAGCCGCGACCCGATGATCGGGATGTCCGGCTTCTCGCGCAGGAGGTACGGCAGGGCCCCGATGTGGTCCTCGTGGCCGTGGGTGAGGATCACCGCGTCGATCGCGTCGAGGCGGTCCCGGATGGACTCGAAGTCCGGGAGGATGAGGTCCACGCCCGGCTGGAAGTCCTCGGGGAACAGCACCCCGCAGTCGACGACGAGCAGCCGCCCGCGGTGCTCGAAGACGGTCATGTTGCGACCGACCTCGCCGAGCCCCCCGAGCGGGGTGATGCGCAGCGCGCCGTCCGCGAGCGGCGGGGGCGCGGTCAGCTCGGGGTGCGCGTGGCTCACGCCGAGGCCTCCAGCACCGGCCGGTCCAGCGGTAGGCCGCCGGCGGCGAGGTCCACCCGCAGCTGGGCGAGCTCGGCAGCCGTCGCGTCGGCGAGCGGGCTGCGGACCGGACCGCCGGGCAGCCCGAGCAGGCCGAGCGCGGCCTTGGTGAGGATGACGCCCTGCGTGCGGAAGATCCCGGTCGACACCGGGATGAGCCCGGCGTTGAGGGCCTGCGCGCGGGCGACGTCGCCGGAGGCGAAGGCGGCGATCATCTGCGCGACCCGGGCGGTGACGACGTGGGTGATGACGCTGACGACGCCCACGGCTCCGACGCTGAGCAGCGGGAGGTTGAGCGCGTCGCTGCCCGAGTAGTAGGCGAGGTCCGTGCGCGCCAGCACCTCGGCGCTGGCGGCGAGGTCCTCCTTGGCGTCCTTCACGGCGACGATCCGCTCGTGCGCCGCGAGCTCGACGAGGGTCTCGGTGCGGATCGGCACGCCGGTGCGGCCGGGGATGTCGTAGAGCATGACCGGCAGCGGCGTCGCGTCGGCGACCGCGGCGAAGTGGCCGACCAGCCCGGCCTGCGGCGGCTTGGAGTAGTACGGCGTGACGACGAGCGTGCCGTGGGCCCCGGCCTCGGCCGCGGCCTGCGCGAGCTCGATGCTGTGCCGGGTGTCGTTGGTGCCGACGCCCGCGACGACCTGCGCGCGGTCGCCGACCGCGTCGAGCACGGTGCGCACGACGACGAGCTTCTCCTCGTCGCTCGTCGTGGGCGACTCCCCCGTCGTGCCGTTGACGACGAGGCCGTCGTTGCCCGCGTCGACGAGGGTCCGGGCCAGCCGGGCGCACCCCTCGACGTCGAGCGCACCGTCGGGCAGGAAGGGCGTGACCATCGCGGTCAGGACGCGGCCGAACGGCGCCGTCGGAACCTCGGACATGTGCACAACCTACCGGCCCTCCGCGCCCTGGGCGGCTGCCCACGGAGCGGACACCGCCAGGAGCCGGGGTGCGCCGTGTCCCCGGGGAGCGGTACTTTCGAGGCAGGCGGTCCGGAGTCGTGCCGCCGCACAGGCGCGCGGGGGTGCGCCGGTGCGTCCGCGGGAGAGGTGACCGGGTGGAGCTCAGCAGCTGGTACGCCGAGCACGCTCCCGGCCGTACCACCGTCGTCGTGACCGGCGAGGTCGACCTCGAGAGCGGCCCGCGGCTGCGCGAGTCCCTGGCCTCCGAGCTGGCCCAGCTGCACAGCGGCGAGCTCGTCGTCGACGCCACGGGCGTCACCTTCTGCGACTCCAGCGGCCTGCAGGCCTTCGTCGCCACCCACCGCCGCGCCGGCCTGCTCGGCACGCGGCTCGTCCTGCGGGTGACGCCGGGCGGCCGCTTCGCCCGCTTCCTCGAGCTGGCGGGCGTCAGCGAGCTGTTCGAGATCGAGGCCGCCGCCCGCGGCTGACGCTCGGCCCCATTTGATCGGGGTCCCCGATCAGGTGGGGGCCGCACCGAGGACATCTCGTCGAGATCGCCCCCAGTTGCTCGTGCTCGGCGCGCCCGCTGGTGCTTGCCCGGTCGAAGGGCGGACCGCACGCGCCGGAGGCCGCCGCACGGGCCGACCCCACCAGGTGCACGCCGTCCGCACGAGATCCCGTGCGGCCGGGCACCACTCCGTACGGTCGGCCGCGATCATGATCAGGCAACCTGATCGACTTCCCGGCCGGGAGCCCGCCCGCGCGCGCGTCAGGACGGCGGGGTCCGGCCCGCCTCGAGCGCCACCGCCCGGCGCATCGCGGACCGCGCCCGCCGCCGGTCGCCGGCGTCGTCGTACGCGAGGGCGAGCCGGTACCACCGCCGCCAGTCCCCCGGCGCCTGCTCGACCTCGGCCCGGCGCTCGGCGAAGCGCGCGTCCGCGGCGGCCCGCTCGGGCCGGCCGCTCGGGCGGCGCGGCAGGTCGTCGACCGGCAGGCCGCCCTCGACCTCGAGGGTGCGGCCGAGCCGCTGCGTCGCCAGCCCGAAGCGCGTCTCGAGCCCGACGAGCACGAGCCCCACGACGGGCAGGCCGAGCACGCCGGTCCCCAGGGCGACGCCGACGGCGCCGCCGTCGGTCATGAGGGCGAGGGCGTACCGGCCGAGCAGGACGGCGTAGACGACGACGAGGGCGACGAGGACCCCGACGACGGTGCGGGCGCGCACGGCTCAGCCGAGGTCGAGGTACGCCTCGAGCCCGACGGTGAGCCCCGGCCGCTCGCGCACGCGGCGCAGGGCCAGCAGCACGCCGGGCATGAAGCTCTCGCGGTCGAAGGAGTCGTGGCGCAGGGTGAGCGCCTCACCGGGTGCACCGAGCAGCACCTCCTCGGAGGCGACCATGCCGCGCAGCCGGACCGCGTGGACGGGGATCCCGTCGACGCGGGCGCCGCGCGCGCCGTCGGGGTCGTCGGTGGTCGCGTCGGGCAGCGGGCCGAGCCCGGCCTCGCGGCGCGCGGCGGCGACGAGCTGGGCGGTGCGCCGCGCCGTCCCGCTGGGGGCGTCGATCTTCTGCGGGTGGTGCATCTCCACGATCTCGACCGACTCGTAGAAGCGCGCGGCCGTCGCGGCGAAGCGGGTCAGCAGGACCGCGCCGATGCTGAAGTTCGGCACGACGAGCACGCTGGCCCCCGTCGCCCCCTCGAGGACCCCCTCCAGCTCCGCCTGCCGCTCCGCCGTGATCCCGCTCGTGCCGATGACGACACTGACGCCCCGCTCGACGCAGGCTCGCGCGTTGCCGACAGCCGCGTCCGGGCGCGTGAAGTCGACGGCGACGTCAGCACCCACGAGGGCGGCGAGGTCGTCCCCCACGTCGAGCCCGGCCGCGAGCTCGAGGTCCGGTGCTGCCTCCACCGCGCGGCACGCGGTCGAGCCCATGCGCCCGCGGGCGCCGAGGACGGCCACCTTCATCGTCACGCTGCGAGTCCTGCCTTCTGCTGCTGGTGTTGGGGGGCGCGCGTCAGGCGACGGCTGCGCCGAAGTCGCGGTCCTCGCCGAACGGCCCGACGACCGCCACGACCGGCCGGGCGCCGAGCAGCTGGCCGGCGACGGCCTGCACGTCGTCCAGGGTGACCGCGTCGATCTGCGCGAGCAGCTCGTCGACGCCGAGCAGCTCGCCGTAGACGAGCTCGGCCTTGCCGAGCCGGCTCATCCGCGAGCCGGTGTCCTCGAGCCCGAGGACGAGCCCGCCGCGCAGCTGGCCCTGCCCGCGGCGCAGCTCCTCCTCCGTGAGCCCCCGCTCGGCGACGAGCGCGAGCTGCTCGCGGCAGATGGCGAGGACGTCGTCGACCTTCTTCGGCTGGCACCCGGCGTAGACGGAGAAGGTGCCGGCGTCGGCGTACTGCGCGGTGTAGCTGTAGACGGAGTACGCCAGGCCCCGCTTCTCGCGCACCTCCTGGAACAGCCGGGAGCTCATGCCACCGCCGAGCGCGGCGTTGAGCACCCCGAGCGCGAAGCGCCGCGGGTCGGTGCGCGCCACACCCCCGACACCGAGCACGACGTTGGCCTGCTCGGTCGGGCGGTGGACGACGCGGACCGGGGCGACCGGGCGCAGCGGCTTGGTCGCGCCGAGACGGGCGGGAGCCGGGAGCGCTCCGGACTCCAGCAGCCCCGAGCGGGAGAAGGCCTTGCGCACCAGGCGGACCACCGTCGCGTGGTCGATGCCGCCGGCGACCGAGACCACCATCGACTCGGGGCGGTAGCGGCGGCGGTAGTAGCCCGCGATGGCCTGGCGGGACAGCGACTCGATCGAGTCGACGCTGCCGAGCACGGGGCGCCCCAGCGGGGTGTCGCCGAAGACCGCGGCCGTGAAGACCTCGTGGGCGGCGTCGGCGGGGTCGTCGTCGTGCATCGCGATCTCCTCGAGGATCACGCTGCGCTCGGCCTCGACGTCCGCGCTGCTCACCACCGAGGAGGTGACGAGGTCGCTGACCACGTCGATCGCCAGGGCCAGGTCGGTGTCGAGGACCCGGGCGTAGAAGCAGGTGTACTCCTTGCTCGTGAAGGCGTTGATCTCGCCTCCGACGGCGTCGATCGCCACCGAGATGTCGAGCGCGGAGCGCGACCGCGTGCCCTTGAAGAGCAGGTGCTCGAGGTAGTGCGAGGCCCCCGCGAGCGAGGGCGTCTCGTCGCGCGAGCCCACCCCGACCCAGATGCCGACGGCGACCGAGCGCACGCCGGGGACGGCCTCGGTCACGACCCGCAGGCCGCCGGGCAGCACGGTGCGGCGCACGACGCCGCCGCCGGCGCTCTGCTCGGCGAGGGTGCGGGTCGTCCCGACCCGCTGGACGCGCAGCGCGCCCCCCGCCCGACGGGCGGGGGGCACGGCTGCTGGCAGGCTCCGGGCCACGGTCAGGCGTCGGCCGTCACGGCGTCGGCGGACGCGGCGGCATCGCCGGCCTCGTCCTCGACGACGGGGACGAGCGAGAGCTTGCCGCGGGGGTCGATCTCGGCGATCTCGACCTGGACCTTCTGGCCCACCTTGACGACGTCCTCGACGTTCTCGACGCGCTTGCCGCCGGCGATCTTGCGCAGCTGCGAGATGTGCAGCAGGCCGTCACGCCCGGGCAGCAGCGAGACGAAGGCGCCGAACGTCGTCGTCTTCACCACGGTGCCGAGGTAGCGCTCCCCGATCTCCGGCATCGTCGGGTTGGCGATGCCGTTGATCGTCTGGCGCGCGGCCTCCGCGCTCGGGCCGTCGGCAGCACCGATGTAGATGGTGCCGTCGTCCTCGATGGTGATCTCAGCGCCGGTCTCGTCCTGGATCTGGTTGATCATCTTGCCCTTCGGGCCGATGACCTCGCCGATCTTGTCGACCGGGATCTTCACCGTGATGATGCGCGGCGCGTAGGGCGACATCTCGTCGGGGCCGTCGATGGCCTCGCCCATGACGTCGAGGATCTCGAGCCGGGCCTCGCGGGCCTGGGTCAGCGCGCCGGCCAGCACCGAGGCGGGGATGCCGTCGAGCTTGGTGTCGAGCTGGATCGCGGTCACGAACTCCTTGGTGCCGGCGACCTTGAAGTCCATGTCGCCGAACGCGTCCTCGGCGCCGAGGATGTCGGTGAGCGCGGCGTACTGCGTCTCGCCGTCCACCTCGTCGGAGACCAGGCCCATCGCGATGCCGGCGACCGGCGCGCGCAGCGGGACGCCCGCGTTGAGCAGGGCCAGCGTGGAGGCGCAGACCGAGCCCATCGAGGTCGAGCCGTTGGAGCCCAGCGCCTCGGAGACCTGGCGGATCGCGTAGGGGAACTCCTCGCGCGACGGCAGGACCGGCACGAGCGCGCGCTCGGCGAGCGCGCCGTGGCCGATCTCGCGGCGCTTCGGCGAGCCGACGCGGCCCGTCTCGCCCGTGCTGTAGGGCGGGAAGTTGTAGTTGTGCATGTAGCGCTTGCGCGTCTCGGGCGCCAGCGTGTCGAGCTGCTGCTCCATGCGGAGCATGTTCAGCGTCGTGATCCCGAGGATCTGGGTCTCGCCGCGCTCGAACAGCGCCGAGCCGTGGACGCGCGGGACGACCTCGACCTCGGCGGCCAGCGAGCGGATGTCGGTGAGGCCGCGGCCGTCGATGCGCAGCTTGTCGCGCAGGATGCGCTGGCGCACGAGCTTCTTGGTCAGGCTGCGCAGCGCGCCCGAGAGCTCCTTCTCGCGGCCGGCGAACTGCTCGCCGAGGCGCTCGTGCACGAGGCCCTTGACGCGGTCGAGCTCGGCCTCGCGCTCCTGCTTGCCCGCGATCGTCAGCGCGGCGGCGAGCTCGTCGGTCACCGAACCGGCCACCGCGTCGTACGCGTCGGGCTGGTAGTCCGGGTAGGTCGGGAACTCGCGGGTGGCCTTCGAGGCCTGCGCGGCGATCGCCGACTGCGCGTCGCACAGCTGGCGGATGAAGGGCTTGGCGGCCTCGAGGCCCTGGGCGACGACCTCCTCGGTCGGCGCCTGCGCGCCCTCGTCCTTGACCAGGCGCCAAGTCTGGTCGGTGGCCTCGGCCTCGACCATCATGATCGCGACGTCATCGCCCACCACACGGCCGGCGACGACCATGTCGAAGGTCGCGCCCTGCAGCTGCTCGTGCGTCGGGAAGGCGACCCACTGGCCCTCGATGAGCGCGACGCGGGTGGCGCCGATCGGGCCGCTGAAGGGCAGGCCGGCGATCTGCGTCGAGAGCGACGCCGCGTTGATCGCGACGACGTCGTAGAGGTCCTTCGGGTCGAGCGCCATGACCGTCACGACGACCTGGACCTCGTTGCGCAGGCCCTTGACGAAGCTGGGGCGCAGCGGGCGGTCGATGAGCCGGCAGGTGAGGATCGCGTCCTCGCTCGGACGGCCCTCGCGGCGGAAGAACGAGCCGGGGATGCGGCCCGCGGCGTACATCCGCTCCTCGACGTCGACGGTGAGGGGGAAGAAGTCGAACTGCTCCTTCGGCGACTTCGACGCGGTCGTCGCCGACAGCAGCATCGTCTCGTCGTCGAGGTACGCGACCGCGGAGCCCGCGGCCTGCTGGGCGAGGCGCCCGGTCTCGAACCGGACGGTGCGGGTGCCGAAGCGGCCGTTGTCGATGACGGCCGAGGCGGTGGTGACGCCCTCGCTGGTGGTGGCCTGAGAACCCGTCACGGGTCCCTCCTGTTCTGCTCAGGAGGAGCCGCACGTGCGGGGGGCGCATCCGGTCTTCGAGAGAAGCGCTCGGGAGGGCCGCTGGGCCGGCCCGAGGGCCACTGCCGAGGACCGGTCGACGTCCTCGTCGGGCGGCTCCCCGCTGCGGGGGCCGTCGGAGGATCCGCCGGCCCGGGGTGGGGGGCCTGTCGTAGGAGGAGGGAGCGGCCCGCGCGGGCCGCTCCCTCCTCCCTGCCGCGCTAGCGGCGCAGACCGAGCCGCTCGATGAGCGAGCGGTAGCGGTTGATGTCCGTCTTGGCCAGGTACTGCAGCAGCCGGCGGCGACGGCCGACGAGGAGCAGCAGCCCGCGACGGCTGTGGTGGTCGTGCTTGTGCGTCTTCAGGTGCTCCGTGAGGTCACGGATGCGCTGGCTGAGCAGCGCGACCTGGGCCTCGGGGGACCCGGTGTCGCCAGGGGTCACGCCGTACTCGGAGATGATGCGCTGCTTGGTCGCGGCGTCCAGGGGCATGGGGCTCCTCGAGGGGCTTCGTTGCACGGTGCCCCGGGCTGGTCCGCAGGGCGCTCTCGATCCGTGGCCGATCGAACGGCGCTACCCAGGCTACCAGCCTGCTCGCGCGTCACCCGACGCCGAGGATCCCGGCGACCCGCCGCACGTCGCGGTGCATCTGCTCGACCAGCGCCTCGACGCCGGTGTAGCGGACGGTGTCGCGGATGCGGGCGACGAACTCCAGCGCGACGCGCTCGCCGTAGAGGTCGAGCTGCTCGGGGCGGTCGTCGAAGCCGAGCACGTAGGCCTCCACCCGGCGCTCGACGCCGTCGAACGTCGGGTTGGTCCCGATCGACACCGCAGCGGGGAGCCGCTCCCCCGACGGGCGCACGAGCCAGCCGGCGTAGATGCCGTCGGCCGGCACCGCCGCGCGGTACGCGAAGGCGAGGTTCGCCGTCGGGAAGCCCAGCTCGCGGCCGCGCTGGTCGCCGGTGACGACCGTGCCCTCGACCCGGTGCGGGCGCTCGAGCGCATCGGCCGCGGTCTCGACCTCCCCGAGCGCGATGCGGTCGCGCACGAAGGTGCTCGACCAGCGGTGCCCGCTCGCGCCCACCGGGGCCACGGCGTCGACGGTGAAGCCGGCCGCCGCCCCGAGGGTGCGCAGCAGCGCCACGTCACCCGCGGCGCGCGCGCCGAAGCGGAAGTCCTCCCCCACGACCACCGTGCGCGCCTGCAGGGCTCCGACCAGGACGTCGGCCACGAAGCGCTCCGGCGGCCAGGCGGCCATCTCCCGGTCGAAGGGCAGCACGAGCACGCCCGCGACCCCGAGCGCGTCGAGCAGCTCGGCGCGGTGCCGCGCCGAGGTCAGCATCCGCGGCGCGGCGGCCGGGCGCAGCACCTCGAGCGGGTGCGGGTCGAAGGTGACGACGACGGGGGCGGCGCCGCTCGCCGCCGCGTCCGCGACGGCCCGGGCGACGACCGCGCGGTGCCCGCGGTGCACGCCGTCGAAGACGCCGACCGCGACCGCGGAGGGCCCGTACGCCGGTGGGACGGCCGCCAGGCCCTGCCAGAGATCCACGGGGCAAGCCTGCCAGACCCGTGGTCGGGGCCCTCAGCCCTGGGCCGCGAACACCGCGAGGTACGCGCTGCGCCCGTCGCGCTCCTCGGCGAGCGCGAGCACCTCGCCCCCGGGCCCGAACACGCCGTACGGCGAGGGCAGCCCGGCGACGGGCAGCCGCGCGCCGACGCGCACCCGTGCCGCTGCCCCGGCGTCGACGTCGCGGCGGGGGAACGCCCGGGCGACCGCGTCGGCCAGGGGAAGGACGACGAGCTCCTCCTCGAGCTGCTCCAGCGTCCGCGCCGCGTCCAGCGTCCAGGGACCGACCCGGGTGCGCCGGAGCGCCGTGAGGTGGCCCCCGACGCCGAGCGCGGCGCCGAGGTCGCGGGCGAGGGCCCGCACGTAGGTGCCGCTCGAGCAGACGACGGAGGCCTCGAGGTCC
This sequence comes from Motilibacter rhizosphaerae, assembly GCF_004216915.1. Lineage (NCBI taxonomy): Bacteria > Bacillati > Actinomycetota > Actinomycetes > Motilibacterales > Motilibacteraceae > Motilibacter > Motilibacter rhizosphaerae. The sequence continues at coordinate 202,719 of NZ_SGXD01000003.1, forward strand.
AGGTACTCCCCGACGACCCGCGGGTCCGACAGCGCGAACTCGGCCACGGTGACCGGGCGGGCGGCGAGGGCCACCTCGCGGCCGGAGCGCGCCACGGCGTACGCCCGCTCGCCGTCGACCTTGATCGCGCTCACCGTCGAGGGGACCTGCGCGATCTCCCCGGTCAGCGGGAGCGCCGCGGCGCGGACCTCGTCGAGCGTCAGGTGGGCGGCCGGGGCGCGCGACACCTCCTCGCCCTCCGCGTCGTCGGTCGTCGTCGCCGCGCCCAGCCGCACGGTGGCGGTGTACGCCTTGTCCCCCGCCGCGACGTGGCCGAGCAGCCGGGTCGCGCGGCCGATCCCCAGCACGAGGACGCCCGTGGCCATCGGGTCGAGGGTGCCGGCGTGCCCGACCCGGCGCGTACGGGCCAGCCGGCGCACCCGCGCGACGACGTCGTGCGAGGTCCAGCCGGCGGGCTTGTCGACGACGAGGAGCCCGTCGTTCACGCGAGCGCCTCCAGCGCGGCGCGCACGGCGGCCACGGCCTCGTCCTCGCTGCCGGTCAGGGTGGTCCCCGCGGCCATCCGGTGCCCGCCGCCGCCGAGCGCGACGGCCGCGACGGACACGTCGAGCGGACCGCGCGAGCGCAGCGAGACCCGCCAGGCGCCGTCGTCCTGCTGGAGCAGGCAGGCGGCGACGTCGGCCTCGGCGGCCCGGCGCACGACGTCGAGCACGGGCACGAGCTCCTCGACGGCGAGCCCGGCGGCCGCGCGCCGCTCGCGCGGGACCGTGGCCAGCACGAGGCCGGCGCCGCCGAGGGCGCCGGGCTCGAGGCGGGCCCCGGCCACGGCCTCGCCGAGCACCGGCAGCAGCGCACCCGGCACCTCCTCGAGGACGGCGCGGCTGAGCCGCGCGCCCTCCGCTCCCGCGTCGAGCAGCCGCGCGGCGAGCCGGAGGGCGGCCGGTGTCGTCGACGGGTGGCGGAACGACCCCGTGTCGGTGACGAGGCCCACCCAAAGGCAGCCCGCGAGCACCGCGTCCAGGGGCACCGAGAGCCGCTCGACGAGCTCCGCCGCGAGCACGGCGGTGGCCGGCGCGGCAGGGTCGAGCGCGGTGACGTGCGCGAACGGCACGTGCGAGGTGTGGTGGTCGACCGCGACGACGGCCTCGGCGGTGTCGACCAGGGGCGAGAGGAGCCCGAGCCGCCCGCGCGAGGCGAGGTCGAAGCAGGCGAGCACCCCGACGTGCTCCGGGAGCCGGGACGGCGGGGTCAGCGCCGCCGCCAGCGCGGGGTCGAGCGCGAGCAGCGCGCCGAGCGAGCGGGGCACCTCGAGGGGCTCCTCGCCCCAGCTCACCAGCGCCTCGACGCCGACCTGGCGCAGCGCGCGCGCGACGGCGAGGACGCTGCCGAGCGCGTCGCCGTCGGGAGCCACGTGCGCCGCCAGGACGACCGGGCCCGCCGGGCGCTCGAGCAGCGCCGCGACGTCGTCGAGCGCCGCACGCCAGTCCGCCTGGACGGCCGCGACCGGGTGCGCACCGGTCGGGGCGCTCACCCGGCCTCGTCCTCCTCCACGTCCTTGGTGCGGTACGCGTCGGGGCCCGCGGCGTACGTCGCCCCGGCCGCCACCCGCGAGACCTCGGCGTCGGCGGCGGCGGCGCGGGCGAGCAGGTCCTCGATGTGCCGGGCGGTCTCGGGCACCGCGTCCGCGCTGAAGGCGAGCGAGGGCGTGTGCCGCACGCCCGTCTGCCGGCCGACCTCGCTGCGCAGCACGCCCTTGGCGCTCTCCAGCGCCAGGGCGGTCGAGGCGTGCTCCGCGTCGTCACCGAGCACGGTGTAGTAGACGGTCGCCTGCTGCAGGTCGTTGGTCACCCGCACGTCGGTGACGGTGACGAAGCCGAGCCGCGGGTCCTTGACGCGCATCTCCAGCGTCTCGGCCACGATGACCTTGATCCGGTCCGCCAGCTTGCGGGCACGTGCGACGTCAGCCATGACGGGGTTCCCTCTCGGAGTCGTGCGCCCCGTCTTGCTCGGGGCGCGTGCGCACTACTCGTCCTCCGGCCCGACCAGCCGTCGGCGGGCCGACAGCAGCTCGAGCTCGGGACGCTCCGCCACGAGGCGCTCGCAGGCGTCGAGCACCTCGGTGGCGTGGCGCGCGTCCGGGGAGGCGACCGCCACCCCGATCTCCGCGCGCCGGTGCAGGTCGTGGGAGTCCGTCTCGGCCGCGGAGACGGCGTAGCGCCGGGCCAGCTCGGCCACGACGGGGCGGACGAGCGAGCGCTTCTCCTTCAGCGAGTGCACGTCGCCGAGGAGGAGGTCCAGCTCCAGGCTGCCGACCCACATGGCCGTCCCCTCCCCCTCCGCGCGCGGTCCCACCCCTGCGGGCGGCATGCCGGTGCCGCCGGCGGGTCTCCCCACCGGCGGCACCGGGGACGGGCCTAGGCCCGCGGCTTCTCGCGCATCTCGAACGTCTCGATGACGTCGTCGACCTTGATGTCGTTGAACGACCCCAGGCCGATGCCGCACTCGAAGCCCTCGCGGACCTCGGTCGCGTCGTCCTTGAAGCGGCGCAGCGAGCCGATGGACAGGTTGTCCGCCACCACGACGCCGTCGCGGATGAGCCGCGCCTTGGAGTTGCGGCGGATCTCCCCGCTGCGCACGAGGCAGCCGGCGATGTTGCCGAACTTGCTCGAGCGGTAGACCTCGCGGATCTCCGCCGTGCCGAGCTGGACCTCCTCGTACTCCGGCTTCAGCAGGCCCTTGAGCGCTGCCTCGACCTCCTCGATCGCCTGGTAGATGACCGAGTAGTACCGGACGTCGACGCCCTCGCGGTCCGCGAGCTCGCGGGCCTTGCCCTCGGGCCGGACGTTGAAGCCGATGATCACCGCGTCGGACGCCACGGCCAGCATGACGTTGTTCTCGGTGATCGCGCCGACGCCGCGGTCGATGATCCGCAGGTCGACCTCGGCACCCACGTCGAGCTGGAGCAGGGCGTCCTCGAGCGCCTCGACCGAGCCCGACACGTCGCCCTTGAGGATGAGGTTGAGCGTCTCGACCTTGCTCTGCTCGAGGAAGTCCTCGAGGCTGACCCGCTTGCGGGCCCGCGCGAGCTGGGCGTTGCGCTCCGCGGCCTGGCGGCGCTCGGCGATCTGCCGGGCGACGCGGTCCTCGGTGGCGACGAGGAACGTGTCCCCCGCGCCGGGCACCGAGGTCAGGCCGAGGATCTGCGCCGGGCGCGAGGGCCCGGCCTCCTCGATCGGGTCGTTGTTCTCGTCGAGCAGGGCGCGCACGCGGCCGTACGCGTCGCCGGCCACCACCGCGTCGCCGACGCGGAGGGTGCCGCGCTGGACGAGGACGGTCGCCACCGGGCCGCGGCCGCGGTCGAGGCGGGCCTCGATCACGGTGCCGCGCGCGTCGGCGCTGGCGTTGGCGGTCAGCTCGAGGGCGGCGTCCGCGGTGAGCAGGACCGCCTCGAGCAGGTCGTCGATGCCGACCCCGGACAGCGCCGAGACGTTGACGAACATCGTCTCGCCGCCGTACTCCTCGGCGACCAGGCCGTACTCGGTGAGCTGGCCGCGGACCTTCGTCGGGTCCGCGCCCTCCTTGTCGACCTTGTTGACCGCGACCACGATCGGCACGTCGGCCGCCTGGGCGTGGTTGAGCGCCTCGATCGTCTGCGGCATGACGCCGTCGTCGGCCGCCACCACGAGGATCACGATGTCGGTCGTCTTGGCACCGCGAGCGCGCATGGCCGTGAAGGTCTCGTGGCCCGGGGTGTCGATGAAGGTGATGGCCCGCTCGACGCCCTCGTGCACGTGCTCGACCTGGTAGGCACCGACGTGCTGGGTGATGCCACCGGCCTCGCGCGCCTGCACGTTGGTCTTGCGGATCGCGTCGAGCAGGCGGGTCTTGCCGTGGTCGACGTGGCCCATGACCGTGACGACCGGCGGGCGGGCGACGATGTCGTCCTCGTCGTCCTCGAACTCGAGGTCGATGTCGAACGACTCGAGCAGCTCGCGGTCCTCGTCCTCCGGGGACACGACCTGCACGTCGAAGCCGAGCTCGGCCCCGAGCAGGCGGAACGTGTCCTCGTCGAGCGACTGCGTCGCCGTGGCCATCTCGCCGAGGCGGAACAGCACGGTGACGAGCGCCGCCGGGTTGGCGCCGATCTTCTCCGCGAAGTCGGTCAGCGAGGAGCCGCGGCGCAGGCGGACCGGGGTCGTGCCGTCGCCGCGCGGGACCGAGACGCCGCCGATCGACGGCGCCTGCATGTTGTCGAACTCCTGGCGCCGCTGCTTCTTCGACTTCTTGCCGCGGACGGGCTTGCCGCCCGGCCGGCCGAAGGCACCGGCTGTGCCGCCGCGGCCACGGGGACCGCCGCCGCCACCACCGGGACGACCGGCGTAGCCGCCGCCACCACCGCCGGCACCGGGGGCACCGGTACCGCCGCCGGGACGACCGGCGAAGCCGCCGCCGCCACCACCGGGACGACCCGCGCCGCCCGGAGCACCGGGACGACCGGGAGCGCCGGTACGGCCGGGAGCGCCGGGACGGCCCGCACCGGGACCGGCGGGGCGCTGCGGGCGCGGCGGCATCATGCCGGGGTTGGGGCGCGGGCCGGCAGCGCCAGGAGCACCCGGACGGGGGCCGGGCGCGGGACGCGGGCCGGCGGTGCCACCGGGACGCGGCATGCCGGTCGTGCCGCCCGAGGTGAACGGGTTGTTGCCCGGACGCGGAGCCGCCGGGCGCTGCATGCCGCTGCTGCCGCCCGACGAGAACGGGTTGTTGCCCGGGCGCGGGCCCGGACGCGGAGCCGCGCCGGGGCGACCGGCACCGCCCTCAGCCGGCCGCGCGCCGCCGGCCGCAGCCGGACGCGGGGCCGAGGCGCCCGGACGCGGGGCGCCGGGGGCAGCGGGAGCGCTCGGAGCGCCGTGCTGGGCCGCCGGGGCGACCGGAGCAGCAGGAGCCTGCGCGGCGGGGGCCACCGGCACCTGCGGCGCAGGGGTGGGGCCGGACGGCCGGGGACCCGTCGGCGCAGCGGGCGCCGGGGCGGCCGCGACGCTGGGAGCCGGAGCCGCCGGAGCGGGAGGGGCCGCAGCGGGCGCCGGCGCGGGGCCGGGTCGCGGACCTGCGGCAGGACCCGGGCGCGGCCCGGGGGCGGGGCGGCCGGGCGCGCCGGAGGGCGCGGGCGCGGCAGCACCCGAGGAGGCGGACCCCGTGCCGGGGAACTCCGACCTCAGCTTGCGCACGACGGGAGCCTCGATGGTCGACGACGCCGACCGCACGAACTCCCCCATGCCTTGGAGCTTGGTCAGCAAGACCTTGCTCTCGACCCCGAGCTCCTTCGCGAGCTCGTAGACCCGGACCTTCGCCACTGCTCTCCTCGTCTGGCCCGGGTCCCCTGCTGGGTCGGGCCGCTATCAGACGTGCACGGTCATCGCTGGCTGCTCATCGAGCGCTCATCGCTTCTCGACCTGCCTTCTCACGGAACCGGTGCTTGCACCGCGCGGCGCACCGGACGCCTCCACGGGTCGAACGGACCTCGCTGCCGCCCGGGGGGGCGGCTCCTCGCTGCGCGCGGCGCCCGCGAGGGCGTCGTGCAGGGCCGTGGTGTCGAGCGGGGCCGGCACGCGCAGTGCGCGCCCGAACGCCCGTCGCCGCTCCGCGGCCGCGAGGCACTCCAGGTCGGGGTGGAGGTAGGCCCCCCGCCCCGGCATGCGCGCCGCGGGGTCCGCGACCACGGAGGTCCCGACCGCCACCACGCGCACGAGGTCTGGCTTGGCCGAGCGCCGCCGGCACCCGACGCAGGTCCGGACCGGACCGCCGTCGGGCCGCAGATCACGACCGACCACGGACGAGTCTACCCCGCCGAGCCGCGGGCGGAAGGGGCAGCGCCACCCTCGCGCTCGACGGCCCGCCCCAGCCGCTGGTCGGGGGCCGCGTCGCTGCGGATGTCGATGCGCCAGCCGGTGAGCCGGGCGGCGAGGCGGGCGTTCTGCCCCTCCTTGCCGATGGCGAGGCTGAGCTGGAAGTCCGGCACGACGACCGTGGCCGCCCGCGCCTCGAGGTCGGCGACCTCCACCGAGGTGACCCGCGCCGGCGACAGCGCGGACGCGACGAAGGTCGCGGGGTCCTCGGAGAAGTCGACGATGTCGATCTTCTCGCCGTGCAGCTCGTTCATCACGGCGCGCACGCGGGCGCCCATCGGGCCGATGCAGGCGCCCTTGGCGTTGAGCCCGGGGCGCGTCGCGCGCACGGCGATCTTGGTGCGGTGCCCGGCCTCACGGGCGATCGCCGCGATGTCGACGCTGCCGTCGGCCACCTCGGGGGCCTCCAGCGCGAACAGCTTGCGGACCAGACCGGGGTGGCTGCGGCTCAGCGCGATCTGCGGCCCCTTGGGCCCGCGGCGCACGGCCACGACGTAGCAGCGCAGCCGCGAGCCGTGGGCGTAGCGCTCGCCCGGCACCTGCTCGTGCGGCGGGAGCAGCGCCTCGATCTTGCCGAGGTCGACCATGACGTCGCCGGGGTTGCGGCCCTGCTGGACCACGCCCGAGACGATGTCGCCCTCCTTGCCGGTGAACTCGCCGAAGGTCACCTCGTCGCTGGCCTCGCGCAGCCGCTGGAGGATGACCTGCTTCGCGGTCGTCGAGGCGATGCGGCCGAAGCCGTCGGGGGTGTCGTCGTACTCCTCGGGCTCGGCGCCGTCGGCGGCGTCGTCCTCCTCGCGGGCCCAGATGGTCACGTGGCCGGTGCCGCGGTCGAGCTCGGCGCGGGCGCGCCGTGCGTGGCCCTCGGTGCGCTGGTACGCGACGACCAGCGCCTGCTCGATCGCCTCCACGAGCAGGTCGAAGGAGATCTCCTTCTCCCGCACGAGCCCGCGCAGGGCCGCCATGTCGATGTCCACTACGCCTCCCCGTCCTCGTCCAGCTCGTCGTCGTCCAGCTCGCCCTCGTCGAGCTCGTCCGTCCCGGCCTCATCGTCCCCGGGACGGGAGAACTCGACCTGCACCCGCCCGGTCCCGAGCCGCGCGTGCGCGACCCGCCCGAGCCCCTCGAGCTCGACCGCCTCGTCGTCGGCCGAGACCACCCGGGCGACCTGCGGGGCTGCCCCGTCGACGGCGACCTCGACCAGCCGCCCCGCCGCGCGCCGCCAGTGCCGGGGCTCGGTCAGCGGACGGCCCACGCCGGGGCTCGACACCTCGAGCACGTACGGCGTCTCGCCGAAGGGGTCGGCCGCGTCCAGCCGGTCCGAGACCGCGCGGGACACGTCGGCGACCACGTCGAGGGGGACGCCGCCGTCGCGGTCGACGGTCACGCGGACGAGCCGGCGACGGCCTGCGGGGGTCACCTCGACGTCCTCGAGGTCGCACCCCGACCCGGCCACGACGGGCTCGAGGAGCGCGAGGAGGGCTTCGCGGGAAGCGGCTCTGGCCACGTCGACCCTCCTCTCTGCGGTTGTCGTCCAGCGGCGTCAGCGCGGGGCGCGGACGGCACGACAGCGTACCGCTCGCGGGGAGGGGCCGGACCCGCTGGTGGCGGCGTGCGAGGCTGGTCGGGTGCCGCCGAGTCCCGCTGTTCCCCGCCGGCGCGCCCTCGGCCTGCTGCTGCTCACCGCCACCGCCGGCTGCCGCGTGGCCCGGCACGACGCCCCCCTCCCCCGCCCGAGCGCGACCCCGGCGCCCGACCCGCTGCCCGGCCTGCTCACGGCGGCGCGGGCACGCGAGGACGCCCTCGCCACGGCGTACGCGGGAGCCGCCGCGGCCGCCTCGGGAGCCCGGCGCGAGCTGCTGCTGCGCACCGCCGCCGACCACCGCGCGCACCTCGCGGCCCTCGTCGGTCCCGGCTCGGCAGCTCCGAGCGCCTCCCCCAGCGTCAGCAGCACGCCGTCCCCCGGGAGCACGTCCGTAGCGGGACCGGCCGAGCTGGCCCGCGAGGAGCTCGCCTCCGCCGCTGAGGACGTGCGCGCGCTGGCGGCGGCTCCCCCGCGCGTACGCCGGCTGCTGGCCTCCGTGGCCGCGAGCGAGCAGGCGCATGCCGCCCTCCTGGCCAGCCCCGTGCTGCCCGCGCTGCCGAGCCCGCCCGCGCTGCGCCCGCAGCCCGCGGAGGCCGCGGCGCTCCAGGCCGCGCTGGCCGGGGAGCACGCCGCCGCGTGGGCGTACGGCGTGGTCGCCGCCCGCGTCCCCGCCCGGCTGGCGAGCCGGGCCCGGCGCGACCTGGCCGAGCACCGCGCCGCCCGCGACGTGCTGGCCGCCGCGGTCACCGCCGGCGGCGCGAGCCCGGCCGCCGCGCTGCCCGGCTACGACGTGCCGGCGGTCGCCCCCGCGGAGCTCGCGGCGGGGGTCGAGGACCGGCTCGCCGCGGCGTACCTCGACCTCGTGGAGGTGACTGCATCGCCCGCGCTGCTGGAGCTCGGGGCGGCGGGAGCGGCGGCCTGCGCGGTGCGCGCCGCGCTGTGGCGGGGCCGCACGACGGCGTTCCCCGGCTAGAGCTGCCGGACCAGCGAGGCGACCAGCAGCACGACGACGGCGAGGAAGACCACCCGCACGAACCTGGTGCCCCGCGAGATCGCGGTCACGGCGCCGAGGCGACCGCCCGCGATGTTGCTCACCGCCATGAGCGCGCCCAGCGGGTAGTCGGGGGCGCCGTGGGCGACGAACACGACGAGCGCGCCGGCGTTGGTGGCGAGGTTGACGATGCGGGCCTTCGCCGAGGCCTGGAGGAACGAGTAGCCGAGCAGCGTGACGAGGGCGAAGACGAGGAAGCTGCCGGTCCCCGGCCCGATCGCCCCGTCGTAGAACCCGATCACCACCGCGACCGCCAGCGCGGTGAGCAGGTGCCGGCTCCCCGACCAGCGCAGCTGCTGCAGCTCGCCCGCCCGCGGCCGCAGCAGGGTGTACGCGCCCACCAGCACGACCACGACGAGGACCACCGGGCGGAAGACCCGCGCCGGCACCAGCGTCGCGCAGAACGCGCCGCCGGCGGACGCCGTCAGTGCCGCCCCCGCCATGGGCAGGGCGGTGCGCAGGTCGGGACGCACCCGGCGCAGGTACGTCCACGCCGCCACCGCTGTGCCGCTCGCGGCCGCGAGCTTGTTGGTCGCGAGCACCGTCGCCGGCGCCGCCCCGGGGAGCAGGACGAGCAGGGCGGGGAGCTGGACCAGCCCGCCGCCGCCGCTGACCGCATCGACCCACCCGGCGAGGAAGGCCGCACCGCAGAGCCCGAGCAGCGCCGGGAGGTGCGGCACCCTCAGCCCGCGAGGAGGCCGAGCACCGCCTGGGCCGCCCCCTCGACGGCGACCTCGTGCTTCTCGCCCGTCGCGCGCTCGCGGACCTCGAGCACGCCGTCCGCGAGCCCCTTGCCGACGACGACGATCCACGGCATGCCGAGCAGCTCGGCGTCCTTGAACTTCACCCCGGGCGAGACGCCCCGGCGGTCGTCGAGCAGCGTGCGCAGGCCGCGGGACTCGAGCTCGCGGGCGAGCTCCTCGGCGGCGGAGAAGACCGCGTCGTCCTTGCCGGTGGCGACGATGTGGACCTCGGCGGGCGCGATCTCGCGCGGCCACACCAGTCCGATGCCGTCGGCCCGCTGCTCGGCGATCGCGGCCACCGCCCGCGAGACGCCGACGCCGTAGGAGCCCATGGTGACGACGACCTGCTTGCCGTTCTGGTCGAGCACCTTGAGCTCGAGGGCATCGGCGTACTTGCGGCCCAGCTGGAAGATGTGGCCGATCTCGATGCCGCGCGCGATCGTCAGCGGCGCGCCGTCGACCGGGCACGGGTCGCCCTCGCGCACCTCGGCCGCCTCGACCGTGCCGTCCGGGGTGAAGTCGCGCCCGGCGACGAGGTCGATGACGTGCTTGCCGGGCTCGTCCGCCCCCGTCACCCAGGCGGTGCCGGTGACGACGCGCGGGTCGACGAGGTAGCGGATGCCGCTCGCGCTCTCCTCGCCCAGCGCCCGCGGGCCGATGTAGCCGCGGACGAGCGCGGGGTGCCTGGTGAAGTCGTCCTCGGTGAAGGCCTCGACCTCGGCCGGCGCGACGTTGGCCTCGAGCCGCTTGAGGTCGACCTCGCGGTCGCCGGGGACCCCGACGACGAGCGGGGTGCGCGTGCCGTCGGGCGCGACGAGCATGACGACGACGTTCTTGAGCGTGTCGGCCGCCGTCCACGCCCGGCCGGTGCGCGGGAAGCGCTCCTGCAGCAGCTCGACGAGGCTCGCGATGGTGGGCGTGCCGGGCGTGTCCTCGACGTGCGCGGGCCCCGTCGCTGCCGGGTCGAGGGCGTCCGGCACGGGCACGCGCACCGCCTCGGTGTTGGCGGCGTAGTCGCAGGACGTGCAGCGCACGAAGGTGTCCTCGCCGCTGCCGGTCGGTGCGAGGAACTCCTCGGACGCCGACCCGCCCATGGCGCCCGACACAGCGGAGACGATGACGTAGTCGAGGCCGAGGCGGTCGAAGATGCGCTGGTAGGCGACCCGGTGGGCGTCGTAGGACGCCTGCAGGCCCGCGTCGTCGACGTCGAAGGAGTAGCTGTCCTTCATGACGAACTCGCGCCCGCGCAGGATGCCCGCGCGGGGACGCGCCTCGTCGCGGTACTTGTTCTGGATCTGGTAGAGCGAGAGCGGCAGGTCCTTGTAGGAGGAGTAGAGGTCCTTGACGAGGAGCGTGAACATCTCCTCGTGCGTCGGGCCCAGCAGGTAGTCGCCGCCGCGGCGGTCCTGCAGGCGGAAGAGGTTGTCGCCGTACTCCGTCCAGCGCCCTGTGGCCTCGTAGGGCTCGCGCGGCAGCAGCGCCGGGAAGTGCACCTCCTGCGCGCCCGCGCGGTCCATCTCCTCGCGCACGACGCGCTCGACGTTGCGGAGCACCTGCCAGCCCAGCGGCAGCCAGGTGTAGATGCCGGGAGCCGCGCGGCGCACGTAGCCCGCCCGGACGAGGAGCCGGTGGCTCACGACCTCCGCGTCGGCCGGGTCGTCCCGCAGCGTCCGCAGGAACAGCGTCGACATCCGCAGCATCGCGTGGGGGCTCCTTGTGCACGGGGACGTGGCGTCCGGTGAGGTGGCCAGGGTATCCGCGGGCGCCGACAGCCGGTCCGCCCGTCGCGTGAACGACCGCGGCTCCGCCGGCGTATACAGGGGCGTGCTCGGACGAGGCGGTGGACAGGCGCAGGCAGGGCTGGCCCCTGCGCCGGCTCCTGCTGCCGGCCCGGACCAGCTCGAGGCGCTGCTGCGCGACGGCTACGACGCCCACGGCGGGGAGCTGTACGGCTTCGCGCTGCGCCGCACGGGCGACCACCACGCCGCCGAGGAGGCGGTGCAGGAGACCTTCGTCCGGGCCTGGAGGGCGGCCGACCGGTTCGACCCGGGGATCGCGACCCTGCGGGCCTGGCTCTTCGCGATCCTGCGCAACGTGCTCGTCGACGCGTCCCGGGCGGCGAGCGTGCGGCCCCGGCTGGCCCTGGGCGACGAACCGGAACGGGCCGGGCCGGCGGACGAGCTCGACCGGGTGCTCGACACCTGGATGGTCGAGGACGCGCTGCGCCGGCTGCGGCCGGACCACCGGCGGATCCTCGTCGAGGTCCACCTGCGCGGCAGGTCGTACGCCGAGGTCGCGGGCGAGCTCGCCATCCCGGAGGGGACGGCGCGCAGCCGCACGTTCTACGCGCTCAAGGCGCTGCGCCTGGCACTGGAGGAGATGGGGTGGACCGGATGAGCGAGCGCGACTGCGCGCAGCTGCGCTCCGGGCTGGGCCCGTACCTCCTCGGGAGGGCGTCCCCGGCGGAGGCGGCCGAGCTCGAGGCGCACCTGCCCCACTGCCCGGGATGCGCTGCGGAGCTGGAGGAGCTGCGGCCCGTCGTGACCCTGCTGGGCACCGTCGACCCGGACGTGGGCGAGCTCGTGCCGCCCGGGCCTCCTCCGCGCCTGCGCGACGACGTGCTCACCGCGCTGCGCGCCGAGCGCGCGGCGGCTCCGGTGGCCCTGCCGCGCCAGCGGCGGACCCGCCTCCTCGTCGGCGTCGGGGCCGCAGCCGCGTGCCTGGTCGCCGCGCTGGCGCTCGTGCTGCCCCAGATGGGGGGCGGCGGGCCCGAGCGCGTCCAGCTGACGGCCGTGGGCGGCGCCTCCGTCTCGGGCAGCGCCCAGGTCGCCCAGCACGACGGCACCACGACCATCACCGTCGCCGCGAGGGGCATGACGCTGCACCGGACCTACGGGTTCTGGCTCCAGCGGCCGGACGGCACACGGGTGCCGGCGGGCACCTGGACGGCGTACGACACCGACTGCCACGTCACCCTCCAGGTGCGCATGCGGGTCCGCGACGCCTCGGCCGTGGGGTTCACCACGCTGGACGACCACCGCGACGTCGCCGTGGGTGCGCTGTAGGGAGCGGCACGACGGGCAGCGGCTAGGGTGCGGGCTCCGGGACCAGCAGAGGAGCGGCGTGGCGGACCTTCGTGCAGCCCTGACGCGGGCGCGCGGCGACGCGTGGGGGTCCTGGGCGGTCGCGCGCGGCTACGAGGTGCTCGAGGGCCCGGTCGACGCGGGCGAGACCGCCGCCCTGGAGGCGGTGGAGGAGGCCTCCCGGGGCGACGTCCTCGACATCGGCGTCGGCGCGGGGCGCACCACGGCCCTGCTGGCCCCGTCGGCGCGGCACTACCAGGGCATCGACAGCAGCCCCGGGATGCTCGCCCGCGCGAGCGCGCGCTTCCCCGGTGTCGAGCTCCGGGTGGGCGACGCCCGCAGCCTCGACGGGGTCGCGAGCGGGTCCCAGGACCTCGTGGTCTTCAGCTACAACGGCATCGACTGCGTCGCCCACGAGGACCGCGCGCGGGTGCTCGCCGAGGTCCGGCGCGTGCTGCGACCCGGTGGCCGCTTCGTGCTGAGCACGCTCAACCTCGACGGCCCGGAGTACGCCCGGGTGCCCCGCCTCGAGCGCTACCTCGAACGGCCCTCCTCGCTGCGGCAGGCGCCGCGCAGCGCCGTGCGCGCGCTGCGCTACCCCCGGGCGCTGGTCGGCTACTGGCGCACGGCCGCCCGGGCCCAGCGTGGCGAGGACTGGGCGACCTGGCCGCTCGAGGTGCACGGCTTCCGCTTCCTGTGCCACTTCAGCACCGTCGACGCGGTGCTCCGCGAGCTGGCGGCCGCCGGCCTGCGCGTCGACGGCGCCTGGACCGGCGGGGGCGAGCGCCTCGACCTCGCCGAGCCGCGCACGTCGACGGGCTTCGTGCACCTCGCCTGCACGGCGGGCTGAGCAGCGGCTAGAACAGCACCGAGGCGAAGGTGCCGACCTGCTCGAAGCCGACCCGCGCGTACGCCGCCCGCGCGGGCGCGTTGAAGTCGTTGACGTAGAGCGAGACGACCGGGGCGATGTCGCGCAGCGCGGCGTCGACGACGGCGGCCATCCCGGCGACCGAGAGCCCCTCGCCGCGGCGGTCGGGCCGGACCCAGACGCCCTGGACCTGGCAGGCGCCGGGCACCACGGCGCCCACCTCGGCCTTGAAGACGACCGAGCCGTCCTCGATGCGCGCGAACGCCCGGCCGGCGGCGACCAGCTCGGCGACCCGCGCGCGGTAGAGCGCACCCCCGTCGCCCGCGAGCGGCGAGACCCCGATCTCCTCGGTGTACATCGCGAGCGAGGCCGGGAGCAGCACGTCGAGCTCGTCCGGGCGGACCCGGCGCACGAGCGGGTCGGCGAGGACCGGGGAGGGCCGGCTCGTCGCGAGCAGCGGCTGGCAGGGACGCAGCTCGCGCGCCGGGCCCCACGACGGCTCGAGCCGCGCCCACAGGTCGAGCACGGCCTCGGCCGGCCCGACGATCGAGGAGCAGCGGCGCCCGGAGGCGCGGGCCCGCTCGGCGTACGCCTCGACGGCCTCGGCGTCCGCGGCCACCGGGATGAGGTTGGCGCCCGCGTAGCACAGCGAGCGCAGCACGCCGTCCGGTGCCCAGCCCCAGACCTCGGCGCCGAGCCGCCAGCCGTTCAGCCCGACCGCGTGGAGCCGGGCGCCGACGAAGGCGTTGGTGACGGGGTCGCCGTCGACGAGGGCGAGCGCCTCGGCGGTGTCGGCGACGTTGAGCAGCCGGAGGGCGGAGGTACGCAGCACCCGCCCTCCCGTCGCTGCTCGCTCAGGCCCAGCTGACGCTGGGCTCACCGGAGGGTACGCCGCTGGCCCGCATCGCGTCGGCGAGACGCCCGGCCTCGACGATCAGCGTGTCCACGATCTCGGCCTCGGGGACGGTGCGGATGACCTCGCCCTTGACGAAGATCTGGCCCTTGCCGTTGCCCGACGCGACGCCCAGGTCCGCCTCGCGCGCCTCGCCCGGTCCGTTGACGACGCAGCCCATGACCGCGACGCGCATGGGGACGTCGATGTCGGACAGCGCGCTCGTCACCTGCTCGGCGAGGGTGTAGACGTCGACCTGCGCGCGCCCGCAGCTGGGGCAGGAGACGATCTCGAAGCCGCGCTGGCGCAGGCCGAGCGACTCGAGGATCGCGATCCCGACCTTGACCTCCTCCGCCGGCGGGGCGGAGAGCGAGACGCGGATGGTGTCGCCGATGCCCTCGGCGAGCAGCGCGCCGAACGCCACGGAGGACTTGATCGTGCCCTGGAACGCCGGGCCCGCCTCGGTGACGCCGAGGTGGAGCGGGTAGTCGCACTGCTCCGCGAGCAGCCGGTAGGCGTTGATCATGACGACGGGGTCGTTGTGCTTGACCGAGATCTTGATGTCGCGGAAGCCGTGCTCCTCGAACAGCGAGCACTCCCACAGCGCCGACTCCACGAGCGCCTCGGGGGTGGCCTTGCCGTACTTCGCGAGCAGCCGCTTGTCGAGCGAGCCCGCGTTGACGCCGATGCGGATCGGCGTCCCGGCGTCACCCGCCGCCCTCGCGATCTCCTTGACCTTGTCGTCGAACTGCTTGATGTTGCCGGGGTTGACGCGGACGGCCGCGCAGCCGGCGTCGATCGCGGCGAAGACGTACTTCGGCTGGAAGTGGATGTCGGCGATGACGGGGATCGTCGACTTGCGCGCGATCACCGGCAGCGCGTCGGCGTCGTCCTGGCTCGGCACGGCGACCCGGACGATCTCGCAGCCGCTGGCCGTCAGCTCGGCGATCTGCTGGAGGGTGGCGCCGATGTCCGAGGTGAGCGTCGTGGTCATCGACTGCACGCTGACGGGAGCGTCGCCGCCGACCTTGACGCTGCCCACCTGCAGCTGCCGCGAGCGGCGGCGCGTGGCGAGCGGCCGCGGCGGGGCGGCGGGCATCCCGAGCTGGACGGGGACGGTCACGGTGGCGGGGCTCCTGTCGTGGGAGGACGGTCCGAGGCTAGTCGAGCCAGGGCCCGCGGCTAGTTGAGGCGGATCGGGTTGACGATGTCGGCGGCGACCGCCAGCAGGCTCGTGAGGCCGAACACGAGGATGACGGCGTAGGTCACCGGCATGAGCTTGTTGTAGTCGACGCGTCCAGGGTCCGGCAGGCCGCGTCGGCGGGCCACCCGGCTGCGCACCGCCTCGAACCACGCGACCGCGACGTGCCCGCCGTCGAGCGGGAGCAGCGGCACGAGGTTGAAGATGCCGATGAAGACGTTGAGCTGGGCGAACGCCGTCAGCGCGATGACCGTGTGCCCGGAGGAGACGGCCTCGCCGCCGATCCGGCTGGCGCCGACGA
Organism: Motilibacter rhizosphaerae; assembly: GCF_004216915.1. NCBI lineage: Bacteria > Bacillati > Actinomycetota > Actinomycetes > Motilibacterales > Motilibacteraceae > Motilibacter > Motilibacter rhizosphaerae. The sequence continues at coordinate 218,346 of NZ_SGXD01000003.1, forward strand.
CGCTGACCGGGGTGTTGGGGTCGCGGGGGTGGCCCTCGAGCGCGTCGACGAGCTTCGGCACCTTGCCGGGGAAGGCGGCCATCGCGGAGAACGTGGCGCTCACGACCTCCTGGCCGAAGGTCGCCGACCCGCCGAACGCGGAGAGCGCCCCGAAGTGCAGGACCGGGGCGGGGTACGCCGAGTCGGCGAGGGTGACGCCGATCGCCGAGACCTGCTTGCTCACCCCGTCGACCGTGCGCTGGACGCGGACGGGCGTCACCGTCAGCGTCTTCGCGGCGCCGGCGCGGTCGACCGTGATCCCCACCGGACCCGCCGGCAGCGCCTGCAGCGCGTGCACGAGCTGCTCGTAGGTCGAGACCCGCGTGCTGCCCACCGCGGTGACGAGGTCACCCGTCTGCATCCCCGCCTGCTTCGCGGGGGCCGGGTCCGTCGCCGCGCACGACGTCGCGGTGGTCGAGGCGGGGACGCAGTACGCCTGCACGACCGGCGGTGCCGAGGCGAGGCTGAAGTGCTCGGCCCCGCGGATGTTGGGCAGTCCCGTGGTCACCGCCGCGACGTAGGTGACGACCGCGGCGAGCAGGAAGTGCGTGATCGAGCCCGCCGAGAGCACGACCGTGCGCTGCCACAGCGGGCGCCGGAAGAACGCGCGCCCCTCGTCGCCCGGCTCGACGGGCTCGAGCGGGGTCATCCCCACGATCTTGACGAAGCCGCCGGCGGGGACGGCCTTGACGCCGTACTCCGTCTCGCCCCGGCGGAAGGACCAGACGGTCGGCCCGAAGCCGGCGAAGTACTGCGTCACCTTCATGCCGAACGCCTTGGCCATGACCATGTGGCCGGCCTCGTGCAGGCAGACCGCGAAGAGCAGCCCGACCGCGAACAGCACCACACCCAGCCAGAACAACCCTCAGCCCCTGTCCGCCGACCGCGCGAGCAGCTCCTGCGCGCGGGTGCGCGCCCACTGCTCCGCAGAGACAACCGCGTCGAGCGACGCGGCGTTCCCGCCGTCGTGCTCCTCCACCACGCGCGCCACCGTCTCGACGATCGCCGGGAAGCGCAGCCGACCTGAGAGGAACGCGGCCACGCACTCCTCGTTGGCCGCGTTCAGCACCGCCGGAGCCGTGCCGCCGCGGCGTCCCGCCTCCTTCGCGAGCTCCACCGCGGGGAAGGCCGCGGCGTCGAGCGGCGCGAACTCCCACGTCGCCGCCGTCGACCAGTCGACGGGGCGGGCGGCTCCCGGGATGCGCTCGGGCCAGGCCAGCGCGAGCGCGATCGGGAGCCGCATGTCCGGCGGGCTGGCCTGCGCCAGGGTCGAGCCGTCGACGAACTCCACCATCGAGTGCACGACCGACTGGGGGTGCACGACGACCTCGATGTCGTCGTACGCCGTCCCGAACAGCTCGTGCGCCTCGATGACCTCGAGCCCCTTGTTGACGAGCGTCGCCGAGTTGACGGTGACGACAGGGCCCATCGACCACGTGGGGTGCGCGAGCGCCTGCTCCGGCGTGACGTCGCCCAGCTCCTCGCGGCGCCGGCCGCGGAAGGGCCCGCCGGAGGCGGTGAGGACGAGCCGGCGCACCTCCTCCGCGCGGCCACCGCGCAGGCACTGCGCCAGCGCCGAGTGCTCGGAGTCGACCGGCACGAGCTGGCCCGGGCGCGCGACGGCGCGGACGAGTGGACCGCCGGCGACGAGCGACTCCTTGTTGGCGAGCGCGAGCGTGCGACCCGCCTCGAGCGCGGCCAGCGTGGGGCCGAGCCCGACGGAGCCCGTCATGGCGTTGAGCACCACGTCGCAGTCCCAGGCCGCGAGCTCGGTCATGGCGTCCGGGCCGGCGAGCACCTTCGGCAGGGAGGTCTCCCCCGCGCTCCACCCGCGGCGCTGCGCCCCGGCGTACAGCGCCAGCTGGAGGTCCTGCGCCGCGGTCGCGCGGGAGACGGCCACCACCTCCACGCCGAGCTCGAGCGCCTGCTCGGCGAGCAGGTCCACCCGGCCGCCGCCAGCGCCGAGCCCGACGACGCGCAGGCGCTGCTCGGGGTCGGCCCGGACGACGTCGACCGCCTGGGTGCCGATGGACCCGGTCGAGCCGAGGACGACCACGCTGCGGGAGCTCACCCCGCCATTGTCCTCCGCGCGGGGGCCCGCCGCCGCCCGCGTAGGGTCCGGTCGTGCCCTCCCCCGCTCCGCTGCAGGTCCGTACGGCCGCCCCCGACGACCCCGCCGCGCTCGCGCTCGCCCGCCTCGCCGAGGTGGAGCTGGCGGTGCGCTACCCGGAGGACGACGACCTGGGGCCCGACGTGCACCCGCTCGCCTGGGTCGTCGCCGAGCGCGAGGGCGTGCCGGTGGGGACGGTCGCGCTCTGCGACCTGCCCGAGCCCGGCGTCGGCGAGCTCAAGCGGATGTACGTCGCGGAGCCCGCCCGCCGCACCGGCGTCGCGCGGGCCCTGCTCGCCGCCGTCGAGGACGAGGCGCGGGCCCGAGGCCTGCGCGCGCTGCGCCTCGAGACCGGCACCCGGCAGCCGGAGGCCATCGCGCTGTACGAGGCGTCCGGCTGGCGCGCGCTCGAGGGCTGGGGCTACTGGGCGGGCGAGCCGCTCGCGCGCGCGTACGAGAAGGCGCTGGGGGTGGTGCTCTCCGACGACGAGCTCGCCTTCTGCACCGAGCGCCACCTCGCGACGCTCACCACGCTGCGCCCCGACGGCTCCCCGCACGTCGTGCCCGTCGGCTTCACCGTCCGCCGCCTCGACGGGGGGACCGTCGTGCGCGTCATCACCTCCGGCGAGTCGCGCAAAGCGGTCCACGCCGCCGCTGGCGGGCGGGCCGCCGTCTGCCAGGTGGACCGCGCGCGGTGGCTCACGCTCGAGGGCCCTGCGCGCGTGCTCGACGCGCCGGAGGAGGTCGCAGCGGCGGAGGCGGCGTACGCGGCGCGCTACCGGGAGCCGCGCCCGAACCCGCAGCGGGTCGTGCTGGAGATCGCGGTGGACCGCAGGTTGCGCTCGCGCGGGCTCTGAGGGGTCAGCCCGTCTGGCCGAGCGCGGAGCCGTCGTGCCCGAGGACGGCGCTCGGCTCCGCCTCAGCGAGCGGCTCGGGGGTGCGGACCGGCGCGCCGAGCAGCAGCGAGAGCAGGTCGCGGCGCAGCAGCAGGTCGACCGCGCGGTCGAGGACCTCGTCGACGCCGCGCTCGGCGTAGCCGCGGCGACGGCGGCCGAAGACCGCAAGGCGGACCTCCTCGACCCGCAGGCCGGGCTCGACGACGCTCGCGCCGCTGCCGAGGGCGCGGCTGGCGGTCTCCAGGTCGTCGAGCAGCCGGTCGAGCAGCGCGTCGACGTCGTGCTGCGCGTAGCCCTTGCGCAGCAGCCCGGCCCGCGGCAGGCGTGCCCCGGGCGGTCCGGCGAGCAGGACGCGCAGGTCCGCGAGGTCGCGCGCCAGCTCGTCGCTCACCTGCCACGGAGGGCTGCCGGCCATGCTGCGCTCGAGGCAGCGCAGCTCGAGGCGGTCGAGCGCGCGGTCGACGGCCACCACGTCGTAGCCGTGGCGCACGAGGTCGAAGCCGAGCCGGCGCACCTCGCCGGCGCTCGGCGGACGCCCCTCGGCGAGCGCCTGCTCCACCGCGGCGAGCGCCGCCTCGACCTGGCGCGGCCGGTAGCCGCGGCGCAGCCGCCCCACCCGGTGCAGCCTCGCCATCGTCAGGCCCTCCCCGTCGGCGCGCCGGCGGCGGCCCCGGCGCTGCCGCCGGCGTCACCCGGCTCGAGCGCGGCGAGCTGTCCGCACGCCCCCTCGATCTCGCGACCGCGGGTGTCGCGGACCGTCACCGCCACGCCGTGCGCCTCCAGGGCGCGCACGAAGGCCCGCTCGTCGCGCGAGCGCGAGGCGGTCCACTTCGACCCCGGTGTGGGGTTGAGCGGGATGAGGTTCACGTGCACGAGGCGTCCCTTGAGCAGCCGGCCGAGCAGGTCCGCGCGCCAGGCCTGGTCGTTGACGTCACGGATCAGCGCGTACTCGATGCTGACGCGTCGCCCGGTCCGCGCGGCGTAGCGCCACGCCGAGTCGAGCACCTCGGCCACCTTGTAGCGGGTGTTGATGGGCACGAGCTCGTCGCGCAGCTCGTCGTCGGGCGCGTGCAGGCTCACGGCGAGCGTCACCGGCAGCCCCTCGTCGGCGAGGCGGTCGATCGCCGGGGCGAGCCCCACGGTCGAGACGGTGATGCCGCGCCGCGACATGCCGAGCCCGTCGGGGGCCGGCTGGGTGAGGCGGCGGACGGCGCCGACGACCGCGGAGTAGTTCGCCAGCGGCTCGCCCATGCCCATGAAGACGACGTTGCTGACCCGCCCCTGCCCGCCGGCGACCTCGCCGCGCGCCAGGCTGCGGGCCCCGGCGAGGACCTGCTCGACGATCTCCGCCGTCGAGAGGTTGCGGGTGAGGCCCTGCTGCCCCGTGGCGCAGAACGGGCACGCCATGCCGCAGCCGGCCTGGCTGCTCACGCACATCGTCACGCGGCTGCGCCGCGGCGCGGGGCCGTCGTCGTCCGCCTCGTCGCCGAGGCCCTGCAGCGCGGTCGCCGCGCCCGGCAGGTCGGAGCCGGCGCGCGCGCCGTAGCGCATGAGCACGCTCTCGACGAGCGCGCCGTCGTGCAGCCGCCAGAGCGTCTTGACGGTGGCGCCCGCGTCGGTCTCCCAGCGGCGTACGGCGTGGAGCAGGTCCGGCAGCAGCGCGGCGCTGAGCTGCTCGCGCACCGGGGCCGGCAGGTCGGGCATCGCCGCCGGGTCGTCGACGAGGCGGGAGTACCAGTGCGTGGAGAGCTGGTTGGCGCGGAAGCCGGGCAGCCCCAGCTCGGCGACGGCCTCGCGGCGCTGCTCGAGCGTCAAATCGGAGAGGTGCCGCGGCGGCTTCCCGCGCCGCGGGGCGGCCATGACGAGGCGGGGCCGGTCCCCGGGCTCGGGGGCGGAGGGGGCGGGCTCAGCGGGAGAGGACATGGGAGAGCACCAGGTAGGCCACCGGAGCGGTGGGGAGCAGCGAGTCGAGCCGGTCCATGACCCCGCCGTGGCCGGGAAGGACCGAGCCCATGTCCTTGACGCCGAGGTCGCGCTTGATGAGGGACTCCGCGAGGTCGCCGGCGGTCGCCGTGACCACCGCGGCAAGCCCGAGCAGGGCGCCGCCCCACGCCGGGCCGTCGAGCAGCCAGGGCACGACCGCCGCGCCGACGCCGGTGCCGAGCACGAGGGAGCCGGCGAAGCCCTCCCAGGACTTGCGCGGGCTGATCCGCGGCACCATCGGGTGCCGGCCCCACAGCACGCCCGTGACGAAGCCGCCCACGTCGCTGCCGACGACGGCGAGGATGAAGGCGACGATGCGGTCCGGGCCGTCGTGCTCGCGCAGGAGCAGCAGGGCGAAGGACGCGAGCAGCGGGACGTACGCGGCGGTGAACACCCCGGCCGTCGCGTCGGCGACGAACCCCTCCGGGCCGTCGACGGCGCGCCAGACCAGGACGGCGGCGCACGTCACGAGCAGCACGCCGAGCAGCGGCCCCGCCCCCGCGGTGTACGCCGTGACGAGCATCGCGACCGACCCCGTGCCCAGCGGCAGCACCGGGACGCGCACGCCGCGGGTGCGCAGCGCGCCGGCGATCTCCCAGACCGCGACGAGGACCGCCACGGCGGCGAGCCCCACGAAGGCGGCCCGCTCGACGTAGAGCGAGGCCAGCAGGACGGCGATGAGCGCCACGCCGACGGCGATCGACTGCGGGACGTTGCGGCCGGCCCGCCGCGCGGTGCGCCGGGAGCGGCGCGGACCCGTGGGCGGCACGGGCGGCTCCCCCTCGGCTGAGGTGCCCGGGGCCTGGTGGCGGGGGTCCCCCTGCGGGGGGAGCGCCGGCACGGGGGCGTCCAGCCGGTGGGGACGGCTGCGCCGCCCGGGCCGCGCCGCTGTCGCGGACGGGGCGGGCTGCGCGTCGACGGGCGGGCCCGTGCGGTCGTCCCTCACTCAGACCTCGAGGAGCTCGGTTTCCTTGTGCTTGAGCAGGTCGTCGACGGCGTCGGTGTGCTTCTTGGTCAGCGCCTCGAGCTGCTTCTCCGCGCGCGCCACCTCGTCCTCGCCGGCGTCGCCGTCCTTGGCGAGGCGGTCGAGGGCCTCCTTCGCGTGGCGGCGCACCGAGCGGATGGAGACGCGGGCGTCCTCCGCCTTGGTCTTCGCGAGCTTGACGAACTCGCGGCGGCGCTCCTCCGACAGCGGGGGCAGCGGGACCCGGATGACGCTGCCGTCGTTGGACGGGTTGACGCCCAGGTCGGAGTCGCGGATGGCCCGCTCGATCGCCGCCATCGACGACTTGTCGAACGGCGAGAGCACGATGAGCCGCGGGTCCGGCGTCTGGAAGGACGCGAGCTGGTTGACCGGGGTGTACGACCCGTAGTACTCGACCACGATCTTGTTGAACAGCGCCGGGTTGGCCCGGCCGGTGCGGATGGTCGCGAAGTCCTCGCGCGCCACCTCGATGGCCTTGCCCATCTTCTCCTCGGCCTCGAGGAGGGTGTCGTCGATCACGGCGTGCCCCTTCAGTCCTGCTCTGGTCGTGCCCTTGTCGTGCCCTTGTCCTGCGCTGTCTAGCGCTGTCCTGCGTCCGCGGTGGTCCGGCGGGCTCAGCCCGCGTTCGACACCAGCGTCCCGATCCTCTCACCCTCCACGACACGGGCGATGTTGCCGTGCTCGAGCAGGTTGAACACGATGATCGGGAGCAGGTTGTCCTGGCAGAGGCTGAACGCCGTCGCGTCGGCGACCTTGAGCCCCTTGTGCAGGACCTCCTGGTAGCTCACCGTCGCGTACCGCTTGGCGTCGGGGTTCGTGCGGGGGTCGTCGTCGTAGACGCCGTCGACCGCCTTCGCCATGAGCAGGACCTGGGCGCCGATCTCCAGCGCGCGCTGGGCCGAGGCGGTGTCGGTCGAGAAGTACGGCATGCCGGCGCCCGCGCCGAAGATCACGACGCGGCCCTTCTCGAGGTGCCGGATCGCGCGGCGCGGGATGTACGGCTCCGCGACCTGCCCCATCGTGATGGCGGTCTGCACCCGGGTGTCGATGCCCTCCTTCTCCAGGAAGTCCTGGAGGGCGAGGCAGTTCATGACCGTGCCGAGCATGCCCATGTAGTCGCTGCGCGCGCGGTCCATGCCGCGGTGCTGCAGCTCGGCGCCGCGGAAGAAGTTGCCGCCACCGACGACGATCGCGACCTGGGAGCCGGAGCGGACGACGTCGGCGATCTGGGCGGCGATCGAGTGCACCACGTCGGGGTCGACGCCGAAGCCGCCGCCGCCGAAGACCTCACCGGAGAGCTTGAGGAGCACACGGTGGTAGCGCGGGCCAGCGGCCCCGTCCAGCTCGGCTGCGGTCACCGGGATGATCTCCTCTGCTCGGTCGTGGTGCGGGTCCCGTCGCTGGGTCGGCTCCTCGCGCCTCCGGCCCCCGCGGGCAGCAGCCCGGGGAGCCGGAGGGAGGTGCTCCAGGGAGGAGGCTACGCGCCGACCTCGAAGCGGACGAAGCGGCTCACGGTCACGCCGCGCTCGTCGAGCAGCGCCTTGACCGACTTCTTGCTGTCCTGGACGGAGGCCTGCTCGAGCAGGACGACGTCCTTGAAGAAGCCGTTGACGCGACCCTCGACGATCTTGGGGAGCGCGCCCTCGGGCTTGCCCTCCTCGCGGGCCGTGGCCTCGGCGATGCGGCGCTCGTTCTCGACCTGGTCGGCCGGGACCTCGTCGCGGGTGACGTAGAGCGGGCGCATGGCCGCGATCTGCATGGCGGCGCCGCGCGCGGCCTCCGCGTCGTCGCCCTCGAACTCGACGAGCACGCCGACCTGCGGGGGCAGGTCGCTGCTCCGGCGGTGCATGTAGGCGGCGACCTTGCCGTCGAAGTACGCGACCGAGCCGAGCTCGATCTTCTCGCCGATGACCGCGGAGGCGGACTTCAGCGCGTCGGCGACGACCTCGCCGTCGCTGAGCTGCTCGGCGAGCAGCTTCTCGGCGTCGGCGACGCCGGTCTTGGCGACGTGGGCGACGATGTCGCTGGCGAGCTGCTGGAACTGCTCGTTCTTGGCGACGAAGTCGGTCTCGCAGCGCAGCTCGACGAGCGCGCCCTCGGCGGCGGCGACGATGCCGTTGGCGGCGGTGCGCTCACCGGCCTTCTTGTCGACCTTCGCGCCCATCTTGACGCGCAGGACCTCGACGGCCTTGTCGAAGTCGCCGTCGGACTCCTCGAGCGCCCTCTTGCAGTCCATCATGCCGGCGCCGGTGAGCTCGCGGAGCCGCTTGACGTCCGCAGCGCTGATCGTGGCCATAGCTCTGGCTCCTCTGTCGGGGGAGGTACGGGTAGTGCCCCCGCACCGGGGGGCGGCAGTGCGTGGACCCCCGCGGCCCTGCCCGGAGCTCGGGGCTCCGGGCAGGGGCGCGGCGGTCGGGCGACCCCGGAGGGTCAGGCGCCGGCGGCGGGAGCGGCCTCGGCCGGCGCAGCGGCCTCGGCCTGCTCCCCGCCCTGGCCGGCGAGGAGCTGCTCCTCCCACTCGGCGAGCGGCTCGCCGCCGGCGACGTCACCGGCGGGCTGCTCGCCGCCGCGGGCGCCGGAGCGGGCCACGAGGCCCTCGGCGACCGCGTCGGCCAGCACGCGGGTCAGCAGCGTGACGGAGCGGATCGCGTCGTCGTTGCCGGGGATCTTGTAGTCGACCTCGTCGGGGTCGCAGTTGGTGTCGAGGATCGCGACGACCGGGATGCCCAGCTTGCGGGCCTCGCCGACGGCGATGTGCTCCTTCTTGGTGTCGACGATCCACACCGCGCTCGGCACGCGCGACATGTCGCGGATGCCGCCGAGGGTCTTCTCGAGCTTCTCCTTCTCGCGCTGGAGGACGAGGAGCTCCTTCTTCGTCATGCCCGAGCCGGCCACGTCGTCGAAGTCGATCTGCTCGAGCTCCTTGAGGCGCTGGAGGCGCTTGTGGACGGTCGAGAAGTTGGTCAGCATGCCGCCGAGCCAGCGGTGGTTGACGTAGGGCATGCCCACGCGCGTCGCCTGCTCGGCGATGGCCTCCTGGGCCTGCTTCTTGGTCCCGATGAAGAGGACCGAGCCGCCGTGCGCGACGGTCTCCTTGACGAAGTCGAACGCGCGGTCGATGTAGGACAGCGACTGCTGCAGGTCGATGATGTAGATGCCGTTGCGCTCGGTGAAGATGAAGCGCTTCATCTTCGGGTTCCAGCGGCGGGTCTGGTGCCCGAAGTGCACGCCGCTGTCGAGCAGCTGCTTCATGGTGACGACGGCCATGGCCGGCGCTCCTCTGGTCATGGCGCCCGGACGGGCGCCGCGGTTGTCCGCCCCGGACGGGTGCCCGGCGCGCCTGACGCCTGCGGGCGCCGCTCCACCCGGACGAGGCCGGGACCGTCGGAGCGCCGCCGGGAGCACAGGACCCGGTGCGGTGCTCCGGGTCTGCTGCAGGCATGCGAAGTCGACCCGCGGACGGGTCGCAGGGCCAGTCTAGCCGCTGCCGCGGGTACGCGGCGCCGCCCGTCGTCCACAGCCCCGCCCCGCGCGCGGAGGCCCGCCCGTCCCCAGCCCGGCGGTCGTCGGTGGCCGCCTCCGGGCTCGGCGCCCAGGGTGGCGGGGTGCCGCTCCAGCCACGGTCCTCCGACCCCCGCCCCCCACTCGCCGCCGCGCCCCGGCACCGGGCGCTCGTGCGGGCGCTGCTCGTCGCCGGGCTCGGGCTGCTCCCCGGCCTGCTGCCCGTCCCGGGCGCCCTCCCCGCGCGCACCGCCTGGGCGCTCCCGGGGTGGCGCGCACCCCTCGCCGGACCGCTGGTCGTCGTGCGCGGCTTCGCGCCACCGCCCGTGCCCTGGGCGGCGGGGCACCGGGGCGTCGACCTCGCCGGGAGCGACGGGGAGCAGGTGCTCGCCGCCGGCGACGGCCGGGTCGGCTTCGCGGGGCGCGTCGGCGGGCTGCCGGTCGCCGTCGTGGCGAGCGGGGCGCTCCGCACGACGTACGAGCCGGTCGTCGCGGTCGTGGCGGTGGGCCGGGCCGTGCGCGCGGGCGAGGTGATCGGCACCCTCGTCACGGCGGGCAGCCACTGCGCCCCGGGGGCGTGCCTGCACTGGGGGCTGCTGCGGGGGACGGCGTACCTCGACCCGCTGGCGCTGCTCGGCGAGCCGGTCGTCCGGCTGCTCCCGCAGACGGGTCCGGTCACCCTCGGCCCGGTCGCGCCGGCGCCGCGCCGTGCCCTGGTCGCAGACCGGCCGGCCGGGTGCGGCGGCCCGGTCGTCGAGCAGCTGCTGCTCGCTAGTCCTGGCCCTCGGAGAGCCGGCTGCGCAGCTGCAGGACCGCCTTGGTGTGCATCTGGCAGATGCGGCTCTCGGTGACGCCGAGCACCTGTCCGATCTCGGCGAGCGTCAGGCCCTCGTAGTAGTAGAGGGTGACGACGATCTTCTCCCGCTCGGGCAGCAGGTTGATCGCGCCGGCGAGCAGCCGCTTGGTCTCCTCGCCCTCGAACGCGGCGACCGGGTCCTCGACGCGCGTGTCCTCGAGGGTGTCGACGAGGCTGAGCTTGTCGCCCTTCTCCCCGCCGACGCTGATGAGCTCGTCGAGCGCGACGACGTTGACGAAGGAGACCTGGCTGAAGACCTGGTGCAGCTCCTCGAGCGAGATCCCGAGCTCGCCGGCGACCTCGGCCTCCGTGGGCGAGCGGTGCAGCCGGGCCTCGAGCGCCGCGTAGGCCTTCTCGACCTCGCGGGCCTTGTAGCGGACCGAGCGCGGGATCCAGTCGATGGCCCGCAGCTCGTCGATGATGGCGCCGCGGATGCGGTTGATCGCGTAGGTCTCGAACTTGTAGCCGCGCTCGAGGTCGAACTTCTCGATCGCGTCCATCAGGCCGAAGATGCCGTAGGAGACGAGGTCGGCCTGCTCGATGTTGGGCGGGAGCCCGACGCCGACGCGGCCCGCGACGTACTTCACCAGCGGGGAGTAGTGCAGGATCAGCCGCTCGCGCAGCGCCGTCGCGCGGGTCTCCTTGAACTCCACCCACAGCGCCATGAGCGCCTCGTCCACGGGCTGGCGGACCGGTCCGGCTGCCGGCGCGGCGGCAGGCTGCTCGTCGGCGGCGGGTTGCCCGTCCGGGACCTCGTCGACGGCGGCGTCACCGGGGTGCGCGTCGTCCGGGTGCGCGTCCTCCACCAGGTCACCGTCGAGCTGGGCACCGCCGAGCTGGGCACCGTCGAGCTGGGCGTCGTCGAGCTGCGCGTCGGCGCGGTGGCCGTCGTCGTCCGTCGTGTCGAGCAGCGTGGGCGCGTCGGCGGCGGACAGACTGGTGCCGCTGCTGTGCAGCAGCCCGCCAGCGGCGTCGAGGACCCGCTCCGCGCCCGGCACCTGCTCGTCGCCGTGGTCGGCACCCGCCACCTGGCTCCCCGCTCCCCCTGCCACGGTCGTCCCGCCCGCGGCAGGACGGAGCTCACGCCCGTGGGTGCGCTCGCTCATAGGTGGCCTTCAGCCTCTCGACGGACACGTGGGTGTAGATCTGCGTCGTGTCGAGACTAGCGTGGCCCAGCAGTTCCTGGACGCTGCGCAGGTCAGCACCCCCCTCCAGGAGCGCTGTTGCCGCCGAATGGCGCAACCCGTGGGGCCCGAGGTCGGGTGCTCCGGGCACCGCGAGCAGCATCCGGTGCACCACGCGCCGGGCGGTGCGGACGTCGAGCCGGCCACCGCGGCGGCCGAGGAGCACGGCGTCCCCGCTCGCGGCGACGGCCAGCGCGGGCCGGCCCACGGCGAGCCACTGCTCCAGCGCGTCCAGGGCCGGCAGCCCGACCGGGACGGAGCGCTCCTTGTCCCCCTTGCCCACCACGCGCAGCAGCCGGCGCCCCCGGTCGAGGTCCGCGGTGTCGAGGGCGCAGAGCTCCGAGACGCGGATGCCGGTGGCGTAGAGCAGCTCCACGAGCGCCCAGTCGCGCAGCGCGAGGGGCTCGCCGCCCTCGGCGGCCTGCGCGGCGGCCTCCAGGACGGAGCGCGCGTCGTCCTTCCCGAGCACCGACGGGAGCGTGCGGCGCCCGCGCGGGCTCGCCAGCAGGGCCCCGGCGTCGCCGTCGGTGCGCCCGCTGCGCGCCGCCCAGCCGGTGAAGGCCCGGGCGGCCGCTGCCCGTCGCGCCAGCGTGGCGCGGGCGCAGCCGGAGGAGCGCTGACGGGCCAGCCAGCTGCGCAGCACGGCGAGGTCGACGCGGTCGAGCTCGGTGCGGCCCATGCGCCGGGCGTGCTCCAGCAGCGCGGCGACGTCCGCCGAGTACGCCCGGACGGTGTGCGCGGACAGCCCGCGCTCGAGGCGGAGGAACTCGGTGAACTCCACCCGGGCACGCGCCAGCTCGGGCGGGAGCGGCTCCTCGCGGTCCGCACTCCCGGCCGCCCGCGCAGGTGCCGTCGACGCTGCCATCGCAGCACACGGTCACCCGGGCGCTCGTGACGGTCAAGCACCGCGCCACCTCGGCGCGCGGCGTGTCGGCCAGCTCCGCCTCCCGCGCCCGTCACGTCCGCCGCCACCCCCCGCCCTCCGGCTGCACGAGCCCGCGGGCGGCGAGCGCTCCGAGCCTCCCGAGCACCTCGGGCGCCGTGAGCCCCGCGGCACCGCACAGCTCGTCGACGCGGAGCACGCCGCGCAGCGGCATCGCCTCCCACACCCGCAGCTCGTCCGGCCCGAGGGCGTCGGTGCGGCGCAGGTGCGGGTCGCTGGGGTCGGCCACGGCATCCCCGCCCAGCTGGCCGACCACGTCGAGCACCTCCTCCACGCAGGTGACGAGGACCGCGTCGCCGCGCCTCAGCTCCACGTGGCACCCGGCGGACGCCGGGCTCGTCACCGGGCCGGGCACGACCATGACCGGGCGGTGCAGCCGCCGGGCGTGGCCGACGGTGCTCCGCGCGCCGCTGCGCAGCCCCGCCTCGACGAGCAGGGTCCCCTGGCCCAGGGCCGCGAGCAGCCGGTTGCGGTCGAGGAACCGCCCCCTCGTCACCCCCGTGCCCAGGGGGTACTCGCTCACGAGGGTGCCGTGCTCCGCGACCCGCCGCAGCAGGCCCTCGTTGCCCTTCGGGTAGCTGACGTCCACCCCGCAGGCGAGGACCGCGCAGGTCGTCCCGCCCGCGAGCAGCGCCCCGCGGTGGGCGGCGGCGTCGATGCCGAAGGCCCCTCCGGACACGACCGAGCGCCCGGCCTGCGCGAGGCCGCCGGCGAGCGTGCCCGCCACGTGCTCGCCGTACGGCGTGGCCGCCCGCGCACCGACGACCGCGACGCGTGCCGGACGCGCGTCGAGGGCCGCGCCGCGGCACCACAGCGCGAGGGGGCGGTCGTCCCCGAGGTCGGCGAGCTCCGCTGGCCACTCGCCGTCCCCGGGCACGACCAGCCGGGCCCCGCTGCGCGCCGCCAGCGCGAGGTCGCGGTCGACGTCCACCCGGCCGAGCCGCTGGCGCCAGCGCTCCCGGCGCTCGCGGGCCCCCGCTCCCCCGCTCGAGTCCGGCGGCAGCGCGGCCGCGGGGTCGTCGGAGGCGATGCGCTCGAGCACCTCGCACGCGCCCCACGCCTCCACGAGCCGGACCAGCGGCGGGCAGGGGGGCTCGACGAGCCGGGTGAGGGCGGTGAGCGCCCGCCGCTCGGCCTCGGCGGCCGAGGACGGGACCGGCGGCGCCTGACGTCCTGACGATGACCAGACAGCCGGCGGACCGCTGGTCCCCGGCCCGCTCACGCGGCACGCCCCGAGGTGCCGGCGAGGCGGAGCGCGAGGGCCAGCGCGACGTCGTCCCCGCTCGGCCGGTCGCGCCCGGCGAGGTCCGCGAGCGTCCACGACACGCGCAGGGCGCGGTCGGCGCCGCGCAGGCTCAGCGCCCCCGACTCCACGGCCGACCGCACCAGCCGGTCGTCGGCCACCCGCCAGCGCGCGCGCAGCTCGCGCCCGGGCACCTCGGCGTTCGTGCGCCAGGGGGTGCCGGCGAGCCGGCCGGCGCTGCGCTCGCGCGCGGCGGTGACCCGGGCTCCGACGGCGGCCGTGCTCTCCCCGACGTCCAGCGCGCCCAGCGGGGGCACGACGTCGACGCGCAGGTCCACCCGGTCGAGCAGCGGCCCTGACAGCCGGGCGGCGTAGCGCCGCCGGGCCAGCGAGGAGCAGGTGCACTCCAGCGCGCGCCCGGTCGCGAGGCCGCAGGGGCAGGGGTTCGAGGCGAGGACGAGCGTGCAGCGCGCCGGGTAGCGGGCGGTGCCGGCGGCCCTGGCGAGGACCACGCGACCGGACTCGAGGGGTTGGCGCAGGGCGTCGAGCACCGGAGCGGCGAACTCCGGCGCCTCGTCGAGGAACAGCACACCGCGGTGGGCCAGCGACACCGCTCCGGGCCGGGGCACGCCGCTCCCTCCCCCGACGACGGCCGCGGTCGACGCGCTGTGGTGCGGGGCCTGGAACGGAGGACGGGTCACGAGCGGGACGTCGGGGTCCAGGATGCCCGCGAGGCTGTGCAGGGCCGTGACCTCCAGCGCCTGCTCGGTCGAGAGTTCGGGCAGCAGCCCGGGGAGGCGCTCCGCGAGCATGGTCTTGCCGGTGCCGGGCGGTCCGGTCAGGTGCAGGGCGTGGCCGCCCGCGGCGGCGACCTCGAGGGCGTGCCGCGCCTGGTGCTGCCCGAGCACGTCGGCCAGGTCGGGCGGCGGTCCCGCCGGGGCCGGCTCCCCTCCCCCCGCGCGGACGGGCGGGTCCGGCTCCTCCGGCAGCGGCTCGTGCCGCAGCAGCGCGGTGACCTGGCGCAGCGAGCGCAGCCCCCGCACGCTCACGCCGGGGACCAGGGCGGCCTCCGCGGCGTTGCCCTCGGCGCAGACGACGCGCGTCACGCCGGAGCGCGCGGCCGCCGCCACGGCGGGGAGGACGCCCCGCACGGGGTGCAGCCTGCCGTCCAGGCCCAGCTCGGCGAGCAGCACGGTCCGCTCGAGCAGGGCGGGGTCCAGGGCCGTGCGGTCCGGGTCGCCGGCGGCCAGCAGGACGGCCGTGGCGATGGCGAGGTCGAAGCCCGAGCCGCGCTTGGGCAGGCTGGCCGGGGCGAGGCCGACGGTGATCCGCACGCCGGGCCAGCGCTCGCCGGAGTTCGCGACCGCCGCGCGCACCCGGTCGCGCGCCTCGGACAGGGCGGTGTCGGGGAGCCCCACGAGGACGAAGGCGGGCAGGCCCGGCGCCAGGTGCGCCTCGACGTCCACCAGCGCGCCCTCGACACCGACGAGCGCGACCGCCGTCGTCCTCCCGAGCGGCATCAGGCCACGCCCCGCAGGTGCTCGACCGACGCCGCACCGGTGCGCCCGCGGGTCACCGCCACCACGTCGATGCGCACCTCCCCCGGGTGCACCCCGCGCTCGAGCAGCCAGCGCACCGCCAGCCGGCGCAGCCGCGCGAGCTTCGGGCCGGTGACCGCCTCCTGCGGCGAGCCGTGCCGCCCGGACCGGCGGGTCTTCACCTCGCAGACCACGAGCGTCGCGCCCTCGCGGGCGACGATGTCGATCTCCCCGAGCTCGCAGCGCCAGTTGCGCTCGAGCACGACCAGGCCGCGCTCGACGAGGAACCGGGCGGCGACGTCCTCGCCGTAGCGGCCCAGCCCGGCGCGCGAGCGGTCGCCGGGACTCCGCGCACCCCGCCCCGGTGCCAGGGCCGCCGCCGAGCGCGGCTCCCCGCCCCTCCCGCCCGGGAGCCCACCAGCGGGACTCCCGCTGCTGGTCGCACTGCTCGCCACCGCCACGCGGACCACCTCCGGGCCCGATCGTGGCGCTCGGCGGAGCACGGTGACCGGGTCCCGGGCGTCCCTGTGGAGGACGGCGACCTGCGACGCAGCTGCGCGCTGTGGACGACGCGCCCCAGCCGGCTCAGGTGCTCGGCGGGGGCTCCAGCTCGCTCTTGGCGAGCTCCTCGACGTTGACGTCCTTGAAGGTGACGACGCGGACGTTCTTCACGAAGCGGGCGGGGCGGTACATGTCCCAGACCCACGCGTCGGACATGCGCACCTCGAACCACACCTCCCCGCCGTCGGTGGTCCGCGGCTCCAGCTGCACCGAGTTGGTGAGGTAGAAGCGCCGCTCGGTCTCGACGACGTAGGAGAAGAGCCCGACGACGTCGCGGTACTCCCGGTAGAGCTGCAGCTCCATCTCGGTCTCGTACTTCTCGAGGTCCTCGGCGCTCACACCCGCTCCTGCTCTCGTGTCCCTCGCCCGTGAGGACCGGCGGCAGCCGGCACGGGGTCGGGGTGGGCCTCCATCGTGCCTCCGCCACCGCGTACGTGCTGGCGCGGCAGCGCCTCGAGGTCGAGCTGCTCCAGCTCGTCGGGGTACGGGTCCGTCCCGGGCAGCAGCGCGTCCGCCCGCTCCCCCACGCCGGGCAGCCGCCACGACTGCCGGTGCAACGGGCTCGGCCCGTGCTCGGCCAGCGCCGCGAGGTGCGCGGGGGCGGAGTAGCCGCGGTTCTGCTCCCAGGCGTAGACCGGGTGCTCCCGGGCGAGCTCGACCATCATCCCGTCGCGCTCGGTCTTCGCGAGCACGCTCGCGGCCGCGACCGAGGAGCAGCGCATGTCGGCCTTGACGAGGGTGCGCACCGGGACGTCCCAGGACCACGCCGGCAGCTCGTCCTCGAACAGCGAGGGCCGCGAGAGGTAGTCGTAGTTGCCGTCGAGCAGGACCCAGGAGAACGGCACCCGCAGCTGCGCGCACGCCCGGGTGGCGGCGACCCGCAGGGCGGTGAGGATGCCCCACGCGTCGATCTCGGCGGCGGAGGCGTGGCCCACGGCGCCGTCGAGCACCCACCGGCGGACCCGCGGCACGAGCGCGGTGCGCGCCTCCGGGGTCAGCAGCTTGCTGTCGCGCAGGCCCTGCGGCGCGGTGCGTGCGTCCTCGTCGAGGACCACGACACCGACCGAGACGGGTCCCGCCAGGGCGCCGCGCCCCACCTCGTCGACGGCCGCGACCGGGCCGGCTCCCGAGCGCCAGAGCTGGCGCTCGTAGCGCAGCGTCGGGGTCGTGGCGGGCACGGGACCAGGCTAGGGCAGGACGCGCGGGGCGGGCGCCTAGCCGCGCCCGTCGATGCCGGGCTGGGAGAAGGTGCCCGGCGCACCGAGCCCGCGCCAGTGGCCGAACGGCCACACGACGACGAACGCGCGGCCGATGACCTCGCTCTCGGGCACGAACCCGCCGCCCGGCTCCCCCATGTGCTCGCGGGAGTCCGCGGACTCGCTGCGGTGATCGCCCATGACCCAGAGCTTGCCGGCGGGGACCGTCACGTCGAAGGCGGTGTCCGACGGCGCGTCGCCCGGGAAGAGGTACGCCGACTCGCTCAGCGCGACACCGTTGACGCGCACCGCGCCGTGCCCGTCGGCCTGGACGTGGTCGCCCGGGAGGCCGATGACGCGCTTGATGAAGTCGCGCTCGTCGGGCGGGGCCACGCCGACCCAGCTGCCGACCTCGCGCACGGCGCGCTGCAGCACGTTGCCCTCGTCGGGGAACTGCGACTCCGAAGTGAAGGAGTCGGCGCCGTTGAAGACGATGACGTCGCCGCGGGAGATGGACCCGAAGCGGTAGGACACCTTGTCGACGAGGACGCGGTCCCCGACGCGCAGCGTGTCCTCCATCGAGCCGGAGGGGATGAAGAAGGCCTGCACGAGGAGCGCCTTGACGAGCATCGCCAGCAGCAGGGCGACCACGACGAGGACGGGGAGCTCCGCCCACGCCGGCAGGCGGCGCCACCAGCGGCGCACGGCACCCCGGGGGTGCTCCTCGGCGGCCTGCTCGTCGAGCGCCACCTGCGCGCCGGCCGCGACTGCGCCGTCCGGCCCGGAGGTCCCGTGCGGCGCCTCCGCGGCGGCGGGAGCCCCGCCCTCGAGCGGGTCGGACGAGCTCATGCGAGCAGGGCCTCTCGTGCGTCGGTCAGGAGCCGCCGGAGCAGCGCGCCCCGGCCGCTGGGCCGGGGCGCGGTGGCGCGTCAGCGAGCGGGAGCGCCCGAGGCGTCGCGCTTCTCCTTGATCTTCGCGGCCTTGCCGCGCAGGTCGCGCAGGTAGTAGAGCTTCGCGCGGCGGACGTCACCACGGGTGACGACCTCGATCTTGTCGAGGATCGGCGAGTGCACCGGGAAGGTGCGCTCCACGCCGGTGCCGAAGCTCACCTTGCGGATCGTGAAGGTCTCGCGGACGCCACCGCCCTGGCGGCGGATGACGACGCCCTGGAAGACCTGGATGCGGGAGCGGTTGCCCTCCACGACCCGGACGTGGACCTTGAGGGTGTCCCCGGGGGCGAACGCCGGGATGTCGGACCGCAGCGAGGCGGCGTCGAGCGCGTCGAGCTTCTGCACAGCTTCTCCTCGGGTGCCACAGGTCACCCTGGTGGGCGGGCGCAGCCGGAGCCGGCCCGGGATCGGTCAGGTGGTGCGCCGCTCGTCTCCGTCCGTGCCCCCCTGCGGCAGGGCGCGGCCGTCGAGCTGGTGGCGCGACGGACCAGTGTCGCACACGGCGGCGGGCTCCGGCGAACCCGTCAAGCGCCGCCGGGCTCCGCTGCCTCGTGGAGCACCTGGCGGTCGGCGGCGTCGAGCGCGCCCTCCGGCAGGGCGGCGAGCAGGTCCGGGCGCACCGCGGCGGTGCGCCGCAGCGCCTCGTCCCGGCGCCACCGGGCGACGGCGGCGTGGTGGCCGCTGAGCAGCACGTCGGGCACGGCGTGCCCGCGCCAGACGGCCGGCTTGGTGTAGGCCGGGGCCTCGAGCAGGCCCGTCTCGTGCGACTCCTCGACGAGGCTCTCGGCGTTGCCGACGACGCCCGGCAGCAGCCGCGCCACGGCCTCGACCACCGCGAGCACCGCGACCTCGCCGCCGTTGAGGACGTAGTCGCCGAGCGACAGCTCCTCGACGTCGTACGCCGTGGCCGCCTCCAGGGCGACGCGGGCGTCGATGCCCTCGTAGCGCCCGCAGGCGAAGACCAGCCAGGGCCGGGCGGCGTACGCGCGCGCCCGCGGCTGGGAGAACGGAGGCCCCGCGGGCGTGGGCACGACGAGCGTGGGGCGGACCCCCTCGGGACCGGCGGCGCGCACGGCGTCGAGCGCCCGGCCCCACGGCTCGGGCTTCATGAGCATGCCGGCGCCACCGCCGTACGGCGTGTCGTCCACCGTGCGGTGCCGGTCGTCGGTCCAGCTGCGCAGGTCGTGGACGTGCAGGTCGAGGATCCCCTGCTCGCGGGCGCGGCCGATGAGCGAGAGGCCGAGCGGCGCGAGGTAGTCGGGGAAGATCGTGACGACGTCGATCCGCACGCTCAGGCCCCGCCCTCGCCGTCGTCGAGCAGCCCCGGCGGCGCGTCCACGACCACGCGCCCGCCGTCGAGGTCGACGACGGGGACGATCGCCGCGACGAACGGCACGAGCCGCTCCCCGCCCGGGGTCTGCACCGCGAGCAGGTCCTGCGCGGGCAGGTGCACGACGTCGGTCACCTCGCCCAGGTCGACGCCCTGGGGCGAGACGGCGCGCAGGCCGACCAGCTGGTGGTCGTAGTACTCCTCGGGGTCCTCCGGCCGCTCGTCGTCGGGCACGTCAACGACCAGCCAGGTCCCGCGCAGCGCCTCGGCCGCCGAGCGGTCCGCGACGGAGGCGAAGCGCACGAGCAGGCGTCCGGAGTGGTCGCGGGCGTCGGCGACCTCGAGGGGACCGCGCTCGGCCGGGTCGGTCACGAGGACGACCCCGGGCGCGAAGCGCGTCCCGGGGTCGTCCGTGCGCGGCTCGACGAGGACGTCGCCGCGGATGCCGTGCGCGGGGCCGATGCGCCCCACGACGAGCTGCACCACCGCTGCGTCAGCGCCGCTCGTCGACGTCGAGGAAGTCGACGCGGACCGGGCGGCCCCCGGCGAGGGCGCCCAGCACGGTGCGCAGCGCGGACGCCGTGCGCCCGCTGCGGCCGATCACCTTGCCGAGGTCGTCGGGGTGCACGCGCACCTCGAGGACCCGCCCGCGCCGGTTCTCCCGGCGCACGACGGCGACGTCGTCGGGGTTGTCGACGATGCCGCGGACGAGGTGCTCGAGCGCCTCCTCGAGCACCTACGCCTCGGCGGGCTGGTCGGCTGCGGCCGCGGGCTCGGGTGCGACCTCGACGTCGGCGGCCTGGGGGGCCTCGTCGGCCTTCTTGGCGCCGCCGCCGCGCGGGGTGGTCGCGGGCGCGGACTTCTCGTCGCCGGCCGAGCGGGCGGCGGCGTCGAAGGCGGCCTTCTTGTCCGCCTTGGGGGCGGCGACCTTGAGCGTGCCCTCCTCGTAGGGCAGGCCCTTGAACTTCTGCCAGTCGCCCGTCTTGGACAGGATCGCCTGGACCGGCTCGGTCGGCTGGGCGCCGACGCCGAGCCAGTACTGCGCCCGCTCGCCGTCGACCTCGATGAGCGAGGGCTCCTCGGTCGGGTGGTACTTGCCGATCGCCTCGATGAAGCGGCCGTCGCGCTTGGTGCGGGCGTCGGCCACGACGATGCGGTAGTAGGGCGCGCGGATCTTGCCCATGCGCATCAGCTTGATCTTGACAGCCACGGGGCTGGGTTCTCCTCGTCGGACGCGGTCGGGCGCCGGCTCGCCGGGTGGGGTCCGGTCCTGCGGCGCTCGGGGTTTGCGGGGGTCCAGGACGCCGGAGAGAGGGCCAGCGCACGGACCGGTGCAGCCTGCGATTGTGCCAGACGCAGGGGCCCCGGCACCAGCCGGGCAGGTCACGCCCGCCCCGGCCCCCCCAGGACGTGCATGATCACGAGCAGGGTGGGAGGCGCTGGACGAGCGCCCGCGGGACCGCACGGAGGGTCAGCGGCGGCCGTACGGGAAGGCAGCCGCGGGTCAGCGGCCGCCGGGCGGGAGGAGGTCGCGCAGGCCCGGCGGCAGCTCGAACGGCGCGCTGCCCTGAGCGCCCGCGGCGGGCCCGAACGGGCTCTCCCCCGTGCGCTGCGGCTGCGCGGCCACCTGCTGCGCGCGCTTCGCGGGGTTGCCCGAGACCTTGCCGCCCTTGGCCTTCTTCTGCTGGGGCGCCTGGCGGCCCTTGGACTTCTTGCCGAAGCCCGGCATCCCCGGGATCGGCATGCCGCCCCCGCCGCGCAGCGAGCGCATCATCTGCTGGGCCTGGCCGAAGCGCTCGACGAGGTCGTTCACCGCCGAGACCGAGGACCCCGAGCCGCGCGCGATGCGCGCTCGCCGGGAGGCGTTGAGGATCCTCGGGTCGCGCCGCTCGGTCGGCGTCATCGACTGGATCATCGCCTGGGTGCGGTCCAGGTCGCGCTCGTCGATGTTCTCGATCTGCTCGCGGAACTGGCCCATCCCGGGCAGCATGCCGAAGATCTTCGACATCGAGCCCATCTTGCGCAGCTGCTGCATCTGCTGCAGGAAGTCGTCGAGGGTGAAGTCCTCGCCCTCGCTGAACTTGCGGGCCATCTCGGCCTGCTGCGCCTGGTCGAACGTCCGCTCGGCCTGCTCGATGAGCGTGAGCATGTCGCCCATGCCGAGGATGCGCGAGGCCATGCGGTCGGGGTGGAAGGCGTCGAAGTCGCCGAGCCCCTCGCCGTTGCTCGCGAACATCACCTGCCGGCCGGTCACCTTGGCGACCGAGAGGGCCGCGCCACCGCGCGCGTCGCCGTCGAGCTTGGTCAGCACGACGCCGGAGAAGCCGACGCCGTCGAGGAAGGCCTGGGCGGTGGTGACGGCGTCCTGGCCGACCATCGCGTCGACGACGTAGAGGATCTCGTCGGGCGAGACCGCGTCGCGGATGTCCGCCGCCTGCTGCATGAGCTCGGCGTCGATGCCGAGCCGGCCGGCGGTGTCGACGACGACCACGTCGTGCTGCTTGTCGCGGGCGTACGCCATGGCCGCCCGCGCGACGGCCACCGGGTCGCCGACGCCGTTACCCGGCTCGGGCGCGAAGACCACGACACCGGCGCGCTCCCCCACCACCTGCAGCTGGTTGACCGCGTTGGGGCGCTGCAGGTCCGCCGCCACGAGGAGCGGCTGGTGGCCCTGGCCCTTGAGCCAGAGCGCGAGCTTGCCGGCGAGCGTCGTCTTGCCCGCGCCCTGGAGGCCGGCGAGCAGGATGACGGTCGGCGGGGTCTTGGCGAAGCGCAGCCGGCGGGTCTCGCCGCCGAGGATCCCGATGAGCTCCTCGTTGACGATCTTGATGATCTGCTGCACCGGGTTGAGCGCCTGCGAGACCTCGGCGCCGCGGGCCCGCTCGCGGACCGCCGCGATGAACTCCCGCACGACCGGCAGGGCGACGTCGGCCTCGAGCAGCGCGGTCCGGATCTCCCGGGTCGTGGCCTCGATGTCGGCCTCGCTCAGCCGGCCCTTGCCGCGCAGGCCCTTGAAGGTCGCGGCGAGACGGTCCTGCAGGGTGGTGAACACGGTGGCGGCTTCCCAGGGGGATCGACGGCGGGGTCAGACGTGCGCGAGCGCGGATCCCCAGCCTAGCCGCGCCCGTCGGGCTCCTCCTCGGTGCGGAGGACGCGCACGCCGCGCTCCTCGAGCGCGGCGAGGACGGGCGAGCCCGACGGGGCGTCGGTGACGATGCCGGCGACCTCGGCGAGCGGCAGCACGGCGTACGGCGAGGCGGCGCCGACCTTCTCCGCGCTCGCGAGCACCCACGTCTCGGCGCTGCGCGCCGCCAGGGCCCGCTTCATCGCGGCCTCGTCCGCGTCTCCCGTCGTCAGGCCGGCATCGGGGTGGACGCCGGTGACGCCGAGGAGGAACAGGTCGGCGGAGTACGCCTGGGCCGCCTCCACCGCGGCGGCGCCGCAGGCGACCGCGGAGTGCTTGAAGAGCCGCCCGCCGATGAGGAGGACCTCGACGGCCGGGTGGTGCAGCAGGGCGGAGGCGATGGTCGGGCTGTGCGTGACGACCGTGCAGGCGAGCTCGAGCGGGAGCGCGGCGACGACCGCGAGGGTGGTCGTGCCGCCGTCGAGGACGACCACGCTGCCGGGCCGGACGAGGCGGGCCGCCGCCGCACCCACGCGGCGCTTGCTCCCCGGCTCCACAGCGGCCCGGGCGCCGTAGTCGACGACGGCGGGGGACGCGGGCAGCGCCCCGCCGTAGACGCGCTGGCAGAGCCCGGCGGCCGCCA
This sequence comes from Motilibacter rhizosphaerae, assembly GCF_004216915.1. NCBI lineage: Bacteria > Bacillati > Actinomycetota > Actinomycetes > Motilibacterales > Motilibacteraceae > Motilibacter > Motilibacter rhizosphaerae. Next base: position 241,428 of record NZ_SGXD01000003.1, read on the forward strand.
GCTCGCGCAGGTCGCGCCGCACCGTGTCCTCCGAGGTGCCGAGCTGCAGAGCGGCCTCCTTGGCGAGGACCTTGCCGTCGGCGGCGAGGCGGGCGAGCAGCAGCTCCTTGCGCTCGGCGGCAAGCATCTGCACGTTCTCCCTTGTTGTTGCACGATGTTGCCGACTATCCTAGCGCCATGACGACCACCACGACCGACCGACCGCTGCTCGTGCTCATCGCCGGGCCGTACCGCTCGGGGACCGGGGACGACCCGGCACTCCTGGCCCAGAACCTCGCCCGCCTGGAGGAGGCCTCCTGGCCGGTCTTCGAGCGCGGCCACGTCCCGGTCATCGGCGAGTGGGTGGCCCTCCCGGTCCTGCGCAGCGCCGGCGCCACGGGCGTGACCGACCCCCTGGCCGAGCAGGTGCTCTACCCGACCGCCGAGCGGCTGCTCCAGCACTGCGACGCCGTGCTCCGCCTGCCGGGCGAGTCCCGCGGCGCGGACCAGGACGTCGCCATCGCCCGCGAGCGCGGGCTGCCCGTCTACGAGCGCGTCGAGGACCTCCCCGAGCGGCGGGTCGGGTGAGCCGCGCAGGGACGGACGTCCCGGACTCCCGCGGGCGTACGGGCCTCGACGCCGTCGGCCGCGACCTCGCGCGCAACCCCGACGTCGTCGTGCGCGACGTGGAGGTCGTCTCCGACGGCTGGCACGTCCTGCGCCGTACGACGTTCGACCTCCGCCGCGCCGACGGGACGTGGGAGCGCCAGCAGCGCGAGACCTACGACCGCGGGAACGGTGCCGCCGTCCTGCTCCACGACGCCGAGCGCGGGTGCGTGCTGCTCACGCGGCAGTTCCGGTTCCCGGCGTACGTCAACGACCACCCGGACGGCATGCTCGTCGAGGTCGCCGCCGGGCTGCTCGACGCCGACGACCCCGAGACCGCCGTGCGCCGGGAGACCCGGGAGGAGCTCGGTGTCGAGGTGCGGGAGCTGACGCCGGTGATGGAGCTGTTCATGAGCCCCGGCTCGGTGACCGAGCGGCTGCACTGCTTCGCCGCGGCGTACACCGCCACCGACCGCACGGGCGCGGGCGGCGGCGTCGCCGAGGAGGGCGAGGACATCGAGGTGCTCGAGCTGCCCTTCGCGGAGGCGCTCGCGATGGTCCGCGACGGGCGGATCGCCGACGCGAAGACCGTGCTGCTGCTCCAGTGGGCCGCGCTCGACGGCCCCTTCGCGCGCTAGCTCGCCACGTCGCGGAGGATCCGCGAGACCTCGCGCGCGCGCTCGGCCACCAGCGGGCTGCCGTCGCCGTCGACGACGTAGAACACGTCGACCGCCTCGGCGCCGAGGGTCGCGACCCGCGCCGAGCGCACGTCGATGCCGGCGTACGCGAGGGCGCGGCCCAGCCGGTGGAGCAGCCCGAGCCGGTCGCTCGCCCGCACCTCCAGCACGGTGGCGCTCTCGCTCGCGCCCTCCACCACCTCGACGGAGGCCGGCACCTTCGGGCCGCGCGCGGGCGGGCGGGAGGCCTCGCGCCGCTCGAGCAGGGCGGCCACGTCGAGCCGCCGGTCGAGGGCGCGGTCGATGTCGTCGCGCAGCGCCTCGAGCACCGGCGGGTCGCCGAACTCCGCGGTCACCGACCACGTGTCGACGGCGATGCCGCGCTCGGTGCGCAGGGCGGCGGAGCGCACCGAGAGCCGGTGCAGCGCGAGCACGCCCGCCACCGTGGAGAGCAGGCCCCGCCGGTCGGGTGCGACCACGGTGACGGCCCAGCCGCCGCCCTCCGGGCGCACCGCGACCGCGAGGTCGCCCTGGTCGACCAGGGCGAGCTGCTCCGGCGTGAGCGGCGTCGCCGGCGGCGGCGGCTCCCCCCGCAGGTGGGCGCGCACGCGCCGGGTGAGCTCGGCGACGAGCCCGGCTCGCCAGTCGGACCACGCGGCCGGGCCGGCGGCGAGGGCGTCCGCCTCGGTCAGCGTCGCGAGCAGGTCGAGCACCTCGACCGACCCGACGGCGTCGGCCACCCGCACCGCGGTCGCCGGGTCGTCGATGTCGCGCCGCGTGGCAGTGTCGACGAGCAGGAGGTGCTCCCGGACGAGCGTGACGACCACCTGGGCGTCGGCCGGCGCGAAGCCGAGCCGGGCGAGGACCGGCCCGGCGAGCACGGCGCCCTCCCGGGCGTGGTCACCGCGGCGCTTGCCCTTGCCGATGTCGTGGAGCAGGGCCGCGACGAGCAGGAGGTCCGGGCGCGTGACGCGGCGGGTCAGCGACGCCGCCTGCACGCAGGTCTCGACGCTGTGCCGGTCGACGGTCCAGCGGTGCACGGGCGTGCGCTGCGGGCGGTTGCGCACGAGGGCCCACTCCGGCAGCAGCGCCTCGATGACGCCGGCCTGGTCCAGGGCCTCCCAGACGCGGACCGTGCCCGCCCCGGCGCCGAGGAAGGTGACGAGCGCGTCGCGCGCCTCCTGCGGCCAGGGCTCGGGCATGCGCGGGCTCGACGCCGCCAGCCGCTCGGCGGTGCCGGGCGACAGCGGGAGCCCCGCCTGCGCGGCCACCGCGGCGGCGCGCAGCGGGAGGACGGGATCGGTGTCGAGGACGCCGTCTCGGCCCAAGACCAGCTCCCCCTCGTGCTCGGCGAGCCCGGGGGCGAGGATCCGGGGTCGGGGCGGACGACGGGCGGTGAACAGCGGGGACCGGCGGCGCGGGGCGAGCAGCTGCTCCACCCGGCGCCACGTCGTGTCCCCGGCGTACGCGATGGTGCGGGCCGCGTCGGCGACGACGCGGAGCACGGAGTCGGCGTCGGCGATGCCGAGCGCCGCGGCGACGGCGTCCTGCTCCTGGAGGAGCAGCTTGTCGAGCGCGCGCCCCGAGGAGAGGTGCAGGGCGTCGCGCACGTCGAGCAGCCGCTCGGCGGCGCCGTCGAGGTCGCCGTGCGGGCGGTCGGCGACCCAGGAGGCCGCCACCGCGCGCAGGGCGACGACGTCGCGCAGGCCGCCCCGGCCCTCCTTGAGCTCGGGCTCGAGGAGGAAGGCGACCTCCCCCGCCCGGCGCCAGCGCTCCCGGCAGGACTCGAGCAGCTCGCCGAGCCGGCCGCGGGCGCTCGAGCGCCAGTCGTCGAGGACGGCGCTGCGCAGCTTGGCCCCCAGCGCCTCGCTGCCGGCGACCACCCGCAGGTCGAGCAGGCCGAGCAGCACCGAGAGGTCCTGCGAGGCGACCTTGCGCGCCTCGCCGGGGGTGCGGACCGAGTAGTCGAGCCGCAGCCCGGAGTCCCAGATGGGGTACCAGAGCGCCTCGGCGACCCGGGCGACCTCCTCGGGCCCGCGGGCGCCGTCGTGCAGGAGCACGAGGTCGAGGTCGCTCGCCGGGGAGAGGGACCCCCGGCCGTGTCCCCCGACGGCGGCGAGGGCGACCCCCTCCTGCGCGCCGGGGAGGGCGGCGGCGTACATCTCCCGCAGCCAGTCGTCCGTGGCGTCGGCCAGCGCGCGCCGCCGGCCCGGACCGGGGAGTCCCGGCCGGGCCAGCAGCGCCTTGCGCTCGGCGACGAACTCGGCGGGGGTGCGCGGGGTGACCGACTCGGGCCGTGCACCTGAGAGCGTCATCCCCCGCCTTCCTCCTGCCGTCCTGCTGGTCGCTCGGGCCTGTCGGCTAGAGGGCCTCTGCCCCGCGCTCGCCGGTGCGCACCCGCACGACGGTGTCGACCGGGACGACCCAGACCTTCCCGTCGCCGATCCGGCCGGTCTGCGCGGACTTCGTGATGACGTCCACGACGTCCTCGGCGTCCGCGTCGTCGACGAGGACCTCGAGGCGGACCTTCGGGACGAGGTCGACGGTGTACTCCGCACCGCGGTAGACCTCGGTGTGGCCCTTCTGCCGGCCGTAGCCGTTGGCCTCGGAGACCGTCAGCCCGTGGACGCCGAAGGCCTCCAGCGCGGTCTTCACGTCGTCGAGCTTGAACGGCTTCAGCACGGCCGTCACGAGCTTCATGCGTCGATCCTCTCCTGCGAGCCCTGGGTGCCGATGACCGAGCGCGCCGCACCGCCGAGCGAGCCGCCGAAGCCGCTGAACTCGTAGCCGGTCTCGGCGTGCACGCCCTGGTCGATGCCGTTGACCTCGGTCTCCTCGTCGACCGTGAAGCCGATCGTCTTGTCGATCGCGAAGCCGAGGATCGCGGCGATGATGAAGGAGTACGCGAGGACCGCACCCGCGGCCAGCGCCTGCTTGCCGAGCTGGGTGAAGTCGCCGCCGTCCCAGAAGCCGGCCTGGCCGAGCGAGCCGGTCGCCTTGATGGCGGTGCCCGTCGCCAGGACGCCGATGGCGAGCGTGCCGACGATGCCGCCGACGAGGTGGACGCCCACGACGTCGAGCGAGTCGTCGAAGCCGAAGCGGTACTTCAGGCCCACGGCGAAGGCGCAGATCGCGCCGGCCGCGATGCCGAGGATGATCGCCCCGATCGGGTTGATCGAGCCGCAGGCCGGGGTGATGGCGACGAGGCCGGCGACGGCGCCCGAGGCGATGCCGAGGGTCGTCGAGTGGCCGTCACGCACCTTCTCCACGACGATCCAGCCGATGGCCGCGGAGGCCGTGGCCACCTGGGTGTTCATGAAGGCGAGGGCGGCACCCGAGCCGGCGGTCACCGCGGAGCCGGCGTTGAAGCCGAACCAGCCGAACCACAGGATGCCGGCGCCGAGCAGGACGAGCGGCAGGTTGTGCGGGCGCATGGGCTCGCGCGGCCAGCCGACCCGCTTGCGCAGGACGATGGCGAGGGCGAGACCGGCGGCGCCGGCGTTGATGTGGACCGCGGTGCCACCGGCGAAGTCCATCGCGTGCAGGTGGTCGGCGATCCAGCCGCCCTGGCCGTTGTTGAAGTAGAACACCCAGTGCGCCACCGGGAAGTACACGATCGTCGTCCAGAGCGCGACGAAGGTGATCCACGCGCCGAACTTCACGCGGTCGGCGATCGAGCCGCTGATGAGCGCCGGGGTGATGATGGCGAACATCAGCTGGAAGGCCGAGAAGATGAGCTCGGGGTACTGGTCACCCTTCGCCCCGAAGATGCCGGTGATCGTGCCCTTGAGGCCGAAGGCGTCGAAGTTGCCGATCACCGGGTTGGTGCCCTTGAAGGCGAGCGAGTAGCCGAACAGCACCCACAGCAGCGTGACCACGCCGATGCACGCGAAGTTCATCATCAGCATGTTGAGCACGCTCTTCGACCGGACCATGCCGCCGTAGAAGAACGCCAGGCCTGGGGTCATGAAGAGCACCAGCGCGGAGCTCGCGAGCATCCACGCGGCATCACCCGAGTTGATTTGCATCCCGCACCTCTCTGGGGACCGACTGTGGTCCAGAGAGTGATGCGCCGACGTTTCGCGTCCTAGGAGGACGTGTTCCAGGGACGTAACAGCGGCTGCCCGGGTGTTACGGGCCCGTTAAGGCGTCGGTCCGCCTACTCCACCAGGGCGTCGACGAACGCCGCGGGCTCGAACGGCGCGAGGTCGTCGGGACCCTCGCCGAGCCCGACGAGCTTGACCGGGACGCCCAGCTCGCGCTGGACCGCGACGACGATGCCGCCCTTGGCCGTGCCGTCGAGCTTGGTGAGCACGATCCCGGTGACGGCGACGACCTCGGAGAACACGCGGGCCTGGATCAGGCCGTTCTGCCCCGTGGTGGCGTCGAGCACGAGCAGCACCTCGTCGACCGGGCCCTTGCGCTCGAGCACGCGCTTGACCTTGCCGAGCTCGTCCATGAGCCCGACCTTGTTCTGCAGGCGCCCCGCCGTGTCGACGAGCACGACGTCGGCCTCGAGCTGGGTGCCCTGCTCGAGCGCGTCGTACGCGACCGACGCCGGGTCGGCGCCCTCCGGGCCGCGCACGGTGGGGACGCCCACGCGCTCGCCCCACGTGGTGAGCTGCTCGGCCGCGGCCGCGCGGAACGTGTCGGCCGCGCCGAGCACGACGTCCTTCTCCTCGCTCACGAGCACCCGGGCGAGCTTGCCCACGGTCGTCGTCTTGCCGGTGCCGTTGACGCCGACGACGAGGACGACGGCGGGGCGGCCGTCCGGGTGCCGGGTCGTCGCGAGCGTGCGGTCGAGCTCGGGGGCGACGAGGGCGAGCAGCTCCTCGCGGAGCAGGTCGCGCACCTGCTCGGGGCTGCGGGTGCCGAGCACGCGCACGCGGGTGCGCAGCCGCTCGACGAGTTCCTGGGTCGGGCCCACGCCGACGTCGGCGGTCAGCAGGGTGTCCTCGACCTCCTCCCACGTGTCCTCGTCGAGGGAGTCGCGGGAGAGCAGTGCGAGCAGGCCGCGGCCGAGGCTGGTCTGGGAGCGGGAGAGCCGGGCGCGCAGCCGGACGAGCCGGCCCGCGACGGGCTCGGGGCGCTCGAGGAGGAGCTCCGGGGTCTCGTCGACCTCCAGCGGCTCCTCGACGCCCGGGAGCGGGAGGTCCTCGAGCGTACGGGTCGGCGTGTCCCGCGGGACGGTGACGTCGTCGCCCACGCCCGGCGGGTAGTCCACGCCGGGCTGCAGCACGGTCGAACCCCGGCCGCCGCTCGGCGGGACCACGCGGCGGCGGCGGGGAGCGAGCAGCGCCGCGGCGGCGACCCCCGCGAGGACCAGCAGGAGCACGACGACGAGGACGATGACGGTGACCACGCCTCAGCCTCTCACCCGGACGGGCCCGCCCGGAGCGGGGCCCGAGCGGGGAGCGGATGTCAGGCCGAGACCTCGTCCAGGGCGTCGGTGACCTTCGAGCCGACCCGGTCGAGGGCGCCGCTGAGAACCTCGGGACCGGGGACGCGGCGCCCGCGGTGGGGGTAGGCCACGAGCGCCAGGACGAGCGCGGCGAGGAGCAGGGACACGGCGATGCCAGCCAGGAATGCACTCATAACGGTCATGAGGATACCGTCGCCGCCTGTGCGGGGGCTGGGAGCTCCTCCGGCGGCCCGTCCTCGACCGGCTGCCGCTCCCCCGGCTCGCGCAGCCGCTGGCTGATCACGGTGGTGACGCCGTCGCCGCGCATGGTGACGCCGTACAGCGCGTCCGCGATCTCCATCGTGCGCTTCTGGTGCGTGATGATGATGAGCTGGCTGCTCGCGCGGAGCTCCTCGAGGATGACGAGCAGCCGCCCGAGGTTGGTGTCGTCGAGCGCGGCCTCGACCTCGTCCATGACGTAGAACGGGCTCGGCCGGGCTTTGAAGATCGCGACGAGCAGGGCCACGGCGGTGAGCGAGCGCTCGCCGCCGGAGAGCAGCGAGAGCCGCTTCACCTTCTTCCCCGGCGGTCGCGCCTCGACCTCGATGCCGGTGGTGAGCATGTCGTCCGGGTTGGTGAGGACCAGCCGGCCCTCGCCGCCCGGGAACAGGCGCGAGAACACGCCCTCGAACTCGCGCGCGGTGTCGGCGTAGGCCTCGGTGAAGACCTGCTGGACGCGCTCGTCGACCTCCTTGACGATGTCGAGCAGGTCGCGCCGGCTCGCCTTGAGGTCCTCGAGCTGGGTGGTGAGGAACTTGTGCCGCTCCTCGAGCGCGGCGAACTCCTCCAGCGCGAGCGGGTTGACCTTGCCGAGCGCGGTCAGCGCGCGCTCGGCCGTGCGGAGCCGCTTCTCCTGCTCCGCCCGGACGTACGGGTGCGGCTGCGGCTCCTCCTCCGGCTCGGGCTCGCCCGGGACGGGGATCGAGGGCGGGACGAGCTGGTGGGGGCCGTACTCCTCGACGAGGGCGTCGGGGTCGGTCCCGAGCTCCTCGACCGCGCGCTGGCGCAGCGCCTCGACGCGCATCCGCTGCTCGGCGCGGGCGACCTCGTCGCGGTGCACGGAGTCGACGAGCTGCTCGAGCTCCGCGGCGAGCCCGCGAGTGGTCGAGCGGGCGGCCGCGAGCCGCTCGGCCACGGCGGCGCGCGCGGCGTCGGCGGCCGTGCGCTCCTCGGCGGCGAGCTCGAGGGAGGCCGCGAGGCGGCCGAGCGCCTGCTCGGCGCCGTCGAGGACGGCGCGGGCGACCGCGGCCTCGCGCTCCTGGCGCTCCCGGCGCTCGGCCGCGCGCTGGCGGGCCTCCCGCTCCTGGCGGGCGCCGCGCTCGAGCGCGTCGGCACGACCGGCCAGCGCGCGGGCGCGCTCCTCCGCCGTGCGGACGGCGAGCCGCGCCTCCATCTCGGCGCGGCGCAGCTCGGCGCCGCGCTCGGCGAGCCGGTCGCGCTGCTCGCGGCTCGGCTCACCCTCGTCGGGCGCCTCCTGCGCGGCGGTGTGGCGCTGCTCGAGCTCCTCCGCCGCCGTCCGCAGTCCGGCCAGCCCGTCCTGCGCGGACTGGAGCCGGGTGGCGAGCCGCTCGGCCTCGGCGGCCGCGGCGCGGGCCGCCGCCCCCAGCTGCCCGAGCTCCTCAGCCACCGCCGCCATCCGCGCGTCGGACTCGTGCAGCCGGGCGAGCGCCGCCTCCACGCGCTCCTCGGCGGCGCGTCCCTCGGTCCGCGCCGCCGACAGCCCGAAGCGGGCGCGCTCGACACGGTGGGAGGCCTCGGCCAGGGCGCGCTCCGCCTCGTCGACCGCCGCCTGCACCTCGAGCAGGCTGGGAGCCGCGCTGGACCCGCCGCGGACGAACCCGGCCCGGACGACGTCGCCGTCCCGGGTCACCGCGCGCAGCCCCGGCTCGCGCTCGACGAGGGCGGCCGCAGCGGCGAGGTCGTCGACGACGACCGTGCCGTCGAGCAGGAGGCCCAGCGCCGGCAGCAGCTGCTCGGGCGCGGAGACCAGCTCGCGGGCGGCGGTCTCCCCCTCCCGCAGCGCGAGCGGCTGCGTCGCCGCGGCGGGTGCGCCAGCGACGAGCAGCCCGGCCCTCCCGTGGTCCCCCGCGCGCAGGTGCTCGACGGCGCTCACCGCGCCCGTCAGCCCCTCGACGACGACGGCCTCGGCGGCCTCGCCGAGCGCGGCGGCCACGGCGGTCTCCCAGCCCGGGCGCACCTCGACCAGCCGCGCGGCGGTCCCGAGCACGCCGGCGACGGGGCTCCCGTCGGCCAGCAGCGCGCCGGCCCCGTCGCGCGTGGCCAGCCCGAGGCGCAGGGCCTCCACGCGCGCCGTGAGCGCGGCGCGCTCGCGCTCGGCCTCGCGCTCCTCGGTGACGAGGGCCTCGACCCGCTCGGCGATCTCGTCGAGGGCCGCGCTCGCCTGCTCGTGCTCGTCGTCGAGGTCCTCCTCGCCCGCGTCGAGGCCCGCGACCTGGGTCTCGAGCGCCGCGAAGCGCACCTTGGCCTGGTCGGCGCGGGTGAGCGCCTCGTCGCGCGCGGAGGCGAGCCGGCCCAGCTCCGCCTCGGCGGCGTCCACGCGGCTGCGCGCTGCCGACGCCTGGCCCGCCAGGCGCGCGAGGCCCTCGCGGCGGTCGGCGCGGGCGCGTACGGCGGTGGCGAGGGCCCGCTCCTCCTCCGTCAGCGCGCGCTCGGCGTCGCGGAGCTGCTCGACGACGGTCCCCAGCTGCTCCTTCGCGGTGCCCACGGCGGCGAGCAGGCCCGCCTCCTCCTCGCGGACCCGGGCGGCCTGCTGCTCCATCGCGTCGGGGTCCCGGCCCTCGCCCCCGCGCTCCGGCGGCGCCTCGAGCTGGCGGACCAGGCCGCGCAGCCGCTCCCCGGCGAGCCCGGCGGTGCCGGTGAGCCGCTCGCGCAGGGAGGACAGCGCGTACCACGTCTCCTGGGCGCGGGCCGCGCGCGGCGCCTCGGCCTGGGCGCGGGCCTCGAGCTCGGCCTCCTGCGTGCGCGCGGCGGCGAGCGCCTCCTCCACCTGGGCGCGGCGGGCGCGCACCGCCCGCTCGTCCGCGACGTCGGCCTCGAGCTGCGCGGTGAGCTGCACCAGGTCGTCGGCGAGCAGCCGCAGCCGCGCGTCGCGCGCGTCGGCCTGGACGGTCTGGGCGCGGCGTGCGACCTCCGCCTGGCGGCCGAGCGGCTTGAGCTGGCGGCGCAGCTCGCCGGTGAGGTCCTGCAGGCGGGTGAGGTTGCCCTGCATCGCGTCGAGCTTGCGGAGCGCCTTCTCCTTGCGCTTGCGGTGCTTGAGGACGCCGGCGGCCTCCTCGATGAACCCGCGGCGGTCCTCGGGCGTCGCGGACAGCACCGCGTCGAGCTGGCCCTGGCCGACGATGACGTGCATCTCCCGGCCGATGCCGGAGTCGGAGAGCAGCTCCTGCACGTCGAGCAGCCGGCAGGCCGAGCCGTTGATCTGGTACTCGCTGCCGCCGTTGCGGAACAGCGTGCGGGTGACGGTCACCTCGGAGTACGCGATCGGCAGCGCCCCGTCGGCGTTGTCGATCGTGAGGCTCACCTCGGCGCGCCCGAGCGGCGCCCGGCCGGACGTGCCGGCGAAGATGACGTCCTCCATCTTGCCGCCGCGCAGGCTCTTCGCCCCCTGCTCGCCCATGACCCAGGCGAGGGCGTCGACGACGTTGGACTTGCCGGAGCCGTTGGGGCCGACGACCGCCGTGATGCCCGGCTCGAAGCGCAGCGTCGTGGCGGAGGCGAAGGACTTGAAGCCCCGCAGCGTCAGGCTCTTGAGGTGCACGGGACCCCCTCCAGCGGCGTACGGGACAGGTCTGCGGGGACGGCGGCCGGCGCGGTGCGCGGCAGGAGCACGCTAGCCGACGCGGCCGTCGGCCCTGGCCGGGCGAGCGGCGGCGCCAGGGCCTCGTGACGGGAGGGCACAGCGACCAGCGGGCACAGCGACGAGCCGGCCCGCAGGGCGGACCGGCTCGGGTGCTGCTGCGCTGGTGCGCTGCGTCGCGGGGACGCGCCGCCGCTAGGCGAGCGCGGGCTCCTGCACGCGGTCCATCTTGACGCCGTCGAGCTCGTGCTCGAGGGCGCCGAGGGTGCGCAGGGTGTCGTTGTCGGCCTGCAGCCGGGCGACCTCGGCCTCGAGGTCGCGCACGCGCTGCTGGAGCCGGCGCACGTCCGCGAGCATCCGCGGGTCCGGGCCACCGACGTGACCGAAGAGCGCCTTCGCCATGTTGAACGTCCTCCACCTGGGATTCCGGGGTCTCCGGGCTCGCGAGCGCCTCGCCGGTCCGGGTGCGGACGGCGGGATGTGCTGCGGGCGGGCTTCAAGGGTCTCACCAGGTTGCGACGACGTCAACGGTCGGTCTCGATCCGGTGACGGTCGTCGCGCGGCGCGGGCTCAGCCGCGTACGCTCTCGCGGGCGCGCGCGGGCACCTCGCGCCGCCAGCCCCGGGGCGGGCGCTGGCAGTGCGGGCAGGAGAACGACGAGCGCCCCATGAAGGGGTCGCGCACGACCAGCGTCCCGCAGCGCGGGCAGGGCCGGCCCTCCTGGCCGTAGGCCGCGAGCGACCGGTCGAAGTACCCGCTCTGCCCGTTGACGTTGACGTAGAGCGCGTCGAACGACGTGCCGCCCTGGTCGAGCGCCTCGACCATGACCTCGCGGGCCGCGCCGAGGACCGCGAGCGCGTCGCCCCGGCTGAGCCGGTCGGTGGGCCGCGCCCAGTGCAGCTGCGCGCGCCAGAGGGCCTCGTCGGCGTAGATGTTGCCGATGCCGCTCACCAGCGTCTGGTCGAGCAGGGCGCGCTTGAGCTGGGTCCGCTTCGCCCGCAGGGCCCGGGCGACCGCGGCGTCGTCCTCGAGCGGGTCGAGCAGGTCGCGCGCGATGTGCTCCACTATGACCGGCACGCCGTCGGCCCCGGTGGGCACGAGGGCGACGCCGCCGAAGGTGCGCTGGTCGACGAAGCGCAGCTCGGGCCCGCCGTCGGCGAAGCGCAGGCGCACCCGCAGGTGGCGCTCGTCCGGTGCGGCCGGGTCCTGCACGAGCAGCTGGCCGCTCATGCCGAGGTGGACGACGAGGGCCTCGCCCGGGCCCTCGAGGGAGTCGAGCGGCACCCAGAGGTACTTCCCCCGCCGCTGGGGCCGGCGCAGCACGCGCCCGGCCAGGCGGTCGGAGAGGTCGCCCGCACCGGCGACGTGGCGGCGCACGGCCCGGGCGTGCAGGACGTCGACGGCCGCGAGCTCGCGGTCGGTGACGTGGGCCTCGAGGCCGCGCCGGACGACCTCGACCTCGGGCAGCTCCGGCACGGCTAGCCGGCGGTGGGGAGCGCCGCGCCGTCAGCAGCGGCGTCAGCAGCCGTCCCAGCAGCGTCGGCAGCGCCGTCGAGCGCGCGCAGCGCCGCCCACGCCTGCGCGGCGGCCTCCTGCTCGGCCTCCTTCTTGCTGCGCCCCGTGCCGGTGCCGAAGGGCTCGGCGTCGACCGAGACCACGGCGACGAAGGTCTTCGCGTGGTCGGGCCCGTCGCTGGTGAGGGCGTAGTGCGGGGCCCCGCGGCCCTGGGCGGCGGCGAGCTCCTGCAGCGAGGTCTTCCAGTCCAGCCCGGCGCCGAGCTCCGCCGCGGAGTCCAGCAGCGGGTCGACCAGGCGGTGCACCAGGGCGGCGGCCTCGTCGAGGCCGACGTCGACGTACGCCGCGCCGATGAGCGCCTCGATGGTGTCGGCGAGGATCGAGGACTTGTCCCGCCCGCCGGTGGACTCCTCGCCGCGCCCGAGGCGCAGGTGCGCCCCGACGTCGAGGGCGCGGCCGAGGTCGGCGAGCGCGCGCATGTTGACGACCGCGGCGCGCAGCTTGGCGAGCCGGCCCTCGGGCAGGTCGGGGTGCCGCTCGTACAGCGTCGAGGTCACGACCAGCCCGAGCACGGCGTCACCGAGGAACTCGAGCCGCTCGTTGGTGGGCAGGCCACCGTGCTCGTAAGCGTAGGAGCGGTGCGTCAGCGCACGCTCGAGCGTGGCGCCGGTGTAGTCGACGCCGAGCCGCTCGGCGAGCTCGCGCGGGTGGGACGGGCCCGGACGCGTCGCGTCCGGGCCGGCGGCGGGCGCCACGGGCGCGCCCGGCCTCAGACGTCCAGGACCTGGCGGCGGGCGTAGGTCCCGCACGTCCCGCACGCGGTGTGCGGCAGCTTGGGCGAGCGGCAGCGCTCGCAGGCGACGAGGGTGACGGGCGTCGCCTTCCACTGCGCGCGCCGGGAGCGGGTGTTGCTGCGCGACATCCGGCGCTTGGGAACGGCCACGACGAACTCCTCGTACTGGTGGGGCTTGGGGTTGCGGGTGCTGCTGGGTGGTGCGGTGGTGCTAGGGCTGCTCGGGGCGCTGCTCCCCGAGCAGGCCGCCCAGGGCGGCCCAGCGCGGGTCGAGCGCCTCGTGCGTGTGCTCGGGGTCGTCCGACAGGCGCGCGCCGCACTCGACGCACAGCCCGGCGCAGTCCTCCTCGCACACCGGTTGCTGCGGCAGTGCGAGCACCACCGCGTCGCGCACCACGGGCTCGAGGTCGAGCAGGTCGCCCTCGAGCTGGTGCACCTCGTCCTCGTCGGCCTCGGCCGACGACGACCCGGGGTAGGCGTAGAGCTCCTGGAGGTCCACCTCGAGGGTCTCCTCGAGCGGCTCCAGGCACCGCACGCACTCCCCGCGGACCTGGCCCTGCGCCGTCCCCGACACGAGGACCCCCTCCATGACGGCCTCGAGCCGAAGCTCGAGCTCCATCGTGGAGCCCTCCGGCACGCCGATCACGTCCGTCCCCAGGTGCTTCGGCGCGGGCACCGAGCGGGTCAGGCTGCGCATCGAGCCCGGTCGGCGGCCGAGTTCGCGGGTGTCGATCACGAACGGGTCGCGCGGGTCGAGGCGAGCCGTGTCCGGCTCTCTGTCTCGGCGTGGCATGGTGGCGGTCCTTCACGACGGCCTCGGGGGAGGCCACGGCGGCTCGACTCCAGACGACCCGTCCTGGGGCAGGACGGCACGACCGGTGTCGGACCGAGGGTCAACACTACCGGATCCGGCGGCCGCGCTCCACGTCGTCGCGAGCGGCGCCACCCGGGGCGGTGCGCTGACCAGCGTACGTGCCGGGCTCGTCGCCCTCCTCGGCGTAGCCCGCGCCGGCGTACGGGTCGCCGAGGTAGGCCCCCTCCGGCGCCTGCTCGAGCTCCTCGCCGTCGTCGGCGGCGAGCTCCTCCGCGCTGCGCGCGCGCAGCTTCTCCCGCCCGCGGGTGACCGCGGCGAGCGTCTTGCCCAGCGCGACCTCGAACGAGGCGAGCTTCGCGTCCACGTAGTCGTCGGTCTCGTCGCGCATCTGCGCCGAGAGCGACCGCGCGTCGTCGACGATCTGCACCGCGCGGCGGTGCGCCTCCTGGACGACCTCCTGCTCGTCGACCAGGCGGGCCTGCTCGGCGCGGGCGTCCTCGATGATCCGCTCGGCCTCGCGGCGCCCGTCGTCGAGCACCGCGTCGCGCTCCTCGAGCACGGTCTCGGCGTGGTGGAGCTCCTCGGGGAGCAGCTCGCGGACCTCGTCGAGCAGCGCGAGCACCTCGGCCCGGTTGAGGATGCACGAGGCCGACATCGGCATCGAGCGCGCCTCGGTCACCATCGCCGTGAGCTCGTCGAGCTTGGTGTGGACGTCCATCGGGCTCCCTCCTCCCGCGCCGGCCGGGGCCGGCGCTAGGCGCCGGCGGGCGGCTGGAGCCGCTCGAGCAGGCGCGCGTGCACAGTCTGGGGCACGAGCCCCGAGACGTCTCCCCCGTAGGCCGAGACCTCCTTGATGAGGCTCGAGGACAGGTAGGAGTACTCCGGGTTGGTGGCGACGAAGACCGTCTCCAGCCCGGACAGGCGGTGGTTCATCTGGGCCATCTGCAGCTCGTAGTCGAAGTCCGTCACGGCGCGCAGGCCCTTGACGACGACCGGGATGTCGCGGTCGCGGCAGAAGTCGACGAGCAGGCCCTTGAACGCGACGACCTCGACCCGGCCGAGGCCGGCGGTGACCTCGCGCAGCATCTCCATGCGCTCGTCGAGGTCGAACAGCCCGCGCTTCGTGGCGTTGACGAGGACGCCGACGGTCACCTCGTCGTAGAGCCGCGCGGCACGGCCGATGACGTCGAGGTGCCCGTTGGTCACGGGGTCGAACGAGCCGGGGCAGATGCACCGGCGGACGGTCGTGCTGGCACCGCTGGTCACGAGCACCTCCCTGCTGGACGGTCTGCTGATGGCACGGGTCTGCTGGGCGGGGCTCTGCTGGGAGCCGCCTGCGCCGCGGACGCCGGGCAACGTACCAGCCGGGCGGGCCTAGGCTCCCCCGGTGCACCTCGAGCACCCGCGCCACATCCGCTCCTTCCATCCCCGCCGCAGCCGTGTCACCGCCGGCCAGCAGCGGGCCCTCGACGCGGGCTGGCCGCACTGGGGAGTCGAGGGCGACGGGCCGCTCGACGTGGCCGGGCTCTTCGGGCGCACCGCGCCGCTCGTGCTCGAGATCGGGTTCGGGATGGGCGAGACGACCGCGCGCATGGCGGCCGCCGACCCGGCGCGCGACGTGCTCGCCGTCGACGTCCACACCCCCGGCGTCGGCGCCCTGCTCGGCGAGGTCGCGGCGCTCGGGCTGGGCAACGTGCGCGTCGTCGTGGGCGACGCGGTCGAGGTGCTCCGCGACCGGTTGGGGCCGGGGTCGCTCGACGAGGTGCGGGCGTACTTCCCGGACCCGTGGCCGAAGGCCCGCCACCACAAGCGGCGGCTCGTGAGCCCGGACTTCCTGGCGCTCGCCGCCGACCGGGTACGCGCCGGTGGCCGCCTGCACCTCGCCACCGACTGGGCCGACTACGCCGGGCAGATGAGCGCCCTGCTGCACGCCTCGCCCGCGTGGACGGTCGAGCACGAGGGGGCCCGGCCCGACTGGCGGCCGGTGACGCGCTTCGAGCAGCAGGGCCTCGCCAAGGGCCACGCCGTGGTGGACCTGATCGCGCGCCGGGGCTAGGGGGCCGCGGCGTACCAGATCGTGGCCTCGCCGTAGGCCCGCTCGCGCAGCGCCGCGAAACCCGCCGGCCACGGGAACGCTCCCCCGCGCGTCGCGCGCTCGACGGCGACGACCGCCTCGGGGGCGAACCAGCCCGAGGCGGCGAGGTCGGCGAGGACGGCGGCGAGGGCGCTCGCCTCGAGGGCGTACGGCGGGTCGAGGAACGCGACGTCGACCGGTCCCCCGGGCGGCGGCGCGGCGGCGGCCCGCTCGACCGGCAGCGCGAGGACCTCGGCGCCGGGCAGGCCCAGCGACGCGGCGTTGGCGCGGACGACGGCGACGGCACGGGGCGCCGACTCGACGAGGACCACGCCCACGGCGCCGCGGCTGAGCGCCTCGAGGCCGACGGCGCCGGACCCGGCGTAGAGGTCCGCGACGCGCAGCCCGTCGAGCGGCCCGGCCAGCGCCTGCAGCGTGGAGAAGAGCCCCTCGCGGGCGCGGTCCGAGGTCGGTCGCGTCCCGGAGGGCGGCACCGCGAGCCGCCTCCCGCCGGCGGCGCCCGCGATGACGCGCGTCACGCCCTGCTCCCCGTCATGCCTTGTCCAGGTAGTCGACGCGGTCCGGGTCGACGACCTGCTCGATCGCGAGGCGCAGCAGCGGCTGGCGCTGGAGCGCGGGGTCCTCGGCGATGACGCGCTCGGCCGCGGCGCGCGCCTCGGCGATGACGTCCTCGTCGCGCAGCACGGAGAGCAGCCGCAGGCTGGACCGGGTGCCGGACTGGCGGGCCCCGAGCACGTCGCCCTCGCGGCGCATCTCGAGGTCGAGCCGGGACAGCGCGAAGCCGTCCGTCGTCGCCGCGACGGCGTCGAGCCGCTCGCGCGCGCCGCTCCCCGGAGCCGCGTCGGTCACGAGCAGGCAGAGCCCCGCGTGCCCGCCGCGCCCGACGCGCCCGCGCAGCTGGTGCAGCTGCGAGACCCCGAACCGGTCGGCGTCGAGCACGACCATGACGGTCGCGTTGGGCACGTCGACGCCCACCTCGATGACGGTCGTCGCGAGCAGCACGTCGACCTCGCCCGCGGCGAAGGCCCGCATCACCCGGTCCTTGTCGTCCGGGTGCATGCGGCCGTGGAGGACCTCGGTGCGCAGCCCGGCGAGCGGGCCCTCGGCCAGCCCGGGCGCCACCTCGAGCAGCCCCAGCGGCGGGCGGCGCTCGCCGTCGTCGGGCGGCTCCTCGCGCTCGTCCTCGACGCCCCCCTCGCCCGTGGGCGAGTCGCCGATCCGCGGGAAGACGAGGTAGGCCTGCCGGCCCTGCGCGACCTCCTCGCGCAGCCGCTGCCAGGTCCGCTCGAGGAAGTGCGGCTTCTCCCCCGCCGGCACCACGTGGGTGGCGATGGGAGAGCGACCGGCGGGCAGCTCGGTGAGCTCGGAGACCTCGAGGTCGCCGAACGCCGTCATCGCGATCGTGCGCGGGATCGGCGTCGCCGTCATGACGAGGACGTGCGGCGGGTCGGTGCTCCGCGCGCGCAGGGCGTCGCGCTGCTCCACGCCGAAGCGGTGCTGCTCGTCGACGACGACGAGCCCCAGGTCGAGGAACTGCACCCTGTCCTCGAGCAGGGCGTGCGTGCCGACGACGATGCCCGCGTCGCCGCTCGCGATCTCGAGCAGCGCCCGGCGGCGCGCCGCGGTCGACAGCGACCCGGTGAGCAGCGCGACCCGGGTGCCGCTGTCGGCGCCGCCCAGGAGCCCGCCCTCGGCGAGCGGGCCGAGCGCGGCGCGGATCGAGCGGGCGTGCTGCTGGGCGAGCACCTCGGTGGGCGCGAGGAGCACCGCCTGCCCGCCGGCGTCGACGACGGTGAGCATCGCGCGCAGCGCGACCAGCGTCTTGCCCGAGCCGACCTCGCCCTGGAGCAGCCGGTTCATCGGGTACGTGCGGGCGAGGTCCGCCTCGATCGCCGCGCCGACCTCGACCTGGCCGCGGGTGAGCTCGAAGGGCAGGCGGGCGTCGTACGCGTCGAGCAGTCCCCCCGCCCTCCGCGGCCGGGGCGTGGCCGGCAGGGAGCGGGCGGCGACGCGCCGCTGCACGAGCAGGGTCTGCAGCACGAAGGCCTCGTCCCAGCGCAGCCGCCGCCGGGCCTGCTCGGCCTCGCGCAGGTCGCGCGGCTGGTGGACGAGCTGGAGCGCCTCGCGCAGCGAGATGAGGTCCTGCTCGGCGTGCAGCTCGGGCGGGAGCGGGTCGTCGAGCGGAGGCAGGGTGTCGAGGACCACGCGCACGGCCTTGGCGATCTTCCACGTCGGCATCTGCGCGGAGGCGGCGTAGACCGGGACGAGCGCGCCGGTGAAGGCGTCGACCGCCTCCAGGCCGTCGTCGTCCTGGTCGAGGAGCATGAAGTCGGGCTGGAGCAGCTGGAGCGTCGTGCGGAAGCGGCTCACCTTGCCGGAGAACAGCCCGACCTTGCCGGTCGTGAGCGAGCGCAGCCGGTGGTCGCGGCCGAACCACGTGAGCTCGACGCTGCCCCGCCCGTCGGTGACGACGACGGTGGTGAGGTACTTGCCGCCGTTGGTCCGCCGGCTGCTCGAGCGCTCGACGCGGGCCATGACCGTGACGTGCTCGTCGAGCGGGAGCCGGGTGAGGTCCGTGAGCTTGCCGCGGTCCTGGTAGCGCCGGGGGTAGTGGTGCAGCAGGTCGCCGACCGTGCGCAGCCCCAGCGACTTCTCGAGCGCCGCCGCGCTGCTGCCCACGGCGCGCGACAGCGGCGCGCCCAGCACCTCGTCGGTCCGCACCTCACTCCACCCCGACGAGCAGGTCGGAGGCGGCACCGACGGCGTGGACGACGACCTCCAGCGCCGGCCTCGCCGCCCGGAGCGCGGACTCCACAGCGGCCGCGCGCTGCTCGGGGGCGAGCACGGTCACGAGCTCGCCGCCCCCCGCGAGCAGGCCGTCGAGCTCGGCGTCGAGGCGGTCCGGCGCCACCCGACGGCAGCGCATGGCCCCCGCGGCTGCGCGCATCGCGGCGGCGTCCTCCTCGAGCGGCTGCTCGGGCGCGGCGACGGCCACGGCGGCCAGCGCCTGCAGGTCGTGCTCGAGCGGGACGAGGGAGGCGCGTACGCCGTCGCGGGAGAGCGCGCGGACGGCGACCTCCGCCGCTGGCCGTCCGTCCGGCCCGGCGACGACCACCGCCTCCCGGGCGTGGGCGCCGCGCACGGCCCGCAGCACGTCGTCGGCGGTCGCGGCGAGCGGCAGGGCGCCGGCGGCCGCCACGAGCTCGGCCACCGCGGGCTCGGCGACGAGCACGGCGACCACCCGCCTCGCCGCGCTGGCGGCGGGAGTGCGCAGGGCGCTGACCCGGATCCGGTGCGGGCGACCGGCGGCGATGCCCGCCTCGACCGCGGCACCGGCGTCGTCGGTGTGCACGTGCACGCTCCAGAGCCCCTCGCCGCCCACGACGACGACGCTCTCGCCGAGCGCGGCGAGGGAAGGTCGCAGGGCGTCGACCGCCTCGTCGGTGGCGTCGAGGAGGTACATCACCTCGAACTCGCCGTCGGTGCCGGGCTCGTGCGGCAGGGGCGCCGCGGCCGGAGCGGTCGCGCGCGGCGGCAGCGGGGTGCGGGTCACGACCGCGACCAGGGCGTCGAGCAGGACGACGAGCCCCTGGCCGCCCGCGTCGACGACACCCGCGCGGGCGAGCGGCTCGAGCTGGGTGGGGGTGCGGGCGAGCGCCTCGCGGGCACCGCGCGCGGCGGCGACCACGACCGGCTCGACCGCGCGGACGGGCTCGGCCGCCGCGGCCTCGGCGGCGGCGCGGGCGACGCTCAGCATCGTCCCCTCGACGGGCGTGACGACGGCGTCGTAGGCGCTGTCGGCGGCGCAGCGCAGCGCCTCGGCGAGCAGGTCGGCGTTGGCCCACGGCGTCGCCCGGGCCTCCTCGTCGGCGAGCGTGCGCGCGATGCCGCGGAGCAGCTGGCTGAGGATGCCGCCGGAGTTGCCCCGCGCGCCGATCAGCGCGCCGCGCGCGACGGTCCGCACGGTGGCGGCGAGGTCGGCGTCGTCGGGCAGGGCCGCGGCGGCCGTCGCCGCGGCCTCGAGGGTGAGGTAGAGGTTGGTGCCGGTGTCGCCGTCGGCGACCGGGAAGACGTTGAGCGCGTCGATCTCCGCGCGCGCGGCGCCCAGCGCGTGCAGGGCGAGCTGCGTCCAGGCCCGCATCGCCGGCCCGTCCACCGCGTCGGCCGGGGCCGCGAGCGCTGCAGCCGCCCCGCTCCCGCTCACGTCGACTCCTGCTCGTCAGCC
The DNA here is from genome assembly GCF_004216915.1 of Motilibacter rhizosphaerae. Taxonomy (NCBI): domain Bacteria; kingdom Bacillati; phylum Actinomycetota; class Actinomycetes; order Motilibacterales; family Motilibacteraceae; genus Motilibacter; species Motilibacter rhizosphaerae. The sequence continues at coordinate 261,410 of NZ_SGXD01000003.1, forward strand.
CTGCGCCTGCCGGCGTCGCAGCAGACTAGCCGGGGGCACCGACAGGAGGCCGTCCGGCGCTGCGGGTCCGCTGCGGCCCGCTCCCGGGTGCGGATTGGTGCCGGGCGCCCCGGGTCCGGTACGCTACTGCGGTTGCCCGGGCACCGACCCGGGCGCACTCCTGATCGCAACGACCCCCTCCGGAGGAGCTCCGTGGCTTCCCACTGCGACGTCTGTGGCAAGGGCCCGGGCTTCGGCAACAGCATCTCGCACTCGCACCGCCGCACCCGTCGCCGCTGGAACCCCAACATCCAGACGGTGCACGCGCTGGTCGGCCGCACGCCGAAGCGCCTGAACGTCTGCACCTCCTGCCTCAAGGCGGGCAAGGTCGCGCGCGCCTAGCGCCCTCCGGGTCGCGCTCGTCGCGCCCTGAGCACCAGGCCGGTCGCCCCTCGGGCGGCCGGCCTGCTCGCGTCAGCGGTAGGAGTCCCAGCCCGTGGAGCCGGGCCGCGCCACGCCCGGCACGACCACCTCCGGGCTCCCCGCCACGACCCTGCCGACGACGCGCACGCCCGGCGGGAGCGCCGTCCCGGCCGGGACGCACCCGGCCAGCGCGTGGTCCTCGCCCCCGCCGAGCACCCACGCCCACGGGTCCTCGCCCAGCTCCTCCGCGCACGCGGCGAGGGCGCGCACGTCGTCCTCCAGGGCGGCAGCGTCCAGCTCGAGCCGCACACCGCTCCCCCGCGCCACGTGCCCGAGGTCCTGCAGCAGCCCGTCGCTGGTGTCGAGCAGCGCGCTCGCGCCCGCGCGGGCGAGCGCCGGGCCCGCGGCGTACGGCGGGGCCGGGACCCGGTGCGCCGCCGCCAGCTCCGCGTGGCGCTGCAGCAGGCCGGCGTCGCCCCGCAGGTGCAGGGCCAGCCCCGCCGCCGAGCGCCCGAGCCGGCCGGCGACCACGACGAGGTCGCCCGGCCGCGCGCCGGAGCGGGTCACCGGGTCGCGGCCCTCGAGGTCGCCCAGCGCGGTGACGCTGATGACGACCTGGCCGGCGCGCGTCATGTCGCCCCCCACCACGCTGACGCTGACGACGGCGCACTCCGTCCGCAGGCCGTCCGCCAGGGACTCCGCCCACGCCACCGGCAGGTCGGCCGGCGCCGCCAGCCCCACGACGACCGAGGTGGGGACCGCGCCCATCGCCGCGACGTCGGCGAGGTTCTGCGCGGCGGCCTTCCGGCCGACCTCGAGTGCGCTCGACCAGTCGCGGCGGAAGTGCACGCCCTCGACGAGCACGTCGGTCGTCACGACGACCCGGCCGTCGGGCGCGCGGACGACCGCGGCGTCGTCGCCGGGCCCGAGCAGGACGAGCGCGGACTGCGGCAGGCGGGCGGTGACGGCGGCCACGACCGCGAACTCGCCGGCCTCGCGGACCGTCGGGGTGGTCGGAGTAGCCTGCACCTCGGCGTCCACGGCGGCCGCCGGGTCCGCAGCAGGAGCGAGGGAGTCGCCGTGGTGCATGCCTACATCCTCGTCCAGACCGAGGTCGGCGCCTCCGCCGCGGTCGCCACGGCCGCCGCGGCCGTGCCCGGGGTCGCCAGCGCGGAGGCGGTCATCGGCCCGTACGACGTGGTGGTGCGGGCCTCCGCCCCGACCCTCGACGAGCTCGGCACGGCGGTCATCACGCCGGTGCAGTCGATCGAGGGCGTCACCCGCACGCTGACCTGCTCGGTGGTCGCCCTCTGAACCGCGCCACCGCCCTCGCCGCCCCCGCCCTCGGCGTCCTCGCCGTCGCCTCCGCGGGACTGGGCGGCGTCGCCCTCGTCCGCTCGTCCCTGCCGCCGGCCGTCACTCCGCCGCCCGGGCTCTCGGCGGCCGCGACCGCCGCCTGCACGAAGGTCACCGCCGCGCTCCCCGCGACCCTCGCCGGCCAGCCCCGCCGCACGACCCGGCCGGGCAGCCCGCTGACCGCGGCGTACGGGTATCCCGCGATCACGCTGCGCTGCGGCGTGCGCGAGCCCGGCCCCTCCCCCGACCTCGACTGCATGTCGGGCGGCACCGTCGACTGGATCGTCGTGCCGCAGACCGGCAGCACGCTGCTCGTGAGCTTCGCGCGCACGCCGGCCGTGGAGCTGGTGGTGCCGGGGGCGTACGCGACGGCGCCGCTCCAGGCGCTCGACGCCGCGGTGCGCACGACGGCGGAGAGGGGCACCGGCTGCACCGACGTGGTGCCCGCGGGCTGAGCGGCTAGCGCAGGCCGAGCGGGCGGGCCAGGGCCGTGCGCAGCAGCCGGTCCACGAGCGCGGGGTAGTCGACCCCGCTCGCCGCCCACGCCTGCGGGAACACCGAGGCGGGGGTGAAGCCCGGCATCGTGTTGACCTCGTTGAGGACGGGGGTGCCGTCCGCGGCGAGGAAGAAGTCCACCCGGGCGAGCCCCTCGCAGCCGAGCGCGTCGAAGGCGCGGACCGCCAGCGCCCGGACCTCGTCCGCGACGCCCGGCGGCAGGTCGGCGGGGACGTTGATGCGGGTGGAGCCGTCGAGGTACTTCGCGGCGAAGTCGTAGAACTCGTGGGCCGGGTCGACGTGGATCTCGGCGACCACGCTGGCCTCCGGCGCCGCGCCGTCCTCGCCCTCGAGCACCCCGACCTCGATCTCGCGGCCGGGAACCATCGCCTCGGCGATGACCCGCGGGTCGTGCCGGCGGGCCAGCTCGACCGCACCCTCGAGGTCGGCCCAGTCGGAGACCTTGGTGATGCCGACGCTGGAGCCCGCGCGCGCGGGCTTGACGAAGACCGGCAGGCCCAGCGCACGCACGCGGTCGAGCGCGCCCGCGCGGTCGCTGCGCCACTCGCGGTCGGTCACCAGGGCGTACGGGCCGACGGGGAGGCCGGCCGCGACGAGCGCGGCCTTCATGTGGCCCTTGTCCATGGCGGCGGCCGAGGCGAAGACGCCGCTGCCGACGTAGCGCACCCCGGCCAGCTCGAGCAGGCCCTGGACGGTGCCGTCCTCGCCGAACGTGCCGTGGAGCAGCGGCAGCACGACGTCGACCGCACCCAGCACGGCCGGCACGTCGGCGGGGTCGCGCACGACGAGCGGCGGCGTCGTCGGGTCGGCGGCGAGCAGCAGAGACGGGCCGTCGCCCGCCACCTCCGGCAGCGTGCCGTCGGTGATGGCGAGCGCGTCCGCGTCGCCCTCGCTGAGCACCCAGCGGCCCTCGAGCGTGATGCCGACGGGCACGACCTCCCACCGCGAGCCCTCGAGGGCGCGCAGGACGCAGCCCGCGGAGACGCAGGAGACCGCGTGCTCGGAGCTGCGGCCGCCGAACAGCAGCGCGACGCGCGGCTTCGCCGGCTCTACCGGGGTGGCCGGCTCTGCCGGTGCGGCCGGGGTCGGTGCTGCAGGGGTCGACATCGCGGCGACCCTACCGCCTGCGACCGACGCTCCCTGGCACGGCAGGCTGGACCGATGCAGCCCCGCTCCCGCGCCCTCTCCCCCGCCACCCAGGTCGTCGCCGGCGGGCGGCCCGAGCGCCTCCCCGGCGCCCCGGCGGTGGTCCCGCCGGTGTTCAGCTCGACCTACGTGCAGGACGGTGCCGTCGCGTACGGCCGGTTCGGCAACCCCACGTGGGCCGCGCTCGAGGAGGTGCTGGGGACGCTCGACGGCGGCACGGCCACGGCGTACGGATCGGGGACCGCCGCCGTCTCCGCCGTGCTGGACCGCGTGCCGGTCGGCGGCACGGTCGTCGCGCCCGTCGGCTGCTACAGCGGCACGCTCGTCGGGCTGGAGCGGCTGCACCGCCTCGGGCGGGTCGGCGAGGTCCGCCTCGTCGACCCCGCCGACACCGCCGCGGTCGTGGCGGCGCTGCCCGGGGCGGACCTGCTCTGGGTGGAGTCGCCGACCAACCCGCTGCTCGCCGTGGCCGACCTGCCCGCGCTCGTCGCCGCCGCGTACGAGGTGGGCGCGCTCGTCGCCGTGGACGCGACGTTCTGCTCCCCGCTGGTGCTGCGACCGCTCGACCTGGGGGCGGACGTCGTCGTGCACTCGGCGACGAAGTACCTCGCCGGGCACTCGGACGCGCTGCTCGGCGTCGCCGTCACGCGCTCCGAGGAGCTCTCCGCGGCGCTCGTCGAGTCGCGCTCCGCGGGCGGGGCGATCCCCGGGACGATGGAGGCCTGGCTGGTGCTCCGTGGCCTGCGCACGCTGCACCTGCGCGTGGAGCGCTCGCAGGCCAACGCCCTCGAGCTCGCCCGACGGCTCGAGGGCCACCCGGCGCTCGAGCGGGTGCGCTACCCCGGGCTCGCCTCGGACCCGGGGCACGCGCGGGCGACCGAGCAGCTGGCGGGCTACGGCTCGATCGTCTGCCTCGACGTCCGGGGTGGCGCGGAGCCCGCGGAGCGGCTGGTCGCCGGCTGCCGGCTGTGGCTGCCCGCGACGAGCCTCGGCGGCGTCGAGTCGACGCTCGAGCGCCGCCGCCGGCACGCCGCGGAGAGCGCCGACGTCCCCGAGGGCCTCGTCCGGCTCTCGGTCGGGGTCGAGGACGTCGAGGACCTCTGGGCGGACCTCAGCGACGCGCTGGACGCGCGCTAGCGCTCGGGCTTCGTGCTCCGCGCCATGAAGGCCTCCACGGCCTCGCGCGGCGACGCTCCCTCGCGGACCACGCGCACGACCTGCTCGGTGATGGGCATGTCGACGCCGTGGCTCCGGGCCAGCTCGAGCACGGACTCCGCCGACCCGACGCCCTCGGCGGTCTGGTGGATGAGCGCCTTCGTCTCCTCGAGCGGCACACCGCGACCGAGCCGCTCCCCGAAGGACCTGTTGCGCGACAGGGGCGAGAAGCACGTCGCCACCAGGTCGCCCAGCCCGGCGAGGCCGGCGAACGTCAGCGGGTCGGCGCCGAGCGCGGCACCGAGCCGCGCGGTCTCGGCGAGCCCGCGGGTCACGAGGCTCGCCTTCGCGTTGTCGCCGAGCCCCATGCCGACCGCCATCCCGACGGCGAGGGCGATGACGTTCTTCACCGCGCCACCCAGCTCGCAGCCGACGACGTCGGGGTTGGTGTAGGGGCGGAAGTACGCCGTGGCGCAGACCTCCTGCAACCGCCGCCCGACCTCCTCGTCGCGGGCGCCGATGACGGCCGCGGCGGGCTGCCGCTCGGCGATCTCGCGGGCGAGGTTGGGGCCGGTGAGGACGGCGACCCGCTCCTCGGCGACGGCGAGGCTCTGCGTCACCACCTCGCTCATCCGCAGGCAGCTGCCGGACTCGATCCCCTTGGCCAGGCTGAGGAACGCCGCGCCCGCGGGGAGGTCGGGCGCCCAGGCCGCGAGGTTCGCGCGCAGCGTCTGCGACGGCACGGCGAGCACGACGACCTCGGCCCCGTCGAGCGCCTCGCGGGCGTCGGCGGTGGCGCGTACGGCCTCGGGGAGGTGGATCCCCGGCAGGTAGGCGGCGTTCTGCCTGCTGCTGCGGATCTCCTCGGCGGCCGACGAGCGGCGGGCCCAGAGGCGTACGTCGTTGCCGGCGTCGGCGAGCACCTGGGAGAACGCGGTGCCCCAGGACCCGGCGCCGAGGACGGCGACGCTGCTGGTCATGCAGCTCCGCCGGACTTCTCGTCGCCCTTGGGGTCGTAGCGCTCCGCGGGAGCCTGCTCCCCGCGCAGGACCTCGAGCTCGTGCGTGATGGCGCCGAGGATCCGCTCGGTCGCGTCGCGCAGGACCTCCGCGGTCATCGGGCGCTCACGCAGGTCCTCCAGCGGCACCGGCGGACCGACGCGGAAGGCGAGCCGCTTGCGGGGCAGCAGCTTCGGGACCTTCGCCCCGCGGGGGAGGATCTCCTGCGCCCCCCACTGGGCGACGGGGATGACGGGGCACTTGGTCAGCAGCGCGATGCGGGCAGCACCGGTGCGGGCCTGCATCGGCCACATCCCGGGGTCCTTGGTGGTCGTGCCCTCGGGGTAGATGACCACGCACTCCCCCTCCTGCACGGCCTTCACGGCCGCACGGAAGGCCTTCGCGGCGTCGCGGGAGTCGCGGTGCACGGGGATCTGGCCCGAGCCGCGGAACACCCAGCCCACCAGCGGCACCTCGAACAGGCTCGACTTGATGAGGAAGCGCGGGCGGCGGCCCGTGTCGTGCACGAAGCGCGCGGTGCCGATGGGGTCGACGACCGAGAGGTGGTTGACCACGAGGATCACGCCGCCGTCGGCGGGGACGTGCTCGAGCCCGGACCAGTCCTTGTGCGTCAGCACCATGAGCAGGGGCTTCAGCACGTCCACGGCCGTGCGGTAGGCCGGGCCCTGGCGGAACGGGCCCTCCTTGGGGCGACGGGCGAGCACCACGGCGACGTCCTTCCTCCTCGAGCCGGGACGCCGGGCCCGCGCGCGGGCCCGGTCCTTCCCGGTGTCGTCGGGCCTAGTCTCCCAGCCAGGGCGCAGTGGTCGGCACGGACGGCCCCGCGCGGCGCGTGGGAGGATGGCGCGCGTGCGCAGCTGGAGGCTGGTCCTGCCGGTCAAGGACCTCGGCGCGGCCAAGTCGCGCCTCGTGCCACCGGTCGGCGTGCAGCGCGCCGACCTCGCACTGGCCTTCGCCTTCGACGCCACCGCGGCGGCGCTCGCCGTCGGCGTGCCCGTGCTCGTGACGACGTCCTCGTCCTCGGTGGTGGCGGCGTTCCGGGCCGAGTGGGCGGGCGACGCCGTGGAGGTCCTGGAGGACGCCCCGCCCGGGCTCAACGAGGCGGTGTCGTTCGCCCTCGGCCGTTGCGGAGACGGCCCCGTCGGCGTGATGACGGCCGACCTGCCGGCGCTGCGCGGCAGCTCGTTGCAGCGGGCACTGCTGGCCGCCGAGCAGGTGCCGTACGCCGTGGTGCCCGACGCTGCCGGCACGGGCACGACGCTGCTGGCCGCGCTGGACCCCGCGCGCGTGAGGCCGTCGTTCGGGCCGGGGTCGTGCGCGGCCCACCTCGCCGACGGAGCGCACGTGCTGGAGGCGGGGGTCGACCTCCGCCTCGATGTCGACACCGCCGAGGACCTCGAGGCCGCACGCGCCCTGGGTCTCGGTCCGGCGACGCGCGCCCTGCTGGCCAGCGCCGCGTGAGCGTCCTGCAGGGGACCGTGCTGGACTTCACCGCCGCAGCAGGCGGAACCGCCGTCCTCGACGACGGGCGGCGGGTCGAGCTCGCGGCAGGCGCCCAGGGGGAGCTGCCGGGGCTGGCCCGCGGACAGCGCGTGCGGCTGCGGGTCGACGAGCGCGGGATCGCCGTGGCAGCAGCGCCTCTCACGCTCCCGCTGCCCTAGCGCTCCCGGGGCGCGGGTCCCGGCTCCAGACAGACCTCGGGCCGGGCCGCCCGAGGGCGACCCGGCCCGGAGCCGGAGTGCGGAGCTGCGCGGTCAGGCCTTCTTCGCGGCGCGCTTGGCCGGAGCCTTCTTCGCCGGCGCTGCGGTCTTGGCCGGGGTGGCCTTGGTCGCAGCGGTCTTGGCCGGAGCCGCCGACTTGGCGGGCGCCTTGGTGGCCGCGGCGCGCGTGGTACGCGCGGGCGCAGCCGTCTTCGTCGCCGCGGTCTTGGTCGCGGCCGCCTTGGTCGCCGGCGCCTTCGTGGCCGCCGCCTTCGTCGCGGTCGCCTTGGTGGAGGCCGTCTTCGTGGCCGCCGTGGTCGCGCGCGACGCGGTGGTCTTCGTCGCCGGAGCCGCCTTGGTGGCCGCGGCCTTCGTGGCGGTCGTCTTCGTCGCCGTGGCCGTCGCCTTGGTGGCCGTCTTCTTGGCCGGGGCCGCCGCGCGCGGCAGCTTCTTCTGGCCGGAGACGATCGCCTTGAGGTCCGTACCGGGACGGAACTTCGCGATGGAGGTCTTCTTCACCTTGACGGCCGCACCCGTGGCGGGGTTGCGGGCCGTACGGGCGGCACGCTCGACCTTCTCGAAGACGCCGAAGCCGGTGATGCCGACCTTCTCGCCCTTCGCCAGCGAGCGCTGGATGATGTCGACGACGGCCTCGATGTAGGCCTGCGAGTCACGGCGACTGATGTCGAGGCGCCCAGCAAGCTCCTCGATCAACTGAGCTCTGTTCACTGCTCCCCTCCGGGGGTGGTCTCGAGATGTGGAGCCGATGGCTCGTTTCCCGCTGACGGTAGGGCGGAAACGGCGCGAGCACAACGACCGCACCGGCGTTTCTCGCTCGGATGAGCCGAAAAAGCCCCCGGAAGAGCAGGAAACCGCCCCGAGAAGGCGTCCGGAAGTGCGACTGGCCACTCGAGAAAGGCCCTCGGGAGAGGCGCTTTCGGATCCCCGATCGTCAGGGAGACGACGCTGCCCCGCCCGGAGGAGCCGGGCGGGGCAGGCGGCGGAGCGGGTACGGCTAGCCGAGGACGGGCAGCGTGCGCGGCTTCCACGAGGGGCGGGACTCCTCGAAGGCCGTGATCTCGTCGGCGTGCCGGAGGGTGAGGTCGACGTCGTCCAGCCCCTCGAGCAGGCGCCAACGGCCGTAGTCGTCGACGTCGAAGTCCGCGACGAGCTCGCCGGCGCGGATCTGCTTGGCCTGCAGGTCGACCGTCACCTCGGTGGTGGGGTCGGCCTCGACGATGTCCCACAGCCGCTCGACGACGGACTGGTCGACCTGTGCGGTGAGGAGTCCCTGCTTCAGCGAGTTGCCGCGGAAGATGTCCGCGAACCGCGAGGAGATGACCACGCGGAAGCCGTAGTCGTTGAGCGCCCAGACCGCGTGCTCGCGCGAGCTGCCGGTGCCGAAGTCGGGGCCGGCGACGAGCACCGTGCCCGTGGCGAAGCGCGGGTCGTTGAGGACGAACTCGGGGTCCTGGCGCCAGGCGGAGAACAGCGCGTCCTCGAAGCCGGTGCGCGTGACCCGCTTGAGGAAGACGGCAGGGATGATCTGGTCGGTGTCGACGTTGCTGCGGCGCAGCGGGACCGCTGTGCCGGTGTGCACGGTGAAGGCTCGCATCGGTTCGCTCCTAGGAAGCGCGGGAGAGGAGGGGTTCGGCGGGGCGCTCAGGCGCCGACGGGGACGGGCGCCGGCTGGAGGTCGGCCGGTGCGGCCAGTCGCCCGGTGACCGCCGTCGCCGCCGCCACCTGCGGGGAGACGAGGTGCGTACGGCCCCCGGCCCCCTGGCGGCCCTCGAAGTTGCGGTTGCTCGTCGAGGCGCTGCGCTCACCGGGAGCGAGCTTGTCGGGGTTCATGGCGAGGCACATCGAGCACCCCGCCCCGCGCCACTCGGCTCCAGCGGCGGAGAACACGCGGTCCAGCCCCTCCTCCTCGGCCTGCTGCTTGACGAGGACCGACCCCGGGACGACCAGCATCCGGACGCCGTCGGCCACGCGCCGGCCCTCGAGGACCTGCGCTGCAGCGCGGAGGTCCTCGATGCGCCCGTTGGTGCACGAGCCGAGGAACACCGTGTCCACGGCGATCTCGCGCAGCGGGGTGCCGGGCTGCAGGCCCATGTAGTCCAGCGCCCGCTGGGCGGCCTGGCGCTGCTGCTCGTCGGTGAAGTCGGCCGGGTCCGGGACGCTGGCGGACAGCGGCAGGCCCTGGCCCGGGTTGGTGCCCCAGGTGACGAACGGCGCGAGGTCCGCGGCCTGCAGCACGACCTCGCGGTCGAAGACGGCGTCGTCGTCGGTGACGAGCTGGCGCCAGCTCTCCACCGCGGCGTCCCAGTCCGCGCCCTGCGGAGCGTGCGGACGGCCCTGCAGGTAGGCGAAGGTCGTCTCGTCGGGGGCGATCATGCCGGCGCGGGCCCCGGCCTCGATCGACATGTTGCAGATGGTCATGCGGCCCTCCATGGAGAGCGCGCGGATCGCCTCGCCGCGGTACTCCAGGACGTGGCCCTGGCCCCCGCCGGTCCCGATCTTCGCGATGACCGCGAGGATGATGTCCTTCGCCGTGACGCCGTCGGGCAGCTCGCCCTCGACGGTGATGGCCATCGTCTTGAACGGCTTGAGCGGCAGGGTCTGCGTGGCCAGGACGTGCTCGACCTCGCTGGTGCCGATGCCGAAGGCGAGCGCACCGAAGGCGCCGTGGGTGCTCGTGTGGGAGTCGCCGCAGACGACGGTCGCGCCCGGCTGGGTGAGGCCCAGCTGCGGGCCGATGACGTGGACGATGCCCTGGCCCTGGTCGCCCATGGGGTGCAGGCGGATGCCGAACTCCTCGCAGTTGCGGCGCAGGGTCTCGACCTGCGTTCGCGAGACGAGGTCGGCGATGGGCGCCCCCTCGGTGACCGACGGGCCGAAGGTCGGCACGTTGTGGTCCTCGGTGGCGATGGTGAGGTCGGGCCGGCGCACCTGGCGCCCGGCGAGCCGGAGCCCGTCGAACGCCTGCGGGCTCGTCACCTCGTGCACCAGGTGCAGGTCGATGTAGAGCAGGTCGGGCTCGCCCTCGGCGCTCCGCACGACGTGCGACTCCCAGACCTTCTCCGCCAGCGTCTTGCCCATCGCGGCACTCCTTCCGGTCGAGCCGTCGGCGCCGTACCGACGACTCCGTCCCATCGACTTGCCATCTCGTCACCTGAGACGGCAATCTTGCTTCATGGACAAGGGTAGCGGAGTCGGCGTACTCGACAAAGCGGCGTCGGTGCTCAACGCCCTGGAGTCGGGTCCGATGACCCTCGCCGCGCTGGTCGCGGCCACCGGGCTGGCCCGGCCGACGGCGCACCGGCTGGCCGTCGCACTGGAGCACCACCGGCTGGTGTCACGGGACATCTCGGGCAGGTTCGTGCTCGGGCCGCGGTGCGGCGAGCTCGCGGCAGCGGCGGGCGAGGACCGGCTGGTCGCGGTCGCCGGGCCCGTGCTGACCGCGCTGCAGGAGCAGACCGGGGAGAGCACGCAGGTCTACCGGCGCCAGGGGGACAACCGCGTCTGCGTCGCTGCGGTCGAGCGTGCCGTCGGCCTGCGCGACAGCATCCCCGTGGGTACGGCGCTGAGCATGGCGGCAGGGTCCGCGGCCCAGGTGCTGCTGGCCTGGGAGGAGCCCGAGCGGATGCACAAGGGGCTGCGCGGCGCGAAGTTCACCGCGCCGAACCTCGCCGCCGTCCGCCGCAGGGGCTGGGCGGCCTCGGTCGGGGAGCGCGAGGCCGGCGTCGCGTCGGTCTCCGCACCCGTACGCGGTCCCGGCGCGAAGGTCGTCGCCGCGGTGAGCATCTCCGGCCCCATCGAGCGGCTCACGCGCCAGCCCGGCCGCCTGCACGCGCCCGCCCTGCTCGCGGCCGCGGCGCGGCTGTCCGAGGCGCTGACCCGCCCGTCCTGACTCCCCCGTGGCATGCAGGTCCTGGGGCGTCCGGACGTGGCCGCGGGGAACGTGGTCGCAGGGCGTCAGCCCCAGGACGTGCATGATCACGAACCTCCAAGGGTTGCCGTGATCATGCAGATCCTGGAGCTCCGAGCCCGGTCTCGGGCCATGGCTGCAGGACGCGGCTCTGGTGCGCAACCCCCAGCACGCGGCCCAGGACGTGCATGATCACGGGAGTCTGTCGTCGCGGTGATCATGCAGATCCTGAGCCCCAGGACGTGCATGATCACGAGAGGGGGCGGCGACAGGGGCGGGCGCGTACCACGGGAACGACGAAGGCCCGCACCTCGGCAGAGGTGCGGGCCTTGGCCGCTCGGTAGCCCCGACGGGATTCGAACCCGCGCTACCGCCTTGAGAGGGCGGCGTGCTAGGCCACTACACAACGGGGCCGTGCCTGGACATCGACGTGGATCAGATCCCGTGCCGACGACCCGGAGCTGGGGTACCAGGACTCGAACCTAGACTAGCTGAACCAGAATCAGCCGGGCTGCCAATTACCCCATACCCCAATGCGCTCAGGCTCGACCTCTCGGCCGCCCCTGACCACGAGGAAGAACTGTACCGGACGCGGCCGGGTGATGCGAACCAGCAGGTCAGCCGACGAGGGCCAGCAGCTCGGGCAGCGCGCCGATCCGGACGACACCCGCGGGCAGCTCGCGCTCCCGGCCGCGCCGGTCGAGCCACACCCCGACGAGCCCGGCGTCGCGGGCGCCGACGGCGTCGGTGCGCAGCCGGTCCCCGACGTACGCGGTGGTGGCCGGGTCGCTCCCCAGCTGCCGGCAGCCGGCGAGGAAGGCCTCCGGGTGCGGCTTGGCGGGCAGCCCGCCCTCCGCGGGGCACAGCACGACATCGAACCGCTCGCCGAGCCCGACGCGCGAGAGCTTGGCCAGCAGGTTGGCCGTCTCGTTGTTGCTGATGACGCCCGTGGGGACGCCGAGCGCGTCGAGGGTCTCGAGGGTGTCGGCGAAGACCTCCGTCGTCGCGTCGAACGCCTGCCGGTAGCCCTCGAACCACGCGTCGAGCTGCTCGTCGCTCACCTCGGGCAGCTCGAGCCAGCGCAGGACGTCGCGGACGCGCTCGCGGCGCTGCCCCTGCCACGTCAGCTCGCCCGCGAGGTAGCGCGTGTAGTGCAGCTCCTCCAGCCGCCGCCACTCCTCGACGGCGCGCTGCTGGATCTCCGCGTCGAGGTCGGGGAGCACCGAGCCGAGCTTGGCGAGGAAGCCGCGGACGACGGCCCCGCTGTGGTCGACGAGGGTGTCGTCGACGTCGAACAGGACCGCCGTGACGCGGGCCATCAGCCGAGCGAGGCGCGCGCGGCGCGCAGCCGGGACAGCGAGGACTCCCGGCCGAGCAGCTCCATCGACTCGAACAGCGGCGGCGAGACGCGGCGGCCGGTCACGGCGACGCGTACGGGGCCGAAGGCGTTCTTCGGCTTAAGCCCCAGCCCGTCGACGAGCGCGGCGCGCAGGGCGGCCTCGATCGCCGCAGTGTCCCACTCCCCCAGGGCCTCGAGCGCGGACGCCGCGGCGTCGAGCACGGCAGCGTCGAGCTGGCCGCGGGCGTCCTCGGCGACGACGACCTCGTCGGTGAACAGGAACCCGGTCATCGCGGAGACCTGCGCCAGCAACGTCACGCGCTCCTGCACCAGCGGGGTCGCGCCGTCGAGGAGCCGCTGCTGCTCAGCAGTGGGCGGGTCGGCGACGTACCCGTCGAGCTGGAGCTGGCGGGCGGCCCGCACCGCGAAGTCCTCCGGCGCGAGGCGGCGGATCCACTCCGCGTTGATGGCCTCGCACTTCTTGAGGTCGAAGCGCGCGGGGTTGGGGTTGACGCGGCTGATGTCGAACGCCTCGACCATCTCGGCGAGGGAGAAGACGTCGTGGTCGTCGGCGATCGACCAGCCCAGCAGAGCCAGGTAGTTCAGCAGCCCCTCGGGGATGAAGCCCGCGTCCCGGTAGTAGCCGATCGCGGACTGCGGGTCGCGCTTGGAGAGCTTCTTGTTGCCCTCGCCCATGACGTAGGGCAGGTGGCCGAACAGCGGAGGCTCACCGCTGCCGACGCCGATCTGCCCGAGCGCGCGGTAGAGCGCGAGCTGGCGAGGCGTCGAGGAGAGCAGGTCCTCGCCGCGGAGCACGTGGGTGATGCCCATGAGCACGTCGTCGACGGGGTTGACCAGCGGGTAGAGCGGCGAGCCGTCACCGCGCACGATGACGAAGTCCGGCACGCTGCCTGCTGCGAAGCGCACCTCGCCGCGCACCAGGTCGTCGAAGACGAGGTCCTCGTCGGGCATCCGCAGGCGCAGGACGGGGGTCCGCCCCTCCGCGCGGTACGCGGCGGCCTGCTCCGCGCTCGTCCCGCGGTCGGCGCCGTCGTAGCCGAGCTTCGGGTCCTGGCCGGCCGCCCGGCGGCGCGCCTCGACCTCCTCGGGCGTCGAGAACGACTCGTACGCGAGCCCTGCCTCGAGCAGCCGGCGCGCGACGTCGGCGTAGAGGTCCATCCGCTGCGACTGGCGGTAGGGCGCGTGCGGGCCGCCGACCTCGGGGCCCTCGTCCCAGTCCAGACCGAGCCAGCGCAACGTGTCCAGGAGGGCGTCGTACGACTCCTCGGAGTCGCGTGCGGCATCGGTGTCCTCGATGCGGAAGACGAAGGTGCCGCCTACGTGACGGGCCCAGGCCCAGTTGAACAGCGCGGTGCGGACCAGGCCGACGTGCGGGTTGCCCGTCGGGGACGGGCAGAAGCGGACGCGGATCGGGCTGTCAGGCACGGGCCACCACCCTGTTGCTCAGCGTGCCGATGCCCTCGATGGACACCGCCACCTCGTCGCCCTCGTCGATGCGGCCGACGCCGGCAGGAGTGCCGGTGAGGATGACGTCGCCGGGGAGCAGCGTGAACGCCGCGGAGACCAGGGCCACCAGTTCGGAGACCCCTGTCAGCAGGTCCGCCGTGGTGCCGTCCTGGCGCACCTCGCCGTTGACGGTCGCGCTGATCCGCAGGTCCGCGGGATCGACGGTCGTGTCGATCCACGGCCCCAGCGGGCAGTACGTGTCGGCGCCCTTGGCCCGCGCCCACTGCCCGTCGGACTTCTGCAGGTCGCGGTCGGTCACGTCGTTGCCGCACGTGAACCCGAGGATCACCTCGTGCGCGCGGGCGACGGGCACGTCGCGGCAGAGCCGCCCGATGACGATGGCGAGCTCGGCCTCGTGGTGGACCTCGCCGTGCCCGTGCGGCAGCGAGATCGACTCCTGCGGGCCGATGACCGACGTGCTCGGCTTGAGGAAGATCGGCGGCACCGGAGGCGCTTCGCCGCCCATCTCGCGCGCGTGCTCGGCGTAGTTCTTGCCGACGCCGACGACCTTGCTGGGCAGGACGGGCGCCAGCAGCCGGACCTCGGAGAGGTGGGTCGGCTCGCCGGCGAGCTGGAAGGGCGCGAACGGGTGCCCGGCGATCGCCGTCACCGACAGGGAGTCCGGCTGGGCCGGGTCGCCGTCGATCACGCCGAAGGACACCGCGTCGCCACGGGAGAACCTCGCGATACGCACCCCGGAAGGCTAGTCGGTGCGCGCGTCCCTCCGTCGGCCGCCGGCGCTCAGGAGGCGGCGAGGGTGACGCAGACGGCGTACGCGGTCACCGTGATGGTCACGCTCGAGGTGTTCTTCATGACGCTGGTCCAGGTCGTCGCACCGTTGGGGTACGAGTCCGAGATCGTGCCGAGGCCGTTGGTCTGCCCGCCACCACCGACCGCCACCTCGTTGGTGCCGAGGCAGTTGGCGTTGATGCTGATGGACTGCCCGGCCGGCAGCGGGTCGGGCTGGGTGACGACGCGCCGGCTCGTGAGACCGGGGTCGCCCTTGGGGCCGGGCGACCCCGTGGGCCCGGGCGAGCCGACCGGTCCGCGGCTCCCCTGCGGTCCCGGCACGCCCTGCGGCCCCGGGACTCCTGCAGGACCCGCGGGCCCCGCCGGCCCGCTCGGGCCGGGCTTGGCGCTCGTGCCGACCGTCTCGAGCGTGGTGCCCTTCGCGCAGCGGTTGCGGACGGGGGCGGTGACCGCGTGGGTCTTCGTGCTCACGCAGACCTTCGTGAGCGCGGGGGTGCGCGACGTGGCCGCCGCCACGCCGCTGCCGACGACGAGCGCGGTGGTGACGAGGGCGGGCACGACGAGCGAGTTCCTCATGGGAGCAGGCTGTCGTACTCGGTGGCGCAGCGGAAGGCCGCGTGCGCGATGGGGCGGGCCGCGCGGACGGAACAGGGGCACCCAGTGCCGCTCGGAGCAGCACTGGGGCACCCCGTTCGGTGCGGGCCCGAGCGAACGGGGGCACCTAGTCGCACTCCGAGCGCTACTGGGTGCCCTTGTTCGCAAAAGGGGCCAGGCCAGCCGGGGTCAGCCCGCCGCCGGGACCCCCGCGCGCAGCAGCCCGAACGACAGCGCGTCGACCAGCGCCTCCCACGAGGCCTGGATGATGTTCGCCCCCACGCCCACCGTCGTCCAGGTCTCGCCGCGCTCGTCGCTCGTCGTGATGAGCACGCGGGTCAGCGCGCCCGTGCCCGTGCCGTTGCCGGCGTCGACGATGCGCACCTTGTAGTCGACGAGCTCGAACCCGTCCAGGACGGGGTACGCGGTGCGCAGCGCCTGCCGGAGGCCCGCGTCGAGCGCGTTGACGGGGCCGTTGCCCTCGCCGATCGCCGCGTGCCGCGCTCCCCCGGCGTGCACCTTGACCGTCGCCTCGGCGACGACGGCCTCGGAGTGCGCGTTGCCGCGGGAGTCCACGGCGACGCGCCACGACTCGACGTCGAACCAGCTGCGGCGCCTGCCCTCCACCTCCTCGAGCAGCAGCAGTTCGAAGCTCGCGTCGGCGGCCTCGAAGGTGTAGCCCTGCGCCTCCATCGCCTTGACCCGGTCGGTCAGCCGGGTGACGAGCACGCGGTCGCCCGACAGGTCGTAGCCGAGCTCGCGGCCCTTGAGCTCGACGCTGGCGCGGCCGGCCATCTCGGAGACGAGCAGGCGCATGTCGTTGCCGACGTAGGACGGGTCGGTGTGCTGGTAGAGGTCGGGGTCGACCTTGATGGCGCTGGCGTGCAGGCCGGCCTTGTGCGCGAACGCGCTGCTGCCGACGTAGGGCTGCCGGGCGTACGGCGGGATGTTGGTGATCTCGCTGACGGCGTGCGCGACCCGCGTCGCCTCCACCAACCCCGTTCCCTGCAGCAGCTTCATGCGCTTCTTGAGCTCGAGGTTGGCCACGATCGTCACGAGGTCGGCGTTGCCGGTGCGCTCGCCGTAGCCGTTGAGCGTCCCCTGCACGTGCGTCGCCCCCGCCTCGACGGCGGCGAGCGTGTTCGCGACCGCGCAGCCGGCGTCGTTGTGGCAGTGGATGCCGAGCTTCGCGGCGCTGCCCTGGAGGACCGCGTGCACCGTGTCGGTCAGCTCGTCGGGCAGCAGGCCGCCGTTGGTGTCGCAGAGCGCCACGACCTCGGCGCCGGACTCGGCTGCGACGCGGACGAACTCCAGGGCGTACTGCGGGTCGTAGCGGTAGCCGTCGAAGAAGTGCTCGGCGTCGACGAAGACCCGCCGTCCCTCCGCGCGCAGGTGCGTCACGGTGTCGCGCAGCATCGCCAAGCCCTCGGCGAGGTCGGTGCGCAGCGCCTTCTCCACGTGCAGCGCGTGGGACTTCGCGACGAGCGTCACGACCGGGGCCTGCGAGTCGCGCAGGGCGGCGACCAGCGGGTCGTCGGCGGCGCGTACGCCCGCCCTCCGCGTCGAGCCGAAGGCCGCGAGCGTCGCGTGCCGGAGCTCGAGCTCGGTCTGCGCACGGCGGAAGAACTCCGTGTCCTTCGGGCTCGCACCGGGCCAGCCGCCCTCGATGAAGCCGACGCCGAGGTCGTCGAGGTGCCGCGCGATCGCCAGCTTGTCGGCGACGGTGAGCGCGAGGCCCTCCTGCTGCGCGCCGTCGCGCAGCGTCGTGTCGTAGACCTGGAAGTCGTCGACCGGGCTCATGGGGGTCCTTCGGATCTGAGGGCGACAGGGGCTGGAAAAGCAAAAGACCCCCCGCGGGTGCGAGAGGTCTGCGCGCTGGCGGGGAGCCGGCGCGCCTAGCCAATGATCTCCGTCGAGGCGGACATGCCGACCAGTCTGCCACAGCGGCCCGAGCGCGATCGCGGGAGGGGCTGCACGGACGTGGGTTGTATGGATACAGTAAGCGCATGGCCAGGATCACGCTCGACGACGTCGCCCGCGAGGCGGGCGTCTCGCGCATGACCGTGTCCAACACGTACGGCTACCCCGAGCGCGTCGCCCCCGCCACCCGCGAGCGGGTGCTGCACGCCGCCAGCACGCTCGGCTACGGCGGTCCCAGCGCGGTCGGCCGCACCCTGCGGCGCGGGTCGACCGGCGTGCTGGGGCTGCTGCTCAACGAGGCCCTGCCGTACGCCTTCACCGACCCGGGCACCTCGTCGTTCATGCGCGGCCTCGCCGAGGAGGCTGCCGCCCAGGAGCTGTCGCTGCAGATCGTCCAGGCCGTGGGAGACCGCGCGCGCACCCGCGTGATGGACAGCGCGGTCGACGCGTTCGTCGCGCTCGCGCTCGAGGAGGACGACCCGGGGCTCGCCGCGGTCCTCGACCGGCGCATCCCGCTGGTCACGCTCGGCAGCCCGGCACTGCCCGGCGTCCCGCACCTCGGCGTGGACAACCTCGCGGGGGCGCGCGCGGCCGCCGAGCACGCCGTGGGCCTCGGCTACGAGCGGTTCGTGGTCCTCGTCTGGGAGCTGGGCGCGGGCGTGGCCCGCGAGCGCCTCCAGGGCTACCGCGCGGCGCTGCCCGTGGAGCCCGAGGTCCTCCGCTGCCGCGGCAACACCCGCGCCGAGGGCCGCGCGACCGCTGCGCGGCTGCTCGACACGATGGGCGACCGACGTACGGCCGTGCTGGCGGCGACCGACGTCCTCGCCCTCGGCGTCCTCGCCGCCGCCCGCGACCGCGGGGTCAGCGTCCCCGACCGGCTCGGCGTCGTCGGCTTCGACGACGTCGAGGAGGCCGCGACGAGCGGCCCCAGCCTCACCACCGTCCACCAGGACCTCGCCGAGCAGGGCCGGGAGTGCGTGCTGCGCCTCGCCGGCCTGCTCGCCACCCCCACCGCACCCGCCCCGCACCACCTCGTCGCCAGGGAGAGCACGTCATGACCCTCGCCACCCTCGGCCTGCTCGCCGGCGCCCTCACCACGGGCGCCTGGCTGCCCCAGCTGCTGCGCACGTGGCGGCGGGGCAGCGCGGAGGACATCTCCTGGCCGTACCTGCTGGTGTTCGGCAGCGGCGTCGTCGGCTGGCTGGTCTACGGCGTGCTGCAGCGCGACGTCGCGATCTGCGCCGCCAACGGGCTCACGCTCGCCCTCCTCAGTGGTCTCGTGGCACTGAAGGCGGGCGTGCTCATGCGGGTGCGCGCGTAGCGCTCAGCCGATGCGGTGCATCCAGCCGTGCGGGTCGGGCGCCGCGCCGTGCTGGATGTCGAGCAGCGCCTGGCGCAGCTGCAGGGCCACCGGCCCGGAACCGCCGTCGCCGACGCTCCACTCCCCCGCCGCCGACTTCACCTGGCCGACGGGCGTGATGACCGCCGCGGTGCCGCAGGCGAAGACCTCGCTGATCGCGCCCGAGGCGTTGCCCTCGCGCCACTCCTCGGTGGAGATGCGCCGCTCCTCGACCGCGTAGCCGAGGTCGCCCGCCAGCGTCAGCAGGCTGTCGCGGGTGATGCCGGGGAGCAGTGTGCCGGTCAGCTCGGGCGTGACGATGCGCGCGTCCGAGCCCGTGCCGTAGACGAAGCAGAGGTTCATGCCGCCCATCTCCTCGACCCAGCGGTGCTCTGCCGCGTCGAGCCAGACGACCTGGTCGCACCCCTGCGCCGCGGCCTGCTGCTGCGCGATGAGGGACGCGGCGTAGTTGCCGCCGGTCTTGGCCTCGCCGGTGCCGCCGGGTGCGGCCCGGGTGAACTCCGTCGACAGCCAGACCGTCACGGGGTGCACGCCGCGGGGGAAGTACGCGCCGACCGGCGAGGCGATGAGCAGGTAGGAGTACGCCGCGCTCGGCCGCACGCCGAGTCCGACCTCCGTCGCGATGACGAACGGGCGGAGGTAGAGCGCCTGACCGTCCTTCGTCGGCACCCAGTCGAGGTCCTGCTGGACGAGCGCCTCGACCGA
Source organism: Motilibacter rhizosphaerae (assembly GCF_004216915.1). Classification (NCBI taxonomy): domain Bacteria; kingdom Bacillati; phylum Actinomycetota; class Actinomycetes; order Motilibacterales; family Motilibacteraceae; genus Motilibacter; species Motilibacter rhizosphaerae. The sequence goes on from NZ_SGXD01000003.1 coordinate 280,827, forward strand.
CTCGAGGAAGAGCTCGTCGGGCAGCTCGGCCATCGCCATGCGACGGGCGCTGCGGCGCAGCCGCTCCGCGTTGGCCTGCGGGCGGAACACCGCGACGCTGCCGTCGGGCTGCCGGTAGGCCTTGAGCCCCTCGAAGATCTCCTGCGCGTAGTGGAAGACCGCCGTGGCCGGGTCCAGCGCGAGCGGGCCGTAGGGCACCAGCTCGCCGTCGTGCCAGCCCTGCGCGCTGTCCCAGCGGATGTGCACCATGTGGTCGGTAAACACCCGGCCGAAACCGGGGTCCTCGAGCAGGGCGGTGCGCTCGGCGGCGCCGAGCGGGTTGCTGGTGGGCTTGCGGACGAGGGCCATGGGGCAACGGTAGCCGCCGGCACCTCGGCGCGTCCTAGCGGAGCGCCCGCTCGAGCGGGTCGTCGCCGCGCACCCGCGCCCGGGCGGCCCAGACCGCCCACGCCTGCGCCCACTCGGCCCGCAGCACGCGCTCCCGGACCGCGGCTCGCTTGGCCTCGGTGACCGCGTCGCGCGGGCCGGTCACCGGCCCGTACGGCTGCTCGTCCTTCCACCGGCGCCAGGCGAGCTGCGCCTGCCGGCTCGACACCCCGCCCTCGAACAGGCTGTAGATGGCCATCTCCTCGGCGGCGCTCACCAGCAGGTCGGCCTCCAGCGCCCACGGCAGCCCGGTGACGGCGTCGACGTGGGCGAGCAGGTCGGCCACCGCCCGCTCGGCCTGCGCCCGGGTCTCGCGGGCGGTCCACGCGCGCTCGGTCACCGCGTCGGCGTGGAGGGCGACGTAGATGACGTCGGGCTTGCGGCCCGGGGCGAGCGGCGCGACGAGGGTGCGCGCGAGCAGGGCGCGGTGCGCGGGGAACCCTCGGGCCCGATGGTCGTCCAGCGGCCGGGTGGTGCCTCGCGCGCGCTTGGGGCCCCAGTGCACCAGCCGCACGAGGACATCGTGCCCTGCTCCGGGTGGGGTACGCCAGCGCGTAGGCCCAGCTAGGCCAGCCGGCCGAGGATCGCCGCGCCCACCTCGTCGGTGCTGCGCTGGGTGCTGCCCCGCTCGGCGACGTCGGCGGCGACGGCGGCCTCGATCCGGCGGGCGGCGTCGGCGTGCCCCAGGTGCTCGAGCAGCAGCGCGACCGACAGGATCGCGGCGGTCGGGTCGGCGATCCCCTTGCCCGCGATGTCGGGCGCGGAGCCGTGGACCGGCTCGAACATGCTGGGCGCCGTACGGTCCGGGTTGACGTTGCCGCTGGCCGCGAGGCCGATGCCACCGGTGACCGCGGCGGCGAGGTCGGTGAGGATGTCGCCGAAGAGGTTGTCGGTGACGATGACGTCGAAGCGCTCGGGCCTGGTCACCATGAAGATCGTGGCGGCATCGACGTGCAGGTAGTCCGTCGTGACGTCGGGGAACTCCGGCGCGACCGCCGCGACCGTGCGCGACCACAGGTGGCCGGCGTGCACGAGCACGTTGTTCTTGTGCACCAGCGTGAGGTGCTTGCGCTCGCGGGCCTGGGCCCGGCGGAAGGCGTCGCGGACGACGCGCTCCACGCCGTACGCCGTGTTGACGCTGACCTCGTTGGCCACCTCGTGCGGCGTGCCGACGCGGATCGCGCCGCCGTTGCCGACGTACGGCCCCTCGGTGCCCTCGCGCACGACGACGAAGTCGATGCTCGGGTTGCCGGCGAGCGGAGTGGTGGAGCCCTCGAACAGCTTGCTGGGGCGCAGGTTCACGTAGTGGTCGAGCTCGAAGCGCAGGCGCAGCAGCAGGCCGCGCTCGAGCACGCCGCTCGGGACGCTCGGGTCGCCGACCGCACCGAGCAGGATCGCGTCGACGCCGCGCAGCTCCTCGAGCACCTTGTCCGGCAGCGTCTCGCCGGTCGCGTGGTAGCGGCGGGCGCCCAGGTCGTACTCCGTGTATGCCGCGCTCGCCCCCTCCGACGCGAGGACCGCGTCGAGCACCTTCGTGGCCTGCGCGACCACCTCGGGGCCGATGCCGTCGCCGGGGATGGTCGCGATGCGGTAGGTCTGCGTCACGGGGAGGCAGCCTAGTTCGGGCTGTCCAGCATGCGCACAGCCGTCTCGCCATCCGGCCCACCATCACTCCCGTGATCATGCACGTCCTGGGGTCCGGCATCGGCGCTCGCGCCGCCCGCGCTCCCCGTGATCATGCACATCCTGGGCGCGGCGTAGGGGATCCTCCGCTTCCTCCGGCTCGTGATCATGCAGATCCTGGGGGCGCTCGGCTCGCAGCCCACCACCGCGTACGTCGTGATCATGCAGGTCCCGGGCCCTAGGATCTGCATGATCACGACGGAGCGGGAACGGCCGCTTCACGCAAGGACTCCATGATCTGCATGATCACGGGTGACGCGCCCCCGGGATCTGCATGATCACGGGTGGACGCGCCCCCGGGATCTGCATGATCACGGGGAAGGGGCGCCCCAGGATGTGCATGATCACGGGGAAGGGGCTAGACGGCGGCGTCGCTCCCACCGGCGTACGCGTCGGCGCGCTGCTGCCCCGAGAGCGCGGCGATCTCGTCCATGACCCGGTCCGTGAACGCCCGGCGCAGCTCGGCCGGGCTCAGCCCGGGCGGAAGGTCGTCGGCGCACAGCGAGGTGCCGAAGCGCACGGTGATGCGGACGAACCGCGGGACCTTCGCGCCCACCGGCAGCAGCTGGTCGGTCCGCAGCACCGCGACGGGGACGACCGGCGCGCCCGACTCGAGCGCCAGCCACGCGACGCCGGCGCGGCCCTTGTAGAGCCGGCCGTCCCGGGAGCGCGTGCCCTCGGGGTAGATGCCGAACGCCCCGCCCTGCTGCAGCACCTCGAGCGCCGAGTGCAGCGAGCGGGTGGCCGCCGCCGTGTCGTGCCGCTGCACGGGGATCGCCTGCAGCGCCGAGAAGAACGCGCGGGTGAACCACACCCCCTTGCCGGGGCCGGTGAAGTACTCCGCCTTCGCCAGGAAGGCGACGTCCCGCGGCGCCATCAGCGGGATGACGATGCTGTCGAGGAACGACAGGTGGTTGCTGGCGAGGATCACCGGACCCGTCAGCGGCACGTTGTCCCGGCCCTCGACGCGCGGGCGGTAGACCAGCCGCGCGAGCGTCAGCACGGCGCGGACGAGGGGGTAGAGCATCAGCGCTCACCCCGCGGCGAGGGGCGGCGCGGGCGTGCCGCGCCGCCCCTGGGCGACGTCCTCAATCCAGGTCGACGACGCGGCCCGAGGTGGCGCCGATCTCGCTGACGATGCCCTCGAGCACCTTCGCCGGGACCGCGCTGTCGACGGTGAGGGCGACGAGCGCCTCCCCGCCCTGCGCCGCGCGCGCCACCTGCATGCCGGCGATGTTGACCCCGGCCTCGCCGAGGTGCTTGCCGATGACGCCGACCATGCCGGGCCGGTCCTCGTAGCGGAGGAACAGCATGTGGTCCGTGGGCACGACCTCGACGTCGAGACCGTCGACGGCCACGATCTTCTCGACCTGCTTCGGGCCGGTCAGCGTGCCGGAGACGCTGGTCTGCGTCCCGTCGGCCGCCGTCGCCCGCAGCGTCACGAGGTTGCGGTAGTCCGGGCTGGTGCGCTCGGTGACGAGCCGCGTCTCCAGGCCACGCTCCTTCGCGAGGACCGGAGCGTTGACGTACGTCACGGCCTCCTCCACGACGTCGGCGAACAGCCCGCGCAGCGCCGCGAGCTCGAGCACGCGCACGTCCTGCTCGGCGATCTCACCACGGATCTCGACGTCGAGCGACTGCGGCACCGCACCCGTGAGCCCGGAGAGGATCCGGCCGAGCTTCTCGGTCAGCGGGATGCCGGGGCGCACGTCCTCCGCGATGACCCCGCCCTGCACGTTGACCGCGTCGGGCACGAGCTCGCCGGCGAGCGCCAGGCGCACCGACTTCGCGACCGCGATGCCCGCGCGCTCCTGGGCCTCGTCGGTCGAGGCACCGAGGTGCGGGACGCCGACGACCTGCTCGAGGGTCATGAGCGGCGAGTCGGTCGTGGGCTCCTTCGCCCACACGTCGATGCCGGCACCGGCGACGCGGCCGTCGACGATGGCGTCGTAGAGCGCCTTCTCGTCGATGATCCCGCCGCGCGCGGCGTTGACGATGCGCACGCTCGGCTTGACCTTGCGCAGCGCCTCCTCGCCGATGAGGCCGACGGTCTCGGGGGTCTTGGGCAGGTGGATCGTGATGAAGTCCGCCTCGGCCAGCAGCTCGTCGAGGGGAACGAGGCGGGCGCCGATCTGCGCGGCGCGGCCGGCCTGGACGTACGGGTCGTAGGCCAGGACCTTCATCCCGAAGCCGCTCAGCCGCTGCGCGACGAGCACGCCGATGCGGCCGAGACCGACGACGCCCACGGTCTTCTCGAACAGCTCGGCGCCCGTGAACTTCGAGCGCTTCCACTCCCCGGCCTTGAGGCTCCCGTGCGCGGCGGGGATCTTGCGCGCGACCGAGAGGAGCAGGGCGATCGCGAGCTCGGCGGCGCTGACGATGTTGGAGGTCGGCGCGTTGACGACCATCACGCCGGCCTGCGTCGCGGCGGGCACGTCGACGTTGTCGAGGCCGACGCCCGCGCGGGCGATCACCTTGAGGTTCTTGGCGGCGGCGATGGCCTCGGCGTCGACCTTGGTGGCGCTACGGACGAGGATCGCGTCGACGTCCTTGATGGCCTCGAGCAGCTCGCCGCGGTCGGCGCCGTTGCAGGAGCGGGTCTCGAAGTCCGGCCCGAGGGCCTCGAGGGTGGCGGGCGACAGCTCTTCGGCGATGAGGACGACGGGCTTGCTCAAGGGTGAGCTCCTCGGGTGAGGGGGACGGTGCCTCGCTGGACGGTCGGCGGCCACTCTAGCGACGGCCGCGGGAGGGCTCCCACCAGTCGACGAAGTGGTGGACCGGCCCGTGACCGTGCCCCACGCCGAGCCCGTCGGCGGCCGCGATCGCCCGCGTGAGGTACGCCTTCGCCTCCTGGACCGCGTCGCGCAGCGGCACCCCCTGCGCGAGGAGCGCCGCGACCGCCGAGGCGAGGGTGCACCCGGTGCCGTGCGTGTTCGCCGTGTCGACCCGCTGGGCCGCCACGGCCAGCGCGCCGTCGTCGTCCACCAGCACGTCCGTGCTCGTGTCCCCGACGAGGTGCCCGCCCTTGACCAGCACGGCTCCGGCTCCGCTGCGGCGCAGGGCCTCGGCGGCCTCGGGCATCCGCGCCTCGGTCACCTCCGTCCAGCCGAGCAGCGTCGCGGCCTCGGGGAGGTTCGGCGTGACCAGCGTCGCGTGCGGGAGGAGCAGCTCGCGCACGGCGTCGACCGTCTCCTCGCTCACCAGCCGGTCCCCGCTCGTCGCGACCATCACCGGGTCGACCACCAGCACGGGCACGTCGTGGCGCGCGACCGCCTCCGCCACGACCTCGACGACTTCGGGGCTGCCGAGCATCCCGGTCTTGAGCACGGCGACGTCGAGGTCGGAGAGCACGGAGTCCAGCTGCTGCTGCACGAACTCCGCGGGGACCGGGAAGATCCCCTGCACTCCGAGGGTGTTCTGCGCGGTCAGCGCGGTGACCACGGCCGCGGCGTACGCGCCCATCGCCGAGAACGCCTTGAGGTCGGCCTGCATCCCGGCGCCGCCCGAGGGGTCGGAGCCGGCGACGCTGAGCGCGACCGGCGCGCTCACCCGCGCTCCGCGAGCGCGGCGTCGACCGCCTCGCGCAGCTCGCGAGCAGCTGCTGCGGGGTCGGCCGCGGCGACGATGTCCGACACCACCGCTACTCCGGCGGCGCCTGCCAGCACGGCACTCCTGGCCCGCGCCGGCGTGATCCCGCCGATGGCGACGACGGGCAGGGCGAGGCTGCCGGTCACGCGCTCGACCGCCTCGGTGCCGACAGCCGGACCGGTGTCCCGCTTGGTCTGCGTGGCCCACACCGGGCCGACCGCCGCGTAGCTCAGGGCCTCCCAGTGCGCCTCGGGCATCGCCCGACCGCCGCCGAGGCTCGCACCGATGAGCACGTCGGGGCCGAGCAGCGTGCGCGCGAGGTCCGGCGGGGAGTCGGAACTGCCGACGTGCAGGCCGATCCCCAGGGTCTGCGCGACGGAGAGGTGGTCGTTGACGAGCAGCGGGACCCCTGTCCCGTCGAGCAGGCGGAGCAGGGAGCGGGCCCTCCGCTCGACCGCCGCGGGCTCGGCGTCCTTGTCGCGCAGCTGCACGAGGGTGACGCCGCCCGCGACCGCGGCCTCGACGATCTGCTCGAGCGGCCGGTCGCCCCCGAGCCGGGGGTCGGTGACGAGGTAGAGCCGGTACGCGTCGCTCATGCGACCTCCTCGATCTCGACGCCGGTGAAGGAGTCCTGGTCCAGCAGGTGGAGCTCGTCGAGCAGGGCCACGCGCAGCGAGCCCGGCCCGCGGACGCCCTGGGCCGCCCTGCCTCCCGCTGCGGCGAAGACCGCGCAGGCGGCGACGGCGCCGTCGAACGCACCGCCCACCGCGGCGTACGCGCCGGTGACGGCCGTGAGCGCGCACCCGGTGGCGGTGATCCGCGCCATCAGCGGCGAGCCGCCGGTGATGCGGACCAGCCGCTCCCCGTCGGTCACGAGGTCGGTGGGGCCGGTCACGACGACGACCGCGCCGCTGCGTACGGCGAGGCCGCGGGCCGCCTCGAGCGCGGCGTCGACGCTGTCCCCGGCGTCCACTCCCCTGCCCTGCCCGCCGCTGCTCGCGACGCCGGCGAGGCCCGCGAGCGCGAGCACCTCGCTCGCGTTGCCGCGGACGACGGAGGGCCGACGGGCCAGCAGGTCGGTGCAGATCTCGTTGCGCAGCGCGGTCGCGCCGACCGCCACCGGGTCGAGGACCCACGGACGCCCGGCGGCGACCGCGGCGTCGGCCGCGACCTGCATGCCCTCGACCCAGCGGGGCGAGGGGGTCCCGGTGTTGACCGTGAGCGCCGCGGCGATGCCCGCGAACTCGGCCGACTCCGCCGGGTCGGACACCATCGCGGGCGAGGCTCCGACCGCGAGCAGCGCGTTCGCGGCCAGGTCCATCGCGACGTAGTTGGTGATGCACTGGACGAGCGGACCCTGCTCGCGGACAGCGGTCAACAGGTCGGGAACGGCAGCCATGGATCTCCCCTCCGTCGGTCTCCCTGCGCCGGCATGATCCGGATCAGGTGCGGCGGGTATGGCTCTCAGCCCCTCGCGGGGCACCCCGGCCGACGTACGCCGGAAGCCTAGCCGTCACCCGTCCGGGCCTCGATCCCACCCCTGCGGTTGGCCGAGGCAACGACAGCACGTGCACCGACGGGAGGAGCGTCACCTGCGGTGAGGGCTCCCTGATGTTCGGCAAGCCCGCTCCGGGCTGCGTCCCGCTCGTCCGCGCCGCGCTGGCCGCCTCCCTGCCCGTGGGCTACACCGCGGAGCACCAGGCGCTCTGGGAACGCGCGTGGGCCGACGCGCGCGACCCCGAGCTGCGCGAGGACGCCCTCGACGACCACTGCCTGCTCGCGCCCCTGCTCTTCCGGTCGTTCCGCTCGAGCGGGTCCTCCGTCCCCGCGCGCTGGGTCATCGACTGCCTCGGCGCCGGCCGGGCGGTCGCCTCGCTGGAGGCCGGGAGGAGCAGCCCGGGCCCGGAGGAGTCCACGGAGGCGGCCGCGATGGTGCTGAGGGTCGGGGCCTTCTGGGTGCTGCGCCGGATCAGCGAGGAGGTGCACGAGGCCGCGGGCCGCCGGTGCGACGGGCTCGGCGACCCCACCTGCTGCGCGCGCACGCTGCGCGAGGCGACGTTCTGCCTCGGAGCGGGCTACGAGTACGCGCGTACCCGCAAGGGCGTGCCGATCGCGCAGCGGCTGGGCTACTAGCACCTTGACGAAGCTCCCTCCCCGCCGAATACTCGATCCCGAGTAGTCGAGCCGGAGGAGGAGCCGTGGCCCGTCGTCGGGTGTCGAACCCCCTCGCGCTCGCCGTGCTGAGCTGCCTGACCGAGCGGCCCATGCACCCGTACGAGATCTCGACCACGCTGCGCAGCCGCGGCAAGGAGCAGAGCATCAAGCTCAACTACGGCTCGCTCTACTCCGTCGTCGAGTCGCTGACGAAGCACGGGCTCGTCCGCCCGCTGGAGACCGCGCGCGACGGCCGGCGTCCCGAGCGCACCGTCTACGAGATCACCCCCGCCGGCACGGCCGAGTGCGAGGACTGGCTGGCCGAGCTGCTCTCGACCCCGCAGCGGGACTACACCTCACTGGAGGCCGGGCTCTCGCTGCTGCCGCTGCTCGAGCCCGACGAGGTCGCCCGCCTGCTCGACGGCCGCTGCGAGCGGCTGCGCATCGAGATCCGCGCGCTCGACGCGGCGCACGCGGAGACCCAGGAGATGCGGCTGCCGGAGCTCTTCGTCATCGAGAGCCTCTACCGGCTCGCGATGCTGCAGGCCGAGCTCGCCTTCGTCACCGACCTCGCCCGGCGGATCCGCAGCGACGAGCTCGGCGGGTCCGCGGGCTGGCGGCGGATGCACGAGCTGCGCGCGAGCGGCATGAGCTTCGCCGACATCCTCGGCGACCCCGTCGCCACCCTCGGGGAGGAGGCCCGAGCCCTGCAGACCGGCGTGCCGCGGCAGAAGCCGCTGTAGCCGCAGAGAACAAGACCCCTGGCCGGTGCTGGAACACCGGCCAGGGGGATCCCGCGACGGACCGCAGACGACCCGCCCCGAGACGCACGACCAGGGTACGTCCGCGGTCCCCATCCCATGGAGGACCCGTGTCCGCACCACCCTCGGCGATCACCGCCGAGTCCCTCGTCAAGACCTACCCCGGCGGCAAGGGGAAGGAGCCCGTCCGCGCCCTCGACGGGCTCGACCTCACCGTCGCCGCCGGCAGCGTGCTCGGCCTGCTCGGCCCCAACGGCGCCGGGAAGTCCACCGCCGTGCGCATCCTCACCACGCTCGCCCGGCCCGACTCCGGACGCGCGCAGGTCGCCGGCCACGACGTCGCCCGCGACCCGGTCGCCGTCCGGCGTGCCGTCGGGCTGGTGGGCCAGCGCTCCTCCAGCGACCCGCTCCTGACCGGGCGCGAGAACCTCCTGCTGGCAGGCAGGATCCAGGGCATGACCGGCCGTGATGCCGGATCACGCACCGACGCGCTGCTCGAGCGGTTCGGCCTCGCCGACGCGGCGCACCGGCGCGTACGCGGCTGGTCCGGCGGCATGGCCCGCCGGCTCGACGTCGCCATCGGGCTGGTCCACCGTCCGCAGGTGCTCGTCGTCGACGAGCCGACCACCGGCCTCGACCCCGAGGCACGAGCAGCGCTGTGGCAGGAGATCCGCGCGATGCGCGCCCAGGAGCGGATGACCGTGCTGCTGACGACGCACTACCTCGACGAGGCAGATGCGCTGGCCGACCGGCTCGCGCTCGTGGACGCCGGCCGCGTCGTCGTCGAGGGGACGCCCGACGAGCTGAAGAGCGGCCTGCACGGCGACACCGTCACCGTCTCGCTGGCGTCCCCTGCGGCCGCCATGACGGCGGCGGGGCTCCTCGGCCGCGTACCCGGTCTGCGGGGGGTGTCCGTCGACGGCAGTTCGCTGAGGGCGCGCGCCGATGACGGGTCCCGTGCGCTGCCGGCGGTCCTCACCGCCCTCGACTCCGGCCGCGTCGAGGTCGTGGCGCTCGGCGTCGCGCGTCCGAGCCTCGACGACGTCTACCTCCACCACGTGGGGCACGGGCTGGGGGTGGCCGCGTGACCGCCGTCGCCCTCGAAGGAGTGCCTGCGGCGCAGCGGTCCTCGCTGTCAGGGCACTCGCGGCTGCTGACCGGCCGGGCGCTGCTGACCCTGCGGCGGCAGCCCGCCTATGCGGCCTTCACCCTGGTGCAGCCGGTGATCTGGCTGCTGCTGTTCGGGCAGCTGTTCAAGCCCGTCGTCTCCATCCCCGGCTTCGCGCACGGCTCCGGGTCCTACCTCGAGTTCCTCACGCCCGGCGTCGTCATGATGACCGCGCTGTTCTCCAGCGGCTGGGCAGGCACGGTGTTCATCGAGGACATGCAGCGCGGGGTGATGGACCGCCTGCTCGCCTCGCCCGTACGCCGTGGCGCGCTGATGGTCGGGAGCCTCGCCTACCAGGCGATCGTCACGGTCGTGCAGACCCTGGTCGTGCTCGGGCTGGCGGTGGCCACCGGTGCGCGTTTCGCGCACGCGTGGAGCGGTGCCGTCGTGACGCTGGTCGCCGCGGTCCTCGTCAGCGTGGTCGTGGCGTCGCTGTCGAACGCCCTGGCCCTGCTGCTGCGCCAGCAGGAGGCGCTCATCGGGATCAGCCAGTTCCTCGTGCTGCCGCTGCAGTTCGTCTCGTCGGCGCTGATGGACGTGCGCCTCTCCCCCGGCTGGGTACGCGCCGCGGCCCGCGTCAACCCGGTCGACTGGGCGGTGGTCGCGTCACGGGACTCGCTGTCGGCGGGCACCGACTGGGGTGCGGTCCTGGGCCGGCTCGGGCTGCTCGCCGCGCTGGCCGTGGTCATGGCGACGCTCGCGACGCGGGCGTTCGCGGCGTACCAGAAGTCGCTGTAGGGCAGGCAGATCTCTCAGGAACGGACGGAGGGGCCGTCCCCCGTGGTGTCGGGGACGGCCCCTCCGGGGGCGCGCCGGCTCGGGGCCGGTCGCTACCGCGGTGCGCCGGGTGGGCGCGCCGCGGGGTCTGTGGTGGGTGCGCCAGCACCCGGGAGCACGAGCGTCAGCGCGAGGCGGAGCCCTCGGTGTAGTCGTCGTCGGACGACTTGACCCAGCTCATGAGCTTGCGCAGCTCGCGGCCGGTCGCCTCGATCGGGTGCTGCTCGCCCTGCGCGCGCAGCGCCTTGAACTCCGGCGCACCGGCGTCCTGGTCGGCGATGAAGCGGGCGGCGAAGGTGCCGTCCTGGATGTCGGTGAGGACGTCCTTCATGCGCGCCTTCACCGAGGCGTCGATGACGCGCGGGCCGGAGACGTAGTCGCCGTACTCCGCGGTGTCGGACACCGACCAGCGCTGCTTGGCGATGCCGCCCTCGTACATGAGGTCGACGATGAGCTTGAGCTCGTGGAGGCACTCGAAGTACGCGACCTCGGGCTGGTAGCCCGCCTCGGTGAGGATCTCGAAGCCGGTCTGCACGAGGGCGGACATGCCGCCGCAGAGGACGGCCTGCTCACCGAACAGGTCGGTCTCGGTCTCCTCGGTGAAGGTGGTCTTGATGCCGCCGGCGCGCAGGCCGCCGATCCCCTTGGCGTAGGAGAGGGCGAGCTGCCAGGCCGAGCCGGTCGCGTCCTGCTCGACCGCGACGATCACGGGGACGCCGCGACCCTCGGAGTACTCGCGGCGCACCAGGTGGCCCGGCCCCTTCGGGGCGACCATGCAGACGTCGACGCCGGCCGGGGGCTTGATGTAGCCGAAGCGGATGTTGAAGCCGTGGCCGAAGAACAGCGCGTCGCCGTCCTGCAGGTTGGGCTCGATGTCGCTGGAGTAGACGTGGCGCTGCACGTGGTCCGGCGTGAGGATCATGATGAGGTCGGCCTCGGCGGCCGCCTCGGCCGGCGTGACGACGCGCAGGCCCTCGGCCTCGGCCCTGGCGCGGCTCTTCGAGCCCTCGGGCAGGCCGACGCGGACGTCGACGCCGGAGTCCCGCAGGGACAGCGCGTGCGCGTGCCCCTGGCTGCCGTAGCCGATCACCGCGACCGTACGGCCCTGGATGATCGAGAGGTCGGCGTCGTCGTCGTAGAACAGCTCTGCCACTGGGGGTTCTCCTGTTGCGGTGGGGTGGGGGGACGCGAGTCTCAGGCGCTGCGCTCGACCGGGCGCAGCGCACGGTCGGCGATGGAGCGGGAGCCGCGGCCGACCGCGACCATCCCGCTCTGCACGAGCTCCTTGATGCCGAACGGCTCGAGGACGCGCAGGAGCGCCGCGAGCTTCTCGCCGTTGCCGGTGGCCTCGATCGTGACGGCATCGGTGGCGACGTCGACGACCTTGGCGCGGAACAGCTGGGCGGTCTCCAGGATGTGGGACCGGGTCTGCAGGTCGGCCTTCACCTTGACCAGCAGGAGCTCGCGCTGGACCGAGGTCGACGGCTCCAGCTCGACGATCTTGATGACGTTGACCAGCTTGTTGAGCTGCTTGGTGACCTGCTCGAGCGGGAGCTCGTCGACCTCGACCACGACGGTCATGCGGGAGACGCCCGGGGTCTCGGTGCGGCCGACCGCCAGCGAGTCGATGTTGAAGCCCCGCCGGGAGAACAGCCCCGAGATGCGGGCGAGCACCCCGGGCTTGTCCTCGACCAGGACGGAGAGCGTGTGCTTGCTCACTGGACCTCCACGCCCGTCTCGCTCTCCTCGCGGTCCCACACGGGAGCGAGGCTGCGGGCCACCATGATGTCGTCGTTGCTGGTGCCGGCGGCGACCATCGGCCAGACCATCGCGTCCTGGTGGACGACGAAGTCGATGACGACGGGGGCGTCGTCGATCGACATGGCCTTCTCGATCGTCGCGTCGACCTGCTCGGCGCTCTCGCAGCGCAGGCCCACGCAGCCGTACGCGTCGGCGAGCTTGACGAAGTCCGGGATGCGCCGGCTCTGCAGGTCGGTGTTGGAGTAGCGCCCGCCGTAGAACAGCGTCTGCCACTGGCGGACCATCCCGAGGCTGCCGTTGTTGATGACGGCCACCTTGATCGGGATGTCGTTGATGGCGCAGGTGGCGAGCTCCTGGTTGGTCATCTGGAAGCAGCCGTCGCCGTCGATCGCCCACACCGTCGCGTCAGGACGGCCGACCTTGGCGCCCATCGCGGCGGGAACGGCGTAGCCCATGGTCCCGGCACCGCCGGAGTTCAGCCAGGTGTTGGGGTTCTCGTAGTCGATGAACTGCGCGGCCCACATCTGGTGCTGGCCCACCCCGGAGGCGTAGATCGCCTCGGGGCCGGCGATCTTGCCGAGCCGGGAGATGACGTACTGCGGCGAGACCGAGCCGTCGTCGGGCTCGTCGTAGCCGAGCGGGAAGCGCTCGAGCCACGACCCGACCGTGGCCCACCATGCGGCGAGGTCGAGACCGTGGCCCTGCGCCTCGAACTCCGCCTTGAGTGCCGCGGTGAGCTCGCTGATGACCTCGCGGCAGTCCCCCACGATGGGGATGTCCGCCGTGCGGTTCTTCGAGATCTCGGCCGGGTCGATGTCGGCGTGGATGACCTTCGCCAGCGGGGCGAAGCTCGACAGCTTGCCGGTGACGCGGTCGTCGAACCGCGCGCCGAGCGTGATGAGCAGGTCGGCCTTCTGCAGGGCCGTCACCGCCGCGACGGTGCCGTGCATGCCCGGCATGCCGAGGTGCTGCGGGTGGCTGTCGGGGAAGGCCCCGCGCGCCATCAGCGTCGTCACCACGGGGATGCCCGTGAGCTCCGCGAGCTGGCGCAGCTCCGCGGAGGCGCGGGCGCGGATGACGCCGCCGCCGACGTAGAGCACCGGGCGCTTGCTGGACAGGATGAGCTTCGCCGCCTCACGGACCTGCTTGCCGTGGGGCTTGCTCACCGGGCGGTAGCCCGGGAGGTCGATGCTGCTCGGCCAGGTGAAGGTGGTCAGGCTCTGCAGGGCGTCCTTCGCGACGTCGACGAGGACCGGGCCCGGTCGGCCGGTCGAGGCGATGTGGAAGGCCTCGGCGATCGCCCGCGGGATCTCCGCCGGGTCGGTCACGAGGAAGTTGTGCTTGGTGATCGGCATCGTGATGCCGCTGATGTCGGCTTCCTGGAAGGCGTCCGTCCCGATCGCGGCGCTGGGGACCTGCCCCGTCACCGCGACCATCGGCACCGAGTCCATGTACGCGTCGGCGATCGGCGTCACGAGGTTGGTCGCGCCCGGCCCGCTCGTCGCCATGCAGACGCCGACGCGGCCGGTGGCCACGGCGTACCCCTCGGCGGCGTGTCCCGCGCCCTGCTCGTGGCGGACGAGGATGTGCCGGATCTTCTCGGAGTCGAACAGCGGGTCGTAGGCCGGGAGGATCGCGCCGCCGGGGATGCCGAAGACGGTGTCTACGCCGGCGGCCTCCAGGGAGCGGACCAGGCTCTGCGCGCCGGTGAGCTGCTCTGCCACTCTTCCACCTTCCTCGACTGCGGTTCCAGTGTGACGTACGGTCCTCGGCCAACAAAAAACCCCCCGGCCCGATGAACTGGGCGACGAGGGGTAGCGCGCTCGGCTAGGTCGTCAGCCAGCGCGCCCGATGAGTACGAGGAGGTTCTGCACGGTCCCATCCTGCCCGACGCCCCGCCGTCCTGTCCACTCGCCCCTGCCGCGAGGCCCACGCCCCTCCCCGTGATCATGCAGATCCTGGGCGCCCCGCTCGACACGGCACCCCCCATGCCTCCGCATGATCATGCACATCCTGTGCGCCCCTCGTGCGTGGCCGCCCACCCCCCCGTGATCATGCAGGTCCTGGGCGGCCCAGGACGTGCATGATCACGGGGAAGGGGTGGGGCGTGCACCCCGCCGCAGGGGCGGGGCGCGACACGCCCCTCCCCAAGATGTGCATGATCACGGGGAAGGGGGTTGCCCCGTCGTCCGTCAGCCGCAGGTGGCGCCGGTGGCGGCCGAGCCCACGAGCTTGCGGTACTTCGCCAGCACGCCCGTCGTGTACTTCGGCGCCGGCGGGGCCCAGCCCTCCTTGCGCGACTCGAGCTCCGCGTCGTCGACGAGCACGTCGAGCAGGCCGTTCTCGACGTCGAGCCGGATGCGGTCGCCGGTGCGCACGAACGCGATCGGGCCCGCGTCGACGGCCTCGGGGGCGACGTGGCCGACGCACAGGCCCGTGGTGCCGCCGGAGAACCGGCCGTCGGTCAGCAGGAGCACGTCCTTGCCGAGCCCCGCGCCCTTGATGGCGCCGGTGATGGCGAGCATCTCGCGCATGCCGGGGCCGCCCTTCGGGCCCTCGTAGCGGATGACGACGACGTCACCGGCGACGATCGTGCCGTCCTCCAGCGCGTCCATCGCCGCGCGCTCGCCGTCGAAGACGCGCGCGGTGCCCTCGAAGACCGTGCTGTCGAAGCCCGCCGACTTCACGACCGCACCCTCGGGGGCGAGCGTGCCGTGGAGGATCGTGATGCCGCCGGTCTTGTGGATCGGGTTCGACAGCTGGCGGATGACCGTGCCGTCCGGCGCCGGGGCAGCGAGCTCCTCGAGGTTCTCGGCCATCGTCTTGCCGGTCACCGTGAGCGTCGAGCCGTCGAGCAGGCCCGCGTCGAGCAGCGCCTTCATGACGACGGGGATGCCGCCGATGCGGTCCACGTCGTACATCACGTGGCGGCCGAAGGGCTTGAGGTCACCGAGGTGCGGGACCTTGGCGCCGATGCGGATGAAGTCCTGCAGCGTCAGGTCGACCTCGGCCTCGCGGGCGATCGCGAGCAGGTGCAGCACCGCGTTGGTCGAGCCGCCGAGCGCCATGACGACCGCGATCGCGTTCTCGAACGCCGGCTTGGTGAGGATCTGCCGCGCGGTGATCCCCTTGTGCAGCAGGCCGACCACGGCCTCACCGGAGGCGACCGCGAAGCCGTCGCGGCGGCGGTCGACGGCGGGCGGGGCGGCGGAGCCGGGCAGCGACATGCCCATCGCCTCGGCGGCCGCCGCCATGGTGTTCGCGGTGTACATGCCGCCGCACGCGCCCTCGCCGGGGCAGATCGCCCGCTCGATGGCGTCGACGTCCTCGCGCGACATGAGCCCGCGGGCGCACGCGCCCACGGCCTCGAACGCGTCGATGATGGTGACCTCGCGGTCCGTCCCGTCCGACATGCGCGCCTTGCCGGGCAGGATCGACCCGGCGTAGAGGAACACGCTGGCGAGGTCGAGGCGCGCGGCTGCCATGAGCATGCCCGGCAGCGACTTGTCGCAGCCGGCCAGCAGGACCGAGCCGTCGAGGCGCTCGGCGCTCATCACGGTCTCGACCGAGTCGGCGATGATCTCGCGCGACACCAGGGAGAAGTGCATCCCCTCGTGGCCCATCGAGATGCCGTCGGACACCGAGATCGTGCCGAACTCCATGGGGAAGCCGTCGGCCTTGCGGACGCCGTCCTTCGACGCCTTGGCGAGGCGGTCGAGGGAGAGGTTGCAGGGGGTGATCTCGTTCCAGGAGGACGCGACACCGATCTGCGGCTTGGCGAAGTCCTCGTCCTGCATGCCTACCGCGCGGAGCATGCCGCGCGCCGCGGTCTTCTCCAGTCCGTCGGTGACGTCCCTGCTGCGGGGCTTGAGGTCCACCATGCCCATGTCCTTCGCGTGCGCCGGAGTTGGCCGTCGTGATCGTACGCGCCGGTCCCGCCGCTCGGACGGGCCGACCGAGGCGTGGACGTGCGGGGACGTCAGGCCCGGTCGAGCCCGGCGAGCACCTCGAGCGTCCCCGTGGCGCGGTTCATCGTGTAGAAGTGCAGCCCCGGCGCCCCTCCGGCGAGCAGCTCGCGCGCCACGCGGGTCGTGTGGGCGACCCCGACGGCACGGCCCGCCTCCCGGTCGCCGTCGACCGCGCGCAGCCGGTCGAGCAGCTCCTGCGGCACGGGGGCGCCCGACATCAGCGCCATCTTCTCGGCCTGCTGCACGGTGCTGATGACGCGCAGGCCGGGCACGACCGGCGTGGTGACGCCGCGCGCCGCCATCTCGTCGACGAAGCCCAGGTAGTCCTCGGCCCGGTTGACGAACTGCGTCAGCGCGAAGTCGGCCTCGCGCAGCTTGGCCGCCTGGTGGTCGAGGTCCTGCTCCCGGGTGTCGGCGGCGGGGTGGCCCTCGGGGTGCACGGCCACGCCGACGCACGGGATGCCCCGGTCGCGCGCGAGGCGGGCGAGCTCCACGGCGTACCGGAGCTCGCCGGGCGGCAGCGGCTCGGTCGCCGTCAGCGGCGGGTCGCCGTGCAGCGCGAGCAGGCTCGTCACCCCTGCGGCGATGTAGCGGTCGAGGATGCCCACCAGCTCCGTGCGGCGGTGCGCGGCGCAGGTGAGGTGCGGGAGCGGCAGCACGTCGGTGCCGGCGAGCTGCTCGACGAGCGCCTCGGTGCGGCCGCGGTCGCTGCCGGCCGCGCCGTACGTCACGGCGACGAACGCCGGGTGCACCGGCGCGAGCTCGCGCAGGGCGGCGGCGAGCGCCTCCTCCCCCGCGGGGGTACGCGGTGGCAGCAGCTCGACGGAGACGAACCGCCCGCGCGCGATGCGGTCGCGGACCGTCGGGTCAGTAGTCACCGGTGATGACGTTCTCGAGCGGCTCGCCGGCGGCCCAACGGGCCAGCTGGGCGGTGACGAGCGCCTGCGCGCGCGGGTGCATCGCCGACGTGCCGCCGCCCACGTGCGGGGTGAGCACGAGTCCGGGGGCGGACCAGAGCGGGTGGCCCGCGGGCAGGGGCTCGGGCTCGGTGACGTCGAGCCCGGCGAGCAGCCGGCCCGACTGCAGCTCCGCGAGCAGTGCGTCGGTGTCCACGACGGGCCCGCGCGCGACGTTGACGAGCACCGCGCCGTCCGGCAGGGCGGCGAGGAACTCCGCGTCGACGAGCCCGCGGGAGGCGTCGGTGAGCGGCACGAGCACGATGACGACCTCGGCGTGCGGCAGCAGCTGCGGCAGCTCGTCGAGCCCGTGGACGCCCTCCCGGGGGCGGCGGGCGACGCGCGTGACCTCCACCTCGAACCCCGCGAGCCGCCGCTCCACGGCGGCGCCGATCGAGCCGTAGCCGAGGATGAGCACGCGCCGGTCGGCCAGCCCCCGCGTACTGCGCGGCTTCCACTCCCCGCGGTCCTGCGCCAGCGCGAACGCCGGCAGGTCGCGCAGCGCACTCAGCGCGAGCGCGACGGCGAGCTCGGCGGTCGAGGCGTCGTGGACGCCCTTGGCGTTGCAGAGCGTCACCCCGTCGGGCACCAGCGGCAGGAACGAGTCGACCCCCGCGGACAGCGTCTGCACGACCTGGAGGGCGGGCAGGTGCGGGACCGCGGCCGCGATCGTCTCGGTCGACCGGATGTACGGCGGGACGAGGAACCCCACGTCCGCCACGTCGTCAGGCAGCGCGCTGCGGCCGTCCCAGCGGGTGACCCGGACGCCGTCGGGCGCGGTGATGCCGTCGATGCAGATGAGCGCGTGCACGCGGGCACGCTACCCGGCGCTCCGCGGAGCGCCCGGTGCGGGCGGAGGGACGCCGTAGGCGGTCAGTCGGCCTGCACGAGGCCGGCTGTCCACTTCTCCTCGATGCGCGCCCACTTCCACAGCCCCAGCGCCACGCCCCAGGTCACGACGAACAGGCCGACGATCGCGTAGCCGACGTAGTTGAGGTCGAGCGAGCCGACCGTCGCGAGCGGGCCGGACGTGATGCCGAAGCGGTCGACGAGGATCGAGACGACCTCGATCGCGCCGATGCCGAGCGCGACGGCGACCGAGAGCGCCGTGACGGTGAGGTTGTAGTAGACCTTGCGCACCGGCTTGGAGAACGCCCAGCCGTAGGCGAAGTTCATGAAGCAGCCGTCGATCGCGTCGAGCAGGCTCATGCCCGCGGCGAACAGCACGGGCAGGACGAGGATCGCGTACCAGGGCAGGGAGAAGGCGGCAGCTCCGCCGGCGAGCACGAGGAGCGAGACCTCGGTCGCGGTGTCGAAGCCGAGGCCGAACAGCAGGCCCACGGGGTACATCTGCCACGGACGGCTCACACCCCGCATGACTCGGCCGAGCACGCGGTTGAGCAGCCCGCGGTTGTCGAGCTGGCGCTCGAGCTCGGCCTCGTCGAAGGTGCCGCTGCGCATCTGGCGGAAGACCCCGAGGATGCCGCGCAGCACCACGAGGTTGAGCAGCCCGATGAGCAGCAGGAAGGTCGCCGAGACGCTGGTGCCGATGAGGCCGGTGACCTGCTGCAGGCGCGAGGAGCCGTCCTCGACCTGGCTGGCGAGCGCCCGGACGCCGATCGCGAGCAGCGCGCAGAGCCCGAACACGACGCTGGAGTGCCCGAGCGAGAACCAGAAGCCGACCGACAGCGGACGCTTCCCCTCCGCCATGAGCTTGCGGGTCGTGCCGTCGATCGCGGCGATGTGGTCGGCGTCGAAGGCGTGGCGCATGCCGAGGGTGTACGCCGTCAGCCCGAGCCCGACGCCGAAGACCTCCTGCGGGCCGATGCGGTAGTGGTGCGGCGCGATGACGCCGACCAGCAGGCCCCAGCCGAGGACGTGGAGGAGCAGGACGAACCCGGCCATGCCGAGCAGCGAGGCCCACTCGCCCCGGGACAGCCGCGCACGGACGCGTCCCACGAGGGTCGGGCGGTCCGCCGGGGTCTCGACGGTCATCAGCGCCACGGCGTTGCTCCTCCGGCTCGGGCTCGGCTCCTCCTGGACCCTAGGGCCAGCAGGACGTAGTTGCAAAGGGTTCGCAGGAGCGAGTCTTCCGTAGAGGGGTTCGGAGCGCCCGCCGGGACGGACGGGTCCCTGGCCTCTGCGATCCCGGTGATCGTTCCTGCACGCTTGCGTCGTCGGATGCGCGCCGGTGGTTGACGAGCGATCGGTCGCCGAGCAGTCTGTGGGGCACCAACGGACGACGACGTCGAAGGGGTCCCTTGTCATGAGGCACGCTGTGCCACCGCAGTCCCGGAGGTGGCGAGCGCGGCTCGCCGTCACCCTGCTCGCCGTGGGCCTCGCCGCCCCGGCCCTGTCCGGCACCGCCTCCGCGGCGGCCAAGCGCGACGACGGGAGCCACCTCCCGATCGCGCCGGTGATCGACAGCAACGTCCCCGACCCGGACGTGCTGCTGGTCGACGGGGTCTACCACGCGTACGCGACCAACGACCACGGCCAGAACATCCAGCACCAGACCTCGACCGACCTGCGCCACTGGACCCCGCAGCCGGACGCCCTCCCGCAGCTCGGCGCGTGGACCGGCCCGTGCTCGTTCGCGCCCGGCGGTGCGACCGACTCGTGCGTGTGGGCCCCGGACGTGCAGCAGGTCCCGGGCGGGTTCGCGATGTACTACACCGCGCGCGACGCGGCCTCGCAGAAGCAGTGCATCGGCGTCGCGACGGCGTCGACCCCGGCCGGGCCGTTCACGCCGGTGGGCGACCAGCCGCTGGTCTGCCCGACGCAGACGAACCCGCCGGACCTCGGCGGTGCCATCGACGCGGCCACCTACCGCGAGGGCGGCCAGCTCTGGCTGCTGTGGAAGGCCGACGGCAACTGCTGCAGCAAGCCGGCGACCATCTACGTCCAGCCGCTGTCCGCCGACGGCACGACGCTGACCGGGCCCGGCACGGAGCTCATCCACAACGACCAGCCCTGGGAGGGCGCGGTCGTCGAGGGCCCGACGCTCGTCAAGCACGGCGGCACGTACTACCTCTTCTACTCGGCCAACGACTTCTACGGCGGGAACTACCGCACCGGCTGGGCGACCGCGACGAGCATCACCGGCCCGTACACGAAGCGGGGGGAGCTCATGACCTCCGACCGCTTCCAGGGCGACGTGCGCGGCCCCGGCGGTCAGGACGTCGTGACCCGGCCCGACGGCAGCACGGTCATCATCTTCCACGGCTGGGACCCGACGTTCACGTACCGCGCGATGTACACCAGCCCGCTCACGTGGAGCGCCGACGGGACGCCGGTCGTGCAGGCCGAGGCGACGCGCTACGAGGCGGAGGACGGCACCATCACCGACGCGCGGGTCGTGGGCGACGACAGCGCCTCGGGCGGGAAGAAGGTCGGCGGGCTCGACAACGCGGACAGCTCGGTGACCGTGCGGGTCCACCGCGACGCGGCGGGACCGGCGACGATCGGCATCCGGTACGCCAACGGGTCCTTCGACGGGCCCAACCGCGTGCTGTCCAGCGACCACCTCAGCATCAACGGGGTCGCGCAGGCCGACGTGGTCTTCCCCCACACCACGTGGGGGAACTGGCAGAACGCCGAGCGCCGCGTCGACCTGAAGGCCGGCTGGAACACCGTGACGCTGACCAAGGCGACCTACTACGCCGAGATCGACGCCATCGACGTGTACGACCACGCACCGCAGCCGCTGCCCTTCGTCACCCCGGCGAACCCCGTCGGGGCGACGCGGTACGAGGCCGAGGCCGGCACCGTGACCCACGCGCGTGTGGTCGGCGACGACAGTGCTTCTGGCGGCGCCAAGGTGGGTGGGCTGGACTTCCCCGACAGCTCGGTGAGCGTCCAGGTGTACGCGCCGCACACGCAGAAGGCCCAGCTGGGCATCCGCTTCGCCAACGGCTCCGAGCGCGGCGGCTACCTGCTCCGCTCCTCGGACCGGGTGACCGTCAACGGCCAGGACCAGGGCACGGTGTTCTTCCCGCACACGCGGTGGGGCGACTGGCAGACGCTGAGCACGGAGATCCGGCTGCACAAGGGCTGGAACACCGTGACGCTGACGAAGGTCTCGTTCTACGCCGAGATCGACGCGCTGGACGTGACGCTGCTGGGCTGACGCCCGGGCCGGCCCCCAGTTGATCGGGGGCCTCGATCGAGTGGGGGTCACCTCGGGCGCATGTGCTCGGGGTGACCCCCACGTCCTCGTGCTGGGCCCGCGTTGATCGGGGCCCCCGATCAACCGGGCTGCCGGCCGCCGCCGGCCGACGCGTTGGGGGCGCCCCGTACGGGCGAGGGGGAAGCTCGGCACGAGCAATCGGGGGTCACCTCGAGCGAATCCGCTCCAGATGACCCCCAGTTGCTCGTAGTGGCCCCCCAGTTGATCGGGCTACCCGATCAACTGGGGCCGAGACGGCGCCCGCGACGAGGCACGCCGCCGTACGGGCCTCAGCCCCCCACGCGCTCCAGCACCAGCTCGCGCACCCGCGCCGCGTCGGCCTGCCCCTTCGTCGCCTTCATCACGGCGCCCACGAGCGCGCCGGCGGCCGCGACCTTGCCGCTGCGGATCTTCTCGACCACGTCGGGGTTGGCGGCGAGCGCCTCGTCCACGGCAGCCGTGAGCGCGCCCCCGTCGGACACGACCTGCAGCCCGCGCGCCGCGACCACCTCGTCCGGGGTGCCCTCCCCCGCCAGCACGCCGTCGATCGCCTGGCGGGCCAGCTTGTCGTTGAGCGCACCGGACTCGACGAGCGCCTGCACGCGGGCCACGGCGGCTGGCGTGATGGCGAGCTCCTCGAGCTCCAGGCCGTCGACGTTGGCCCGGCGGGCGAGCTCGCCGGTCCACCACTTGCGGGCCGCGGCCGGCGAGGCGCCCGCCTCGACGGTCTCCTCGATGACGGACAGCGCGCCCGCGTTGACAACGTCGCGGAACTCCAGCTCGCTGAAGCCCCAGGCCTCGGCGAGCCGGCCCCGGCGTACGGACGGCGGCTCGGGCAGCGACGCGCGCAGCTCCTCCACCTGCTCGCGCGCCGGGGCGACCGGCACGAGGTCCGGCTCGGGGAAGTACCGGTAGTCCTCCGCCTGCTCCTTCGAGCGGCCCGAGGTCGTGACACCGGTGTCCTCGTGCCAGTGGCGGGTCTCCTGCACGATGCGCCCGCCCGAAGACAGGACGCCCGCGTGCCGCGTGATCTCGTAGCGCACGGCGCGCTCGATCGAGCGCAGGGAGTTGACGTTCTTCGTCTCCGACCGCGTGCCGAACTCGTCGCTCGGCGAGCGGCGCAGCGAGACGTTGAGGTCGGCGCGCAGCGACCCCTGCTCCATGCGGACGTCGGAGACGCCGAGCCCGCGGACCAGCTCGCGCAGGTGCGCGACGTAGGCCCGGGCGACCTGCGGCGCGAGCGCTCCCGTCCCCTCGATGGGCTTGGTGACGATCTCGATGAGCGGGATGCCCGCGCGGTTGTAGTCGACCAGCGAGTGGTCGGCACCGTGGATCCGGCCGGTAGCGCCGCCCACGTGCAGCGACTTCCCGGTGTCCTCCTCCATGTGCGCGCGCTCGATCGCGATGTCGAAGCTGCGCCCCTCGACCTCGACGGTCGTGACGCCGTCGAAGGCGATCGGCTCGTCGTACTGCGAGGTCTGGAAGTTCTTCGGCATGTCCGGGTAGAAGTAGTTCTTCCGCGCGAAGCGGCACTCCTCCGCGATCGAGCAGCCGAGCGCGAGGCCGATCCGCATCGCCGACTCGACCGCCGTGCGGTTGAGCACGGGCAGCGCGCCGGGCAGGCCCAGGCACACCGGGCAGACCTGGGTGTTGGGCTCGGCGCCGAACTCCGTGGGGCACCCGCAGAACATCTTCGACGCGGTCGAGAGCTCGACGTGCACCTCGATGCCCATGACGACGTCGAAGTCCGCCACGGCCTCCTCGAACGGCACGAGCTCCTGCGGCGGCTCGTAGGGCCGGTCGTTCATGAGGACGCTCCTTCCAGAGCAGGGGCGCGGTCGAGCAGCGGGCCGCCCCAGCGGTCGACCAGCGCGGCCTCGAGCGCGGCGCCCACGAGGTAGAGCCGGTCGTCGGCGAGGGCGGGCGCCATGACCTGGAAGCCCACCGGCAGGTCGTCGTCGGACAGCCCGCACGGCACGGAGATCGCCGCTCCCCCGGCCAGGTTGGACGGGATCGTGCAGAGGTCGTTCAGGTACATCGCCAGCGGGTCGTCGACCTTGTCGCCCAGCCGGAACGCCGTCGTCGGCGTCGTCGGCGAGACGAGCACGTCGACCTGGTCGTACGCCGCGGCGAAGTCCTGCGAGATCAGCGTGCGGACCTTCTGCGCCGAGCCGTAGTAGGCGTCGTAGTAGCCGCTCGACAGCGCGTAGGTGCCCAGCATGATGCGCCGCTTGACCTCGGGCCCGAAGCCGGCGGCGCGGGTCATCGCCATGACCTCCTCGGCGCTGTGCTCGCCGTCGTCACCGACGCGCAGGCCGTAGCGCATCGCGTCGAAGCGGGCGAGGTTGCTCGACGCCTCGCTCGGCGCGATGAGGTAGTACGCCGCCAGCGCGTAGCCGAAGTGCGGGCAGCTCACCTCGGTGACGGACGCCCCGAGCGAGGTCAGCAGCTCGACGGCCTCGCGGAAGCGCGCCTCGACGCCAGGCTGGTAGCCCTCTCCGGACAGCTCGCGCACGACGCCGATCCGCACGCCGCTCAGGTCCCCGCGGGCACCGCGCCTGGCCGCCTCGACGACCGGCGGCACCGGGGCGTCGATCGAGGTCGAGTCGAGCGGGTCGTAGCCGCCGATGACCTCGTGCAGCAGCGCGGCGTCGAGCACCGTGCGCGCGCACGGGCCCGCCTGGTCGAGCGAGGACGAGAAGGCGATGAGGCCGTAGCGCGACACCCCGCCGTAGGTCGGCTTCACGCCGACGGTGCCGGTCACCGCGCCGGGCTGGCGGATCGAGCCGCCGGTGTCGGTGCCGATCGCCAGCGGGGCCTCGTACGCCGCGAGCGCCGCCGCCGAGCCGCCGCCCGACCCGCCGGGGATCCGGTCGAGGTCCCAGGGGTTGTGCGTCGGGCCGTACGCCGAGTGCTCGGTCGACGAGCCCATCGCGAACTCGTCCATGTTGGTCTTGCCGAGGATGACGACGCCGGCGGCCTTGAGCCGCGCGGTGACGGTCGCGTCGTAGGGCGGGCGCCAGCCCTCGAGCATCCGGGAGCCCGCGGTCGTGGGGATCCCGCGCTGGGTGAGGACGTCCTTGAGCGCGAGCGGGACGCCGGCGAGCGGGCCGAGCGGCTCTCCGGCGGAGCGGCGCTCGTCCACCGCCCGGGCGGCAGCCAGCGCACCCTCGGTGTCGACGTGGAGGAACGCGTGGACGTCGTCGTCGACGGCGGCGATCCGGTCGAGGTGCGCCTGGGCGACCTCGACGGCGCTCACCGCACCGGACTCGACGGCGGCGGCGACCTGGCTGGCGGTGAGCCGCACGACCTCGGCGGCGGCCTCGCTGCTGAGCGGCTCGCTCACGCCTCCTCCCCCAGGATGCGGGGCACGCGGAAGCGGCCCTCCTCGCTCGCCGGGGCGCCGGCGAGCACGGCCTCCTGGCCGAGACCGGGGCGGGCCTCGTCGGGGCGGGTGACGTTGCGCAGCGGCAGCGGGTGGGAGGTCGGAGCCACGTCGGCCCCCGCGACCTCGCTCACCTGCGCGACGGCGCCGAGGATGACCTCGAGCTGCTCGGCGTAGTGCGCGAGCTCGTCGTCGGGCAGGTGCAGGCGGGCGAGCCGGGCGAGGTGCGCGACCTCGTCCCGTGACAGGGACGGCATGACCCCATCCTAGGGAGCGCGCTCACCCCTCCGTCCCGGCCTCCGGCTCGGCCGCTGCGCCTCCGTCCGCCGCTGCGGGCACCCCTGCCTCCGGCTCCGCCGCGGGCGCGACGGCCACCTCCCGCGCGGCGTCGGGACCCTGCTCGAGCAGGACACGGAAGCCCGCCTCGTCGAGCACGGGCACGCCGAGCGAGGCCGCCTTGTCCGCCTTGCTGCCGGGGCTCTCCCCCACGACGACGAACGCGGTCTTCTTCGAGACAGAACCGCTGACCTTGCCGCCGCGGTCCTGCACCGCCTCGGTCGCGCTGTCGCGGGAGAACCCCTCGAGCGTGCCGGTCACGACGACGCTGAGCCCGTCGAGCGGGCGCGGTCCGACGTCGGCGACCTCGTCGCGGGTCCGCATGCCGGAGGCCTCGATCCGGTCGAGCAGCTCCTGGTGCTGCGGCTGCGCGAACCAGTCGGCGATGACCCCGGCGACGACCGGGCCGACGCCCTCCACCTCCGCGATCTGCTCGGCGCTGGCAGCGCGCAGCTGCTCGAGGGAGGGGAAGACGCGGGTGATGGCCTGCGCCGTCGGAGGTCCGACGTGGCGGATCGAGAGCCCGACGAGCAGCCGCCACAGCGGGCGCTCCCGCTTCGCGACCTCGAGCGAGCCGAGGATCTGGTCGACCTTCTTCTGCCCGAACCCGCGCAGCCCCTCGAAGTCGTTGCGCTGCAGCGTGAACACACCGCCGATGTCGGAGATGCGGCCGTTCTCCAGCAGGGCGATGGCCGTCTCGTAGCCGAGGCCGTCGATGTCGAGCGCACTGCGCCCGGCCAGGTGGAAGACCGCCTCGCGGAGCTGCGCGGGGCAGCCGGCGGTGTTGGGGCAGCGCCAGTCGACGTCGCCCTCCGGGCGGTAGAGCTCGGTGCCGCACTCCGGGCAGTGCGTCCACATGACGAAGGGCGGGGGGTCGGCCGGCGAGAGGTCGGGCACGCGCGTCACGACCTCGGGGATGACGTCGCCTGCGCGGCGCACGACGACGGTGTCGCCCTCGTGGACGTCGCGGCGGCGCACCTCGTCCTCGTTGTGCAGCGTCGCCCGCGAGACCGTGACGCCACCCACCTGCACGGGCTCCAGCTCCGCGAAGGGCGTGACCCGGCCCGTGCGCCCGACGTTGGGGAGGATCCGCAGCAGCGTGGTGTTGACCTCCTCCGGCGGGAACTTGAAGGCGATCGCCCAGCGCGGGAACTTCGAGGTCGCCCCGAGGCGCCGCTGCAGCCCGAGCTGGTCGACCTTGAGCACGGCGCCGTCGATCTCGTGCTCGACGTCGTGGCGGTGCTCGCGCCAGTGCTCGAGGTAGGCGTGCACGCCGGCGAGGTCGGGGTGCACCTCGTAGCGGCTCGACACCGGCAGCCCGAGCTCCTGCAGCAGCGCGTAGGCGTCGGACTGGCGGCCGACGTCGAACCCGTCGCGCACGCCGATGCCGTGGAGCGTGAGCCGGAGCGGACGGGACGCGGTCACCCGCGGGTCCTTCTGCCGCAAGGAGCCCGCGGCGGCGTTGCGGGGGTTGGCGAAGGGCTGCTTGCCCTGCTCGACGAGGGTCGCGTTGAGCTCCTGGAACCGGTCGGTCGGGAAGAAGACCTCGCCACGCACCTCGAGCAGCCGCGGCACGCGCCCCCCGGCCGGCGCGGTGAGCCGGCTCGGCACGGTGTCGAGGCTGCGGATGTTGGGCGTGATGTCCTCGCCGGTGCGCCCGTCGCCGCGCGTCGCGCCGCGCACGAGCCGGCCGTCCTCGTAGACGAGGTCCACGGCGAGGCCGTCGATCTTCAGCTCGCAGAGCCAGTCCGCCTCGCCCTCGCCGACCTCGCGCGCGACGCGGGCGGCGAAGGCCCCGACCTCCTCCTCGGTGAAGGCGTTGTCGAGGCTCAGCAGCCGCTCGAGGTGCTCGACCGGCGTGAACAGCGTGGAGTACGTGCCGCCCACCCGCTGCGTCGGCGAGTCCGGCGTGCGCAGCGACGGGTGGGCGTCCTCGAGCTCCTGCAGCTCGCGCATCATCCGGTCGTAGTCGCCGTCGCTGACGGTCGGCGAGTCGAGGACGTAGTAGCGGTAGGAGTGCTCGTCGAGCTCGCGGGCGAGCTCCGCGTGGCGCTGCTCGGCCTCGACCGGCACCCCGCTCGACGTCTGCTGCACCATCGCTAGCCCTCCGGGTCGTCGGTCAGCCGCTTGGCCGCGGCGGTGGCGGTGCGCAGGGCGGCCAGCGCCCCTGGCGGGGTCGCGCCGGCCAGGCCGCACGCCGGGGTGACCAGCACGGCCTCCCCGAGCAGCGCGGGGGCGAACCCGAGCCGGCGCCACAGCGCGCGGACGCGCGCGGCCGCCTCCTCGGAGCGTCCAGGCGCACCGGTCGACGGGACCGCTCCGAGCAGGAGGCGCGTGCCGGCGTCCACGGCCTCCCCGAGCGCCTCCTCCCCGTCCGGCGCCACGAGCGCGAGGTCGAGCGAGACGCCCGCGGCGCCGGTGCGGCGCAGCAGGGCGACGGGGACGGCGGGGGCGCAGCTGTGCACGATGGCCGGGACGCCCGCCGCCTCGACGAGGGACCGCAGGGAGGCCTCCGCCTCCCCGGTCTCGAGCGCGGGGAGCGCGCCGAAGCCGCTGGCCGTCGGCAGCCGGCCGGCCAGGGCGGTCGTCAGCGACGGCTCGTCGACCTGGAGGAGCAGCTGCGCCTCCGGCAGCCGGCGGCGGACGTCCTCGACGTGCAGGCGGACCCCCTCGGCCAGCGAGGCCGCGACGTCGCGGCGGGCGCCCGGGTCGCGCGCGAGCAGCCCGCCGCGCGGCAGCTCCACGCTCGCCGCGAGCGTGACGGGGCCGCAGACCTGCAGCTTGAGCCACCCGGACCAGCCGCCCGCCAGCTCCTCGAGGGCGTCGAGGTCCTCCGCCAGCCAGGAGACCGAGAGCCGCTCGTCGCGGCCCGCCCCGGGCACCAGGCGCCACCCGCTCGGCTGGACGTCGCCGTGCAGGCCGGCCAGCAGGCCGACCACCCGGCCCACCAGGTCGGCGCCGGGCCCGCGCGCCGGCAGCTCGGGCAGGTGCGGCAGGTCCCGCAGCTCGTCGAGCACGAGGCGCACGGCCGCGCGCGGGTCGGTGCCCGGCAGCGAGCCGACCCCCGTCGCCACGCCGGCGGGCAGGGGGGCCGGCATGTCCTCGGTGCTCACGCGGGAAGCGTAGGACGTGCCACCGACAGCACCCGCCCGCGAGCACGCGCTGGGAGGATGTGGCAGTCGGCGGGCTGCCGGACATGAGGTGGCGTGACACCCAGACGGACAGCGAGACAGACAGCATGAGCGCCGGACGCAGCAGTGCCGACGAGCACCGCTTCCGGGAGCTCCACGCCCGCACTTACCCCGACCTGCTGCGCTTCGTCGAGCGCCGCGTACCCCCCGCGGATGCGGAGGACGTCGTCGCCACCGTCTTCCTGACGGCCTGGCGGCGCCTGCCCGACGTGCCCGCCGCGCACGACGACGCCCGCCCTTGGCTGTACGGCGTGGCCCGCCACGCCCTCGCCAACCACCTGCGCGCCGGCGGCCGCCGCGCGGACCTCGACGTCCGGGCGGCCGCGCACCTGCCGGGCGACGTCCCCGACCACGCGGAGGCCGCAGGCTCCCGCGTCGACCTGGCCCGGGCGTGGAGCGCGCTCGACGCCCGCGACCGGGAGACCCTCGCGCTCGTGGCCTTCGACGGGCTCACCGCCGACCAGGCCGCCCGGGTCGTCGGCTGCCGGCGCTCCGCCTTCGCCATGCGCCTGACCCGCGCCCGCCGCCGCCTGCGCGAGGCGCTCGACGCGGCGCCCGCCCCCGCCCCCACCCCTGCCGGCCAGGAGGCCTCCCGATGACGTCCCTCGACCCCGACCTGCGCGCCCTCGCCGCGCTCGATCCCAGCCCGGCGCGCGAGCTGACCACCGCCGAGCACGTGCGCGCCGCCGCCCAGCTCGACCGGATCCTCGCCGCTCCGGCCCAGACCCCCGTCGTGCGGCACCGCCGCCGCCTGCTCGTCGGCGCCGTGGCCGTCGCCGGGGTCACCGCCGTCGCGGTCGTGGGGCCCTCGCTGCTGCCGGGGGGCGCGTCGCGCAGCACGGCGTACGCCTCCTGGACGGCGCACCCGAGCGTGGTGCCCGAGGCCGACCGCGCTGCCCTGGCGCAGCGCTGCGCCCGCAGCTGGGACGCCGCACCGGCAGGAGGACCGTCCGCCTCCGACGTCGTCCTCGCCGAGCGTCGCGGCGTCGCGACCCTCTCGCTCGTCGTGAAGGGCGCCACCCTCGTCGAGTGCGTCGACCTCGACCCGGCCGAGCCGACGGGCTGGTTCCAGCTCGCCGACTGGCCCGACCGGGCGCCCTCCCCTGCGAGCGGCAGCGCCACCCTCGAGACCAGCGGTGCCGCGGGTGACGGGCGCCTGCAGCACTCGGAGGCGATCGGCCGGCTGGGCAGCGCCGTCACGGGCGTCGACGTGCTGCTGCCGGACGGCAGCACGGTGCAGGCGAGCACCGGCCGCGGCTGGTGGGCGGCGTGGTGGCCGGGCGGCGAGGGCGCCCAGCTCGACGGCCTGCGCGTACGGGTGCACGCGGCATCCGGGAGCACCACCACCCCGGCCAGCAGCCTGCTGCCCGCCGGGAGCTGAGGTGGTGACCCTTCCCGACAGCCCGTCCCGAGGCGCGTTGGCCGACGTCGTGCGCGACGTACGGCGGGAGATGCTCACCGGGTCGGTCCGCGTCGACGCGACCGCAGCCCGGGGCTGGCCGCCGCGCGCCCGGCTGGTCGTCGCGCGGCTGCGCCGGGTCGCCGTCCTCACCGGCTGCCGGTGGACGGAGCTGCCCTCCTAGGGCTCCTCGACGCGGCGCGCGAGGGCGACGGCGGCGAGCGGCCAGAGGGCCTGCGCGCCGGCCGCCGCCCGCTCGGCGAGACCGACGCGGTCGGTGCCCGCGCTGAGCTCGGCGGCGAACCAGCCGACGAGACCGAGCAGGCCCGCGGTCGCGACGGCCGCCGGCACCGGCCGCAGCGGTCCGCCGCGACGGGCGGCGAGCGCCGGCCAGACCGCGAGGGCGGTGAAGGCGACGCCCGCGGCGACGGCGTGCTCCGGGGGCCCGCCCCCCTCCCGCAGCGGGTACGCCGCCACCAGCACCGTCGCCGCGCCTCCGGTGGCCAGCACCAGGCGGCCCGCCGGACGCGCGGGCGACAGGGCCGCAGCGGTGCCGAGGTGCGCGGCGCCGAGCAGCGCGAGGCCGGTGGTCATGACGACGCGGTGCGGCATCCCGAGCCCGGCGAGGGCGGAGATGGTCTCCCGCCGGGAGTCGAAGCCGTCCTGCAGCCGGGCGGCGAGCGTCCAGCCGCCGATGAGGGCGACCGGGGCGGTGGCCGCCGGGACCCACGCCCAGCGCGGTGCGCGGCTCATGCCGGCTCCTCCGTCAGCTCGAGGTAGCCCGCAGCCGCCGTGGCCAGCGGGTCGGCGAGGCGGGCGAGGTCGCCCGGCGCCCACCGCCCGGCGCGGTACGCCGCGGTGGTCCGCCGCAGCGCGTCGCGGCTCGTGGCCCGCTCGGCGGCGAGGGCGGAGGCGCGCTCGCCCTCGGACGGGACGGGCAGGCGCAGGGAGCCGGCGGCGGAGGACTCCAGCGTTGCCAGGGCGTCCTCCCGCGGACCAGCGGTGTCCCACAACAGCAGCGGCCGCTCGATCCCGGGGGCCAGCGACGGGCCGGCCGACGAGCGCCAGGCGACGTCGAGCGGCAGGCCGGTGAGCTTCGTCGCCTGCAGCCAGTGCTCGGCACCCGCGGGCACCGCACGCCACCAGACCTCCGCTGCCGGCAGGTCCGTCACGAGCGCGAGCTGGACCGTCTCGACGTCCTCGGCGCCGTCGAGCAGGGGGCCGTGCAGCCACGCGGCGACGACGTGGAACGCCCCGAACCGCGGCTGGGCAGCGCATCCGTCGACCACGGTGCGCACGTGGTGGAGCGCCCTGCTGCGCTTCACCGGCCGGTCGCGTCGATCGTGGCCGAGCCGATGACCCGCGTGCCGTCGTAGAGCACGACCGCCTGACCGCGGGCGACTCCGCGGACGGGGGTGAGCAGCTCGACCGTCGTCCGCCCGTCCGCCACGGTCGCAACGGCGGGCACCGGCTCGCCGTGGGCACGGACCTGCGCCGCGCAGGCGAACGTCCCCGTCGGGACGGCACCGGGCCAGCGCGGCTGCACGGCCGAGATCTGCGTGACGTCGAGGGCTTCTGCTGGGCCGACCACGACGGTGCGGCTGACCGGCTGCACGTCCAGGACGTAGCGCGGACGCCCGTCAGCCGCGGGGCGACCGATGCGCAGCCCCTTGCGCTGACCCACGGTGAAGGCGAAGGCACCGTCGTGCTCAGTCAGCTGCTCGCCGTCCTCCGTCACGACGGCACCCGGCGCGTCGCCCAGCCGCCGGCGCAGGAAGCCCGCGGTGTCGCCGTCGGGGATGAAGCAGATGTCGTGGCTGTCCGGCTTCTGCGCCACAGCGAGGCCGCGGCGGGCGGCTTCGTCGCGTACGGCGGACTTCCTGCTGTCCCCCAGCGGGAACATCGCCGCTGCGAGCTGCTCGGCGTCGAGCACGCCGAGCACGTAGGACTGGTCCTTGTCCGGGTCGGCGGCCCGGTGCAGCTCGCGACCCTGTGGCCCGTCGACGACACGGGCGTAGTGGCCGGTGCAGACGGCGTCGAAGCCGAGCGCCAGCGCGCGGTCGAGCACCGCGGCGAACTTGATCTTCTCGTTGCAGCGCAGGCAGGGGTTCGGGGTGCGCCCCTCGGCGTACGCGCTGACGAAGTCCTCGACCACGTCGGCGCGGAACCGCTCGGCGAGGTCCCAGACGTAGAACGGGATCCCGAGCACGTCGGCCGCTCGACGAGCGTCGCGCGAGTCCTCGACGGTGCAGCACCCGCGCGCGCCGCTGCGGAGTGCCTGCGGCGTCGAGGAGAGCGCGAGGTGCACGCCCGTGACGTCGTGCCCGGCCTCGACGGCGCGCGCAGCGGCGACCGCGGAGTCCACCCCTCCGGACATGGCCGCGAGCACGCGCATCTCAGACCCCCAGCAGCGCGGCACGCCGCGCCCGGTCGAGCACAGTGGGCAGGACCTCCAGCAGCGCAGCGACATCTGCCGCGGTCGAGGTGTGGCCGAGGCTGAAGCGCAGGGTCGCCGCCGCGTCCTCGGGCTCCAGCCCCGTGGCGAGGAGCACGTCGCTCGGGCCGGAGACGCCCGCGTGGCAGGCAGAACCCGCCGAGCACGAGACTCCCTCGGCATCCAGCAGCTGCAGCGCGGCCTGCGCGTCGCAACCGGGGAAGACCACGCTCGCGAGGCCGGGCAGCCCGTGGGCAGGGTCACCGTTGAGTCGAGCCGACGGGTCGAGGCCCTGCACGCCCGCCACGAGCCGGTCACGGAGCTCGCGCAGCCGGCGTACCTCCTCCTGCCGGGCGGCCTGCGAGGCGCTGACGGCCGCGCCGAACGCCGCGGTCAGCACATGCGGCACGCTGCCGCTGCGGACGTCGCGCTCCTGGCCCCCGCCGTGGAGCACGGGGGTGACCGCGGTCGCCCCGCGCAGCACGAGAGCGCCGACCCCGAGCGGGCCGCCGACCTTGTGCGCGCTGACCGCGAGCGCGTCGAGACCGAGCGCCGCCACGTCGAGCGGCACCGCCGGGAGGGCCTGCACCGCGTCGCTGTGCACGGGGATGCCGTGCGGCGCCGCGACCGCGACCACCTCGGCGAGCGGCTGGACGGTGCCGATCTCGTTGCTGGCGGCCATGACGCTCACCAGGGCCACGCTGCCGGGGTCGGCCGCGACGAGCTCGGCGAGGTGGTCGAGGTCGAGCCGGCCGTGGGGGTCGACGCGCACGGTCTCGACCGTGGCGCCCTGGGCCTGCGCGAGCCAGTGCGCGGAGGCCGAGACCGCCGAGTGCTCCAGGGGGCTGACGAGCACCCGCGTACGCCGGGCGTCCTCCGCCCGTCGCGACCAGAAGATCCCCTTGACCGCGAGGTTGTCCGCCTCGGTCCCCGAGCCGGTGAAGACCACCTCGGCGGGCCGTGCCCCGACCGCCGCAGCGACCTGCTCGCGCGCCTCCTCGACGTGGCGGCGGGCGGCGCGGCCGTCGGCGTGGACGCTCGACGGGTTGCCCGTCACGCCCAGCAGGCGCGTGAGGACCTC